>JBJFET010000144.1:0-69782 GCA_051891035.1 Succinivibrio sp. | reverse complement strand
AATAGACTGGATAAGCTGAGCTGTGCAGAACAGACCTCCCGTACATCTAGCTACAGCCTCACCCTCAACTCTTTCAACAAGACTGCCACATTCAGGGCATACGCTTGGAAAGACCACCTCTTTTTGTGTGCCGTCACGCTTCTCTCTGACCACAGCTGAAATCTGAGGAATGACGTCTCCTGCGCGTCTTACAACCACGGTATCTCCAATCATGATCCCAAGACGCTTTATCTCGTCCTCATTATGAAGGGTTGCACTTGATACGGTAGCTCCGCCTACATATACAGGAACAAGCTTTGCCACGGGAGTAATTGCACCTGTGCGTCCGACCTGAAACTCAACGTCAAGAAGCCTGGTCATCATCTCCTCTGGAGGGAACTTGTAGGCTATCGCCCAGCGGGGTGTCTTTGCTGTAAAGCCAAGTCGGCTCTGAAGCTTCAGTGAATTTACCTTGAGTACCACACCATCAATGTCGTAGTTCAGAGTCTCTCGCCTTGAAAGGATGTCATCATAGAATTCCTTTAGACCAGACAGACCGTGCACACATCTGATATTCGGATTTACCGGAAGACCAAATTCCTTTAAAGACAGCAGTCTGTGGTACTGATCATCAGGAAGCTCATATCCTGTGCACTCACCTACATAGTAGGCATAAAAAGCCAGTGGTCTTTTACTTGTAACTTTAGGATCAAGCTGTCTTAATGATCCGGCTGCAGCATTTCTTGGATTTGCAAATACCTTTCCACCTGTCAGCCTTGCGTTTTCATTCCATCTGTTAAATCCGTCCCTGGTCATAATGACCTCACCTCTTACATCGAGGTACTCAGGGATATTCTCACCTGTAAGTCTCAGTGGAATTGATTTGATTGTCTTTGCGTTTTCGGTTATGTTCTCACCTACTCTGCCATCACCTCTTGTTGCAGCCTGCACCAGAAGACCGTTTTTATAGATAAGCGATACGGCAAGACCGTCAAGCTTAGGCTCGGCACAGTACTCTATGTTCTCAAGCTCGGTGAGATCACGCATCCTGTTCTCAAAATCAACAAGTTCTTCGTGATTGAAGATATCACCCATGGACATTAAAGGTACACGATGCTCTACCTGCTCAAACTCGGTTAAGGCGGCACCGCCTACTCTTTTGGTTGGAGAATCATCGTCATTGAATTCAGGATGCTCTGCCTCAAGAAGTTCTAACTGTCTGTAGAGCCTGTCATATTCACTGTCAGGAACTAGAGGATCATCATCAACGTAATATGCCTTTGCGTACCTGTTGAGTGTATCCACAAGATTGCGGTATTCCTGCCTTGCAAGATCTCCTGACATAATACTACTCCTCGGATTTATCGTATTTCTTGAGAAGATGCTCTATCTGATCAAGCCTTTCCTCTGTTACTTCTCTGTTGTTGTTATCACAGATCACACCGCCTAAATGGTCAATTAGGCACTTGGCTGCAATTCTCATTGCCTTGAAGTAAACAAAGCATTTGCCCTTTTCAGGAAGCTGCATGTAAAGAGCCAAAGAACTGGTTGAATACTGTTCCATATTTACAGGGAAAGAGTATGGTGCCTCTAGAGAACAGATTCTGAAGACAACATTCTGCTGAGTATCTGAAACCGGCTCGTATACGCAGAATAGATTCTGCTCTGCCCTTATAAAGCCATAGCTCTTGAACAGCTCCTCAAGATCAAGTCCTCTGTATGCCCTGCCATTTGATGCATACAGATTAAGCTCATAGGTACTCTCTGGGGACTCATCCTGAGTTTTCTGAAATTCAGTGGGAATTACCACTACAGGTTCAATTTTTGCAGCTCCTGCGCCTTCTACATTGGCAGAAGAACTGTCCACAAAGTTCTCCTTTTGGCCTTCATAATCATTAGGCTTTACGATTCTGACCTTGCCAACAGCACTGGAACTTGCAATTTCCTGATCCTCTTTTGAAGTCTTGATGAGTTTTCTGTTGATGCTGCGACCTGAGAACCACAGACCATGAACAACGAAAGCTAAAATAGCAATGGCACCAACAATTAAAATCAGGGAACTAGAATCGTTAAGTGTCATCTCTCACTCCAAATGCAAAACAAAATTACCACCTTTACACAATCTACTGATTATAGCATGCGTAGCAGTGCATTTGAGACACACAGCTGTTGCTAATTTTGTGCAGCAGGACTCAACATTACATCAAAAAGCAGATTTATGCGATTTAATTTTTAAATATAATTTTTATACTATATAATTAAAATAAGATAATTTATATGACATCTGTAACAGGAGCATAAACAAGAATTTATCTGACTAAAAATTTAATTTTGGGCATTAGACAACGGAACGACTTCAGTAAATTTTCATCAACACTTGAAAGTGATTTTTCCATGAAAGTTGTTGAATTTAATAATTACTGCGAGCCAAAGTTAATCTCGAACAGGATTTGGCATAGATGTTACTGAGAATCGTAATCCCAATTTGCTGAAAATCTTAAGCAAGGTTGATAGATTAGGAGATGTTATTCCTGATTCTATTCTCGCTATTGAAGATTGAGGTATTCCACATATCTCGGCTAACTCCCTCTGTGAAAGATCGAGTTCATGACGCTGTTTTATCATAGTACCAATGATAGTTGATAGTTCCTCTATCTCATCAAGATCCTTAGCCAATTCAGGCTTAGTGGACTTAATCCGATTTTTATATACGATCCAATCGTCCATAAACATTACCTCTGTCGTTCAATCCAGTCTTGTTTTTCTCGTTTGGCTTTATCTATTTCCTTTTTTGGCGTTTTTTGTGTTTTCTTTCTGAAATGATGAAGAATTACGAATGTCTCATCTCTAAAATAAAAATACAAAACGCGATTATTTCCTGGCCTTAGTTCCCATATTCCATCATCAAGTAATTTAGTTATTTTATTACCCAATTTGGTGCCATGACATGAGAAGAGAGAAGTTCTATATATAAAGATATCTGCTTAAACTGAATTCTTGCATTCTTATTTGATTCTGCTTGTTCTGCTAGGGAATTCAGAAAGTCCTCTATCTCGGAAAAGCCAGTATGATCCCTATAAAAAACAATTCTAAACATCTATCATTTATCCATTGCACTATATAGTCATTGAACAAGAATTTAGAAGAACAAGCTCAATCAATCTTCAAATCATGGTTCATAGATAACCCAAGATCGTCTTCTTGGCAAATTGGCACTTTTAGTGACATCATTGATAGCCTAATTGCGGGTGACTGGGGAAAGGACTATCCAATAGGTAACAATTCTAAGATGGTCTATTGCATTCGAGGCACTGACATACCTGACGTCAAAAGTGGTAATAAAGGTAAAATGCCTACTCGCTTTATTTTGCCTAAGAACTATGCAGCAAAACATCTTGTTGCAGGTGATGTTGTTGTGGAGATTTCCGGAGGAAGCCCCACTCAATCAACAGGAAGGATTGCATCAATTTCTCAATCACTTCTTGAACGATACGATAATGGTATGGTTTGCACTAATTTCTGTAAAGCTCTGAAAACAAAATCGGGCTATAGTATGTTCGTATACTACTATTGGCAGTATCTATATGACAAAGGTGTTTTCTTCATGTATGAAAACGGAACAACAGGTATAAAAAACCTTGATATCTTAGGATTCATAGAGACCGAACCTATCATATTACCCCCATTCGTACTTATAGAAAAATTCAATGCATATTGCAATTCGTTATTTGACGTCATATTTGTAAATGGACAAGAGAATGAACAGCTTGCAAAAATACGTGATACTTTGTTACCAAAGCTCATATTAGGTGAATTGGATATTTCAAAAGTTGAACTTTAAGCAGAAATGTTTTTCAGAAAAAATCATTCAATGATCCCTGTAGTGAGATCCACACTGAACAAATTTTATAATATCTCCGTCTATTCGATAAACTATTCTGTTGCAGGCATCAATTCTCCGACTCCAATACGCCGACAGATCACCTGATAGTCTTTCAGGTTTTCCTATTCCTTCATTCCCATTTCTTTCGATATCCTCGATTAACTTAAGGATTCGTTTTAATGTTTTTTTATCCTGCTTAAGCCAATACTGAAAATCTTCCCAAGCATCGTCAGTAAATGCTTTAAGCATTGTTTACCTCATGGATAGTGCCTCCGGTAGATTCCATCTGAGCTATAGATCTTCTTAAACGCTCCATGTTTGCTTGTGAATAAAACGGATCTACTGAAACTTCAAATGGGATCTTCTTTTCACGACAGACTTTTTTGGCAAAGATAGTGAATGCGGTCGTTAAAGACATTCCTAGTTCTTCGCAGATTGTGTCCATCTGCCTTTTTAGGTCGCAGTCCATTCTAAAATTAACATTAACTGTTTGAGACATAATTTTTCTCCTTTTCTTTTATTATAGTCCATGTAATGACAAATATACATATCTATCATTACAATTCTTAAAAATATACAAAGAAAAATATGCCTTGATTTAGGAGATTAAGTTAGATAAATTCATATTTCTAATTGCTTCAGTCGCTTCTTTTGTCATATTAAAGATCTCTATGCTTGTGCAGCTCATGCTCTACGAAAACATTCTTATTAAAAGAGGATGGTCTTATGATGCTGTATATACTCTGTGTATTGTTGTTTCCTTAGCCTTAACCTTAGGCTATGACCTGGTCATACTGATTCCTGCCATAGAATGGATCACCAGTCTCTAGTTTTCCTAACATATCAGGAAAGCAGGTATAAACAGAGCGGGATATTGAACTTTACAGGCTCAGAATCAAAACTTAGATTAGAAACAATGAATTAAACGCCTTTGAATGCTATTATACGCATATAGTTTAGGAGAAATATATGCGTGAGATTAAACAGGACAGAATTGGTTTTCTAGATGCGTCCTCTTATCTGTTTCAGGGAATAAAAATTGCACTGAACCCTGAGTGCAGAATGTTTCTTGTCATTCCTGTTCTTATCAACCTTATACTGCTCTCTTTGTGCGGCTATGCGCTATATGCAAATATCAAACCGCTGATTATCAGCCTCTTTGAGAGCTTTCCAGATTTTTTAATCTTTATTGCCTATATAATCACGGGACTTCTTGCAATTACAATATTTGCAATGAGCTGCTACATCTTTTCAACTGTAGCTACCATTATTGCATCCCCTTTCTATGGCCTGCTTGCTGACAGGGTTGAGAATATACTCAATGGAACAAAGGGAGATGATCTGGGCCTTATCGGTATTATTAAAGATATTCCCCGCATCATCAGACGAGAGTGCAGAAAACAGCTGTTCTTTTTACCTCTAGCCCTGCTCTGCCTTGTCATTACCTTTATCCCTTTTATAAATATCATCGCTCCTTTATGCTGGTTTTTACTTACATCCTGGATGGGGTGCATTCAGTATACTGACTATGCCTATGACAATCACAGGATCTCTTTTAAGTCCATGCACTCTGATCTTAAGAGAAACCTCATTCCATCATTTACACTAGGAGCAATGATTGCTTTTTTAATGGCAGTTCCTGTTGTCAATCTTATAATTCCGCCTGCAGCAGTCTGTGCAGGTACAAAGTATTATCTTCAGATGCAGAAATACTACTCTCTGCAAAGGTAAGGAGCATATATGTACACTCTGACAGGAATATCAATAAGCGCTGGTATCAGCGTTGCACCTGCGCTCGTCATCTCCAAACAGAAATCCTTAATTCTTGGGGATGAGCTTTTTGCCTATGATATTGATGCAGAAACAGACAGATTCAATAAAAAATCAACACTGTTTGCTCAGAAATTAAGACAGATTGGAAATCCTGCCAAGGATACCCTGCGTGATCTCTTTGGAGCTGCAGCAGGTTTTATCACCTCAGATGACAATAAAAATGAAATCATTTCTCTGATTGAAACCGGTAATTCTGCAAGCTTTGCCGCAAGCAAGATCCTCCTTGGAAACCTCGATGCCTTCTTTGGTCATAATGTCGACCTCAAGAATGACAAAGACGAACTTATTTCCATAGTCAATGAGTTTATCCATACTCTTGAGCACTCACAGAACAGTCAGATGGAACTCCCACAGCTGACTGACGATGTGATCCTTATTTCAAAGAACATTACTCCAGCTCAGCTGCTGTCATTAGATACCAGTCATATCAAGGGAGTAGTACTTGAAGGTGGTCATGACTCAGGTCATCTTGGAGTGGTGTTAAGAGAACTTAATATTCCGTCTCTCTTTAGCGTGTTTGATGCTACAACCATCAGCAACAACACGACTGTCATGGTAGATGCCAACTCCTCAATAGTAATTGTTGACCCTGCTGAGGATATTATTGACAGTGTCATTTCAAGACAGGATATGTTCACCGATCAGATAAATGACGAGTCTCTGCTCAATCTTACAATTGCCTGCGCTGTAGGTGCCATAGGACAGGAGAGTAACGAGCTTATCAAAAAACACGGTCTTGGACTTTTACGCTCGGAGTTTTTATTCCTTTCATCAAATACAGAGCCTACTGAGGATGAGATGACTCAGAGTTTCTACAGTATTTTTTCAACAATTAAGGAGAATGCGCCTATCACCGCCAGAACATTTGATTTTGCTGATGATAAGAAGCCAATGTTCAATTTAAGAACGGACGAGAGTGGTCCTTTAAAAGGCTATGGTGCAAATGTAGGAACAGTTCTTCTGAAAAAGGAGATAAGAGCTCTTCTAAGAGCCAGCGCACAGCGATGCATAACAATTGTATTCCCTCTTGTCACAAAAATTTCTGAAAAAGACTATCTGATAAAAATTGCAGGCCAATGTATTAGGGAACTTGATGAAATGAAAATTCCTCATGGAAGAATGGATATAAGTTTCATGATTGAAACACCTGCAGCAGTACTTCTTGCACCTGCAATAGCAAGCAAGGGCTCTATGATGATAATCGGTACCAGCTCACTTGCCGAATATGCATCAGCTCCATGTCCTCCTGACAAAGCCTTCACACCGGTGCTTGCAAAAATGATTGTCATGGCTGCAAAAGCTGCCCATGAGGCAGGAGCATTGTTAGGTGTTGCAGGACGCTTTGCCTCCAGGGCTGAACTGATGCCATTTTTCTACAAGCTTGGTGTAACATATCTTGTGACAGGAGCCTACAATATTTCAAAACTGCAGTCTGTAATTGAAAGGCTGAATCTAGAAAAAGATATTAATCCTGATTTTGATCTGAATCTGTATGATAAAGTAATGAGCACATATTCAGGATCCGACCTGACTGATATAATCAACAATTTATAGGTATGTAACTATGTTTTTTTTCTCTTTCTTTAAGAAACAGGATGATTTTAGTCAGGAAGCAAAAAATGATGCTGATCTTGAGCTGTATGCGCCTGTAAACGGAACTATCATTTCTCTTGATGACGTTCCTGATCTTGTGATATCAGAAAAACTCATTGGCGAAGGTATCGCCTTTATTCCTAAATCTGACTATCTTGTAGCCCCTTGTAATGGCACAATCACCAGACTTATCGCCTCAAACAACGCATATGCGATCCGATCAGAGAGTGGAATTGAAATCTACGTAACCTATGGAATTGGAACAGACAGCTTTACAGGTAAGGGTCTGAGCTCACATGTCAAGGTTGGCGACAGAGTCAAAACCGGAGATAAAATAATCTCTATAAATGAGAAGGAGAGTACTGAGGCTTTAGAGTCAAATGTTACCTCAATGATAGCAATAAAAACCTCGGCAGATATTGCCAAGGTTATTGTAAGCTCAGGAACCTGTGAGGCAGGAAAAACTCCATGTGCATGGGTGATCCTAAAAAGCAGCGCCGAATAATTATATACTCAGCAAACTGTACTGTTATCCTACAATGCTGTCAGGACTGCTCTTGCCTGAATACTGAGCATTAACATCGTTCTGAATAGAGGATGCCTTCTGCTGATCTTTTTCTTTCATTGCAAAGTAGTCATAGCTGTACTGCGTTGTAGAAGCTGTCTGCTGACTCTCAGCTTTGTCTTTTACAGAAGATGCGGAAGATGATGCTACCTGCGAAGCTGCAGTCTGTGAAGCTACTGCGGATGCTCCCTTGTTTTCAGATGCCTTATCTTCACTCTCTACATCTTTGCTGTTCTTGCCATATCTGGTAGAAACGTCTTTCTCTATAGCAGCTTGATTCTCTAGGTTCTTTTTCTTGATAGCCTGATAATCATAGGTATAGCCACTTGAAGATGAGGTCTTTTTGGCATCACTCACCAAATTCTGATTTGAATTGTATTTTTTAAGAGCTTCCAGTGAATCCTTGCTGATATCTACTGTGTCAGCAGATCCATTTGCTGTTTTCATCTTTTCTTCAAAGGCAGACTGATACCTGCTTTTTGAAGCTACAGAAACAGCCTTGGCAGCAAGAGACTGTACAGCATCGTTGTGCATCCTGTTTATTCTGTCATTGTAGCTTTCTTTATCGTTTGAATAGCTTGCGATGGCATTGTTAATGCTGTTTAATGCGCTTGAATCAATAGCCATATTCTCTCCTTGACAGTGAAGTACAGTTACTCCTCACCACGTCTACACTCTTATCGACCTTTTTAAAGCTAATCTTTAGTAAAAAACCCGGTATTCTTCAAAAATTATGACAAGAGTCACATTTTATGTGATTTAGGCTCGGATAATCAGACTCATTACCATTTCTTTATTTACAAAAAAAAACCCCATGGCAGAACACCACAGGGGATCTTGTTACTCTAACTAGAAATCAGAGATTTGAAACGATGTCTTCTACGGTCTTCTTAGCATCACCGAAGCACATTGTTGCGTTCTCCTTGAAGAACAGTGGGTTCTGAACACCAGCATAACCAGGGTTCATTGAACGCTTGAATACAACAACGTTGCGTGCCTTCCAAACCTCAAGAACAGGCATACCTGCAATTGGGCTTGAAGGATCTTCTGATGCGGCAGGGTTTACAGTATCGTTAGCACCGATAACAAGTACGGTATCTGTATTCTCGAAATCATCATTGATCTCATCCATTTCAAATACGATATCGTATGGAACCTTAGCCTCAGCTAAAAGAACGTTCATGTGACCTGGAAGTCTTCCTGCTACAGGGTGAATTGCAAAGCGAACTTCTACACCACGAGCCTTTAACTTCTCGGTTAATGATGCAACAGCATTCTGAGCCTGAGCTACAGCCATACCATAGCCAGGAGCAATGATTACAGAACTTGAGTTCTTTAATAACTCAGCAACCTCAGCTGCCTTGAACTCTCTGTACTCACCCATCTCCTCCTCTTTCTTGGAGGCTGCAGGAGCATTACCAAAACCGCCTGCGATAACAGAGATAAATGAACGGTTCATTGCCTTACACATGATGTATGACAGAATAGCACCAGATGAACCTACCAGAGCACCGGTAACAATCAGAAGATCATTGCTTAACATGAAGCCTGAAGCTGCTGCGGCCCAACCTGAGTATGAGTTCAGCATTGAGATAACAACAGGCATATCAGCACCACCGATTGCAGCAACAAGATGAATACCGAACAGAAGGGCAATCACTGTCATTGCTAAAAGTGGGAATGCTGGAGCATTGTCAGCTGCCAGGAACCAGATTAACAGTAGGAATGATACTACAAGAGCACCTAAGTTTAAGGCATTACCAAATGGAAGGGTTAATGGAGCTGACTTGAAGATGCGAAGCTTGTAGGTACCGTTTAATTTACCGTAAGCAACGATAGAACCGGTGAAGGTTACAGCACCGATGAAGATGCCAAGGAAAATCTCGACAAGCTCGGTGTTAAGCTCAGCTGCTGTAATGCTTACAGCGTGCTCAACAGCATCCTTGCAAGCGTTTAGAGCATTGAGAACATCCTCAGCAGAACCGTCTGCAGCTACTGTGCAGGTAGCTGATGGGGTAATACCCATCTTGATGTAGCTGTTAAAGCCAACCAAAACTGCAGCAAGACCTACGAAGCTGTGAAGACATGCGATAAGCTCAGGCATCTGAGTCATCTGCACCTTACGAGCTACATAAATACCGATTACAGCACCACCAATCATTGCAAGAACGATTGCTACAATACCGACAGCAGAATCAACATGGGCAAAAGTTGCAACCAGAGCGATTGCCATACCTACCATACCGGATAGACAGCCCATCTTTGCAGTTTCCTGCTTTGATAAACCTGCAAGCGCCATGATGAATAAAAGCGCTGCAAGGATGTAGGCCATATGAGTTAAACCTAACATATTAAATTATCTCCTTACCTACTTACTGCTGTTTTCTGAACATTGCCAACATACGACGTGTTACTGCAAATCCACCAAAGATATTGATAGAAACAAGTAATACACCGATGAATGCAAGAATACCGATCAGAATAGAATTGCTGATCTGAACCATTGCACCAACTACCACAATACCTGAAATAGCATTGGTTACTGACATTAAAGGTGTATGCAGAGAATGTGAAACATTCCATACAACGTAGTAACCTACTACACATGCTAATACGAACACTGTGAAGTGTGGGAGGAACTTATCAGGAGCAAATGCACCAATAAGCATAAATGCAACAACGATTGAAGCTAAAGCTGCAATCTTGAATGCTGGATTTGGTTTCTTTGGCTCAACCTTGGCAGGAGCAGCTTCCTGTTTTGCCTGAGGTGCAGCTGAAACGCTGATCTTTGGAGGAGGGAAGGTTACATCACCTTCTTTTGTAACAGTCATGTTACGCAGAACAACATCTTCAAAGTCTACATCGATAAGACCATCTTTGTTCTTGCATAAAAGCTTCATCAGATTTACAAGGTTTGTTGAGTAAAGCTGTGAAGACTGAGCTGGGAGACGAGCGGCAAGATCGGTATAGCCAATCATCTTTACGCCGTTAGGAGTGGTGATAACCTCACCTGCAACTGTACCCTCACAGTTACCGCCTGTAGCAGCAGCAAGATCAACAATAACAGAACCAGCCTTCATTGAGGCAACCATGTCCTTGTTGATTAGAAGAGGAGCCTTCTTGCCAGGAATTGCTGCAGTGGTAATGATGATATCAACATCCTTGCACTGTTTTGCAAACAGTTCCATTTCTGCCTTGATAAACTCATCTGACATTACTTTTGCATAACCGTCTGAAGAGCCACCATCCTCATTCTTAAAGTCGAGACGTAAGAACTCACCACCCATTGACTTAATCTGATCGGCTACCTCTAAACGGGTATCAAAAGCACGAACTATAGCGCCTAATGAATGAGCTGTACCTATTGCAGCCAGACCAGCTACACCAGCACCGATAACCAGAACCTTTGCAGGAGGAACCTTACCTGCAGCTGTTACCTGACCTGTAAAGAATCTGCCAAATGCATGAGCAGCTTCGATAACAGCACGATAACCAGAAATATTAGCTGTTGATGACAGAGCATCTAAAGACTGTGCACGGGAAATACGTGGCACCATATCCATTGCAAGAACAGTAACTTTCTTGGCATTGAGTTTCTCAACCAGCTCTGGATTCTGTGCAGGACGGATAAAACTTACAAGAGTTTGGCCTTCATGCATCAGTTCAATTTCAGCATCGGTTGGAGCATTTAATTTGAAAATGATGTCTGAAGCAAAGACATCCTTTTCCTTACCAATTTTTGCACCAGCTTTCTCATATGCAGAGTCATCAAAACTTGCAAGAGCACCAGCATTGCTTTGGACGATAATCTCAAAGCCTAATTTTAAAAGTTTGCCGACAGTGTCAGGAGTTGCAGCAACTCGGGTCTCACCGT
Organism: Succinivibrio sp.; assembly: GCA_051891035.1. GTDB lineage: Bacteria > Pseudomonadota > Gammaproteobacteria > Enterobacterales > Succinivibrionaceae > Succinivibrio. Next base: position 58,055 of record JBJFET010000144.1, on the reverse strand, counting down.
GCAGACTCTCTTTAGGAATACCTATAAGCATCGCATTTCCCTGTTAATAAAAAGCCACACATACATGGCCTAATTAGAATAAATTAATCAAGACGAACGTCTTAGTTAGTTACTATTGTATTATAGTTTTTAAATTGAGTTTTCTATATGCCTAAGACGTAAAAATGAGTAAAAATGGTGTTTTTTTTGCAATTTTTGCATTCTACTTATTGATATTTAAGTAAATTATTTATTATTTAAAGAAATTTATCAGTAAATACCGTTCGCATTTATTTAGTGCAGAAAACAAATGTAACCGTTTAAATTTTAACAGAAAAATAGAAAATACACAGAAATGTACACCTGAGCACAATTTTTTTGAGGGGAAGATCTGCTGACTGCTCTGAAAATCTTTACAAAATAAACTGAACAGTTGGCAGAATTTGACTATTATCAGTACTGCCATGTCTGAAAAGTTCGGTTCTGCTATTTCATCCTTTCAAGCTGCTCTTTTATATTGATAAGACTCATGGTGTAGGCATCCTCGGCAGGCTCGTCTCCGACAGGATTGTAGTACTCCTTTCTAAGTCCCACGTTTTTAAAGCCAAATTTGGTATAAAGATTCTGTGCAACTGTATTGCTGACACGAACTTCCAGAAAGCACTCTTCATCACCAATTGCAACTGCCTTTTCAAGAGTACGCTGTAAAAGCAGAGCTCCAAGCTTTCTCCCCTGATAGTCAGGATCAACACCTATTGTCAGAAGATCATTGGTAAAACGGGTATTGTAGATTAGAGAAAAGCCAATGAGTTTCTGTGTATCAAAAAGACCTAACAGAATATAACTGTCGTCAAAGCATTCTTTAAGAGACTGTCCTGACCAGGCATTTTTCTGTGTTCTGTACTCAATCTTTTCTATCTGAGGCAAAAGTCCTATATCCTCAAGAGTAAGTACCCTTACATAAAAACGCTCATTAACCATCACTTGAGTCTATCCCCAAACTCTGACAGGAGCTTATCCCACACCGCTCTTTTACCTTCCTGAAGGACTATAACAGTCCCCTGCCTTACAAGATCGGTATTATCAAGAAGCAGAATGTCACTTGGCAGGTAGTTTACCGACTCATCATAGTCTTTTACGTCAAGCCCCTTTGTCCTTAAATAGTTAAAAAGACTCTGAGCAAAAGGAACAGCTGATGTTGCTTTTACAAACACATCCGCTCTGTGTTTTCTGAGTCTGTATGGAAGGGATACCCACTTGGGCATAGAGGCAGCTGCACTGTTCACAGCCTTAGGATCAACTTCTCTGCCATCAACAAGAACAGGGCTGCTCTGCAGACATTGTGCTCTGCCAGAAAGCGCTGTATCGATCTGTGATTGAGTCTGAACAGGTGTTCCCTGTGTGCTATTGTCTGTTACAGAAGCGGCAGACAAGGAAATATCAGTCTGTACTGTTTCAGTAATCTGTTCTTCTCTCATATCCGAAGATCTGACAGCTGACAGTGAACTGTCTGTCTTGGCTGATAGTTCTGCCTGTTCTCTGATAATATTCTCAGTTCCAGCTTCATTTGCAGCTAGCTCTGGGCCATAGGAGATGACTACCCCTTTTTTCAGTTTCCAGACAACCGGTTCAGAATCAAAAATCATATTCACTTCAGTACAACTTTACTCATTGTATTTTCAGATAAAAACATTAGCCTCTTCCTTTTTCAGTGAGATTCTGCTCTTAAAGAGCCCGCAGATGACATAAACATGTCATTCTGTTTTTTTATGCCTCCCACTGATAAAGGTATAATCTGTCAGACCGAAGATATAAAGTCAAATTGTTACATTTTTTCTAAGAGTCCTTCATGACAGATGTAAATAATACCAAAATCCCTGATAAAAACTATACACAGCATACAGAATCGGACTGACTCGTCTTGTCAATGATATCAGACAGGTTAACAGAAACTCTATTGAAGAGAAGCTCTTAGAGATTCATTCAAAAAAGACTGGACTTGTTGCAGACTTTACTTGGCGATACTGTTGCTGATGCTGCTAGGGCAATGAAAATGCCTGAACAGGATCTGCAGGATCGCCTAAACTAAACGACCAGATGATTTTTCGAATACAGATGCCTCCTTCTGATAGAGAATGAGGCATTGCTAAGAAGGTACCAAGCATAACCTTGCACTCTGGTACCTTTTCTTTGCGTATCAGTATTCAGGTACGTACCACAATCCGTTGTTGTTCTTATCAAGATACTCCTTAAACTGTGCTGACTGATAGGCATTTTTAATATCCTGAGCCCATACTGAGTCTTTGTTTTTCTCATGCACTACAAGCTGCAGCAGAAGATGTTCTGCAACATCCTCCTGAGCAAGTACTGTTGACGGATCAATCCTTGCGTTATATACAACTGATCCTGTTATGACTACATAGGCAAAATCTGTTGCAACAGCAGGAATATTCAGAGACTTCATTTCCACGAATTCAAGATTGCGTGGATTATTTACGATGTCCTCTTTTGTTACCTTGCTAGGATCAACGCTCTTATCAAGCTCAATCCAGCCGATTTTTGCCAGAATATTATAGGCTCTTGCTGTATTTGAAGCATCGTTTGGCACTGCAATTACATCGCCATCACTTACATCCTCAAGATTGCTCTTCTGTCCAGGATAAATGCCTGCAGGAACTGTTGGAATTGGTGTCAGTGTTACAAGATGACCATCCTGTGTGGCATTGAAGTTGTTTGCGTATGCAGTATGCTGCTCTACATTGAAGTCGACCTCCCCTTCATTGAGAGCAAGGTCAGCCTGCAGAAGATCTGACATATCTACGGCTTCGATCTTATATCCCTCATCTTCAAGAATAGGCTGAACTCCTGAGATGAAAAGCTCTGAATAAGGTCCTTGAGACTTACTGAATTTAAGCACAGGATGCTCCTTGTCAAAGGCATCTGCCGAACCAAAACTTAAAATGCCTGCAAGTGTCAGAACTGACAATGTTTTTAATTTCATTGATTTTCTCCTAATATTTTATTTGTGTCCTCTGGCCTTTTTTGCCAGATAATTTCCAACTGACTGGATAATCTGTACAAAAATCACCAATACGATTACGGTAAAAAGCATTAAAGGGAAATTCATGCGTTCATAGCCATAGGTCAACGCAAGATCACCTACGCCACCGGCGCCGATAACACCTGCCATTGCTGTTGCTCCAAGAAGCGTTATTGTGCCAATTGTTACTGACAGAATCAGTGATGCCTTAGCTTCTGGAAGAATAAAATGAACAATAATTTCAAATGTATTGGCGCCCATAGCTTTGGCAGCCTCAATAATTCCGCTGCTGACTCCAAGAAGTGAGTTCTCAAACAGTCTTGAAAGATACGGAGTGATAAAGGCTGTAAGGGGAACCAGAGCAGCAGTGGTTCCGATTCTTGTTCCTACAATTGCCTTGGTTACAGGCAGTATGAATACAAGCAGAATAATAAAAGGTATGGAGCGAACAATGTTAATCACTGTATTTAGTACAAAGAATACAGTCCTGTTTTCCTTAATTCCTCCCTCTCTTGTCAGAACCAGAAGAAACGATAGAATAAGTGCAAGGAATGATCCTATAAACAGAGATACAAAAACCATATAAAGTGTCTGAGTAGCACATACAGACAGCATAGATGGAGAGATGTGCAGGTATCTGAAAAACTGATCTATCATATCTCTACCTCCTCAAATGAAATACCAAGACTGCTTATATAGTCATAGGTTCTGTCAAAATCCTCCCGAGTTCCTGTTATCTGCAGAGTAATTACCGACAGTACAACTCCCTTGAATTCACTGACAGAAGCAAACATCACATTAGTGTGAACATTGAGTCTGTTGTTAATCTGCCAGATCACATCGTCAGTTGCGTTTTCTGCATGGAAGAATATTCTGATAAGGCGATAGTTACCACTGTATTTCCTAAGTTCATTTTTTATTCCTAAAGGGATCTCACTTGGAATAACACTTTCAACAAAACGCTTTGCTATTGCAGATTTGGGATTTGAGAAGACATCCAGTACATTGCCGTTTTCAACTAGTCTTCCGTTTTCAAGAATTGCCACCTTGTTGCAGAGTTTCTGGATAACACGGATTGTGTGAGTTACAAAAATAATGGTTATTCCATATTCTCTGTTTACTCTGTCAAGAAGCTCCAAAATTGCTTCTGTAGTATCAGGATCAAGAGCTGAAGTGGCCTCATCGCAAAGCAGTATTCTTGGGTGATTTGCAAGCGCTCTGGCAATGCCCACACGCTGTTTCTGGCCTCCTGATAGTTCGCTCGGATAAGAGTTCTCCTTTCCTTCAAGGCCGACAAACTTCAGAAGCTCTGTCACTCTGCTGTCTATTGATTTTCTGTCAAAGCGGTTAATCTTCAGAGCAATTGCTATATTGTCATGGACTGTTTTGCTCTCTAAAAGATTAAACTCCTGAAAAACCATGCCTATCTGCTTTCTGACAGAACGAAGCTTACTGTCAGAAAGTCCGACTATGTCGGTGCCCTCTATTTCAATCTTTCCGCTATCCGGTTTCTCAAGAGCATTTATCATTCTAAGAAGAGTTGATTTACCGGCTCCTGAAAAACCTATCAGCCCGTATATATCCCCCTGATTTATGCTAAGAGAGATATCATCTAGAGCTTTGTAAGACATTCCCTTGCCTGTAAAGGTTTTATTCAGCGCTGATATTTTTATAATCGGATTTGGCATAATCACTGCTCCAGATATCTTTCAATCAGCTTTTCAAGGTATAAGGATGTTGGGTATATAGATGCAGGATCAACTTTGAATGACGGATTGTGATTTGGAGCACCAAGTCCTGTTCCAAACTGAATAAACAGTCCCTTTACCCTTTCCTGATACAGACTAAAATCCTCTCCACCCATTGACTGGGGACTCCTGTGTACAGTAAGGTTCTGCTCTTTTGCCACAGCTTTTGCAAACTCGCTAAGTGTCTCATCATTGTTGGTTGCAGCAACTTCTACTATCCATGAGAGCGTTGCCTTTACTCCAAAGGCACTGGCAGTTCCGTTGAGCACGCGTTCAAAATTCTTTTTGGCTATTGCTCTTGCCTGTCTGCTGTAGGTTCTGATGGTTCCTTCAAGCTCGACTGAGTTTGGAATAATATTCCATGAAGTACCTGCATCAAGACGTGTTACAGATATGACAGCAGGATCACCTGGCAGTATATTTCTTGAAACAATACTCTGTACTGCTCCTACAAACTGACTTGCTGCAAGAAGAGGATCATTTCCAAGTTCAGGATGAGCCGCATGTGTGCCCCTGCCTTCAATCACAATCTTGAATTTTTCAACCGCAGCACAGGTTGGGCCTGCTGCAATTCCTAAAGATCCAACCTCAAAGATAGGTGCTGAATGAATGCCAAATATGGCTTCAACATTATCAAGACCTCCAGCATCAATTACCTGCTGCGCACCACCTGGAGCTTCCTCGGCAGGCTGAAATATGATCCTTACAGTTCCATTTAAGCTCTCCTCTTTTTCCTTGAGAAGCAGAGCTGCCCCCAGAACTGCTGCTGCATGGCTGTCATGGCCACATGCATGCATTATTCCTTCATTTACGGATTTATATGGAAGATCAGTGTTCTCTTTAATCTTAAGAGCATCAATATCTGCTCTTAGAGCTACAACTCTCTTACCATGACCTATCTGTGCAATAAGTCCTGTTTTAAGAGCTGACGGGATGATCTTTATCCCAGCCTTTTCAAGATCTCCCTTTAATCTTTCTGTTGTTCCAAATTCCTGATAGGAAAGCTCAGGATGCTGATGAAAGTAATAAAATTCCTGTTCAATAAATTCTTTGATCTGTGCTGTCATTTTTCTGCTCTATTCAATCCGTTCTGTCAGATAAGTTTTGTCTGTTCTGACCTGTATTTCATAGTTAATCGATAGGTTTATATCTATATCATTACACAAATTATTATCTTGTCAAGACTAATAATATAGGTTTAGTAGGTTTTAAGATAACAACTAGTTTTGTTTTTGATTTCTAAGAAAATTAAATAACAAGAATTTATCTGACTAAAATCTACTTTTGCATTTCTATCTAATCGAAAGAAACGCAAAAGACTTTTTTACTGATCTTTACTTATTCTGTTGCTCTCTATTTTTAGAGTTCTTAGATGATTTATTAGGTCGTTTCTTAGCTGTTTTGTTTGACTTTGTAGCTGTTTTAGAAGGTTGCTTTGTTTCTACTTTTGGCTTTGCAAAATCTGGAAGTTCTTTTCCTAACCAACCATAAACTTTTGCAGTTGCAAAAACAGCAGCGCTGTTTGCGTAGCTTTTACCTTCATCGATTACATAGTTACAGCTTGCTATGACTTTTCCCTCACCTTTTGGCAAGAAGTCATACTTAGTAAGAAAACCGTATAGACTACCAATAACAGTTACAAAGAAGACAATGATTATAAAAATGCCTAATGGAGTTTGTTCATCTACCTTTGAATTCTTTCGATACAGTTTAGAAATAAAGCGCCTTCTTATCCAGGTTACAATGCCACTTGCTACCTTGAAGCACAAGCCAACTAAAAATATGCCAAATAGACACCACATGACAGTTTCAAAAGTCACTAAGAATGGATGATCTGCAAAAGATCTTTCCCACTTATCCTCAAAATACACGGCACTGTATATTGAAACTAGAATTGTGGCCACATACCAAATTAATCTTGTCAGCTTAGGTCCTAAATTTTTGGCAATATACCTTAGGTACTTCTCATAATCACATAAACGCTCATATGAGATAAATCCGCCAAAACAACCATATTCTAATTTTTTGCGATACTCGCTACCTGAAAGTTCACCAGTTGCGCTCTGATCAGCAACCGAATCCATAACCTGTTTTAGAGCTTTGTTTTTTGAATACTGCTTAAACTTTCTTTTAACAGTCTTGTATGAGAGTTCTCCTCTTTGTTTAAAGAACTCAATATCCTTAAGATCTTTTGCCAAAAGATCATCGACAATAGCTGGCCTTAAGATAGGCACTGTAGGATTACCTAAACCCACCATTGTGTAAGTTTTACCGCTTACAGAAATATCTTCAATGATGCTGGTACCGGTGTTTTTATAGATAATGTACGGATTACCATCAGATAAAGGTGAATCTCCTGATAAGTCGTTTTTAACGATACTTTCTAAAGAGAAGTCAAAATTGTCTTTTAAAAACTCATTTGGATATCTGCACAAAGATTTTTCAGTTTCACTGATGATCTCCTGATAACCATTAAGACCATCTAAAAATTTCAAATTGTAATACGACTTGAACTTTGCAATACCAGTGATCTCTGATACCTCAGTGGTAATAGCAGTACCTTGGCAGTTACTGCAGGTTAATAGACCTGTACCTTTACATACCTTACACTTATGGTAGCCTCGTCCCCAACAACTAGAGCACATTACTTTTCTAGTTTTTTTGGATCCATCAGAGTATGTAGTAACCTCATTTAAAAAGCCTGAGCCATTACAACGTCTGCATTCAATTCTTCCAGAACCCGAGCAATTACCGCATGGAACATCACCTGTACCGCCACAAGTATCACAAGGATGCGAATAACTGGTTTCTTGAGCTGGATAGTATAGGTACGCTTCATCTTTTTTATCTACTGCTCTATTAGGATCTTGAGCTGCATATCTATCTACAAAGCTCTCCATAGCTTTTTCATCTGATGAGATAAGTCGTCTTAGGCGTTTTCTAAAATCAACATAATCTTTTACAGATGCATGGCAATACTCACCAGTAGGCTGAATACCTGGCAACTCTCTAATGTTTTCATTTATGCTGAAATTTGCCTTAATAATAAGGTTAATCTCATAATCACTTTTAATAGACTTATCTAATTTAAAGTCACTGACTTTGCAATTAAGACCATTGAGTTTTAGAGCTGCGTATTTGACTAGACGTTGAGGGTCGAGTGGAGCTAAATTCTTGTATTCTTCAAGTTCTGCTTCAAATGTCTTTTCTTCAGATTCTAAGCTTGCATCTTCATCTGATTTCTTTTGAGGAACTAAGGAAAGTTCAGTACTATGCTTAATCTTTTTGGCAACTTCTTTAAGTTCTTCAGTAGTTTCAGCATCATCACTTACTGCATCTTTATAGTTGATTGATGTTTCTGTTACAGTTTGTTTTATTTTATGTTCTGCAACCTTACTGTCAGTTTTCTGAGTGTTTAGATTGACTTCAGATTCTGAATTATCTTTATCTGCAATATCTTCACTGTTATCAGTCTGAGCTACTTGAGACTCATCAGCAGTCTCTCCTTCTTTTATATCCTTTTGAGCAAGCTCTTTATCTGAATTTTCAGTATCAGAAACTAAGCTAGATGATGCTTTAACATCATCAGTTTTGTCTTGCTCTAATTTTTCTTCGTCGTTTAGCATAGTCACACCTAAAAAGAATAAACAGCATTACTTTCACAAAAGACAGAAAGTAATTTATTCATTAAAAGAGATTTTTTTTGTTGGGATATAAGTTTTAACTTACTTGTATCACACATTGATCGGTAAAATTTGTGTTGTATTGTTAGCTTTTACTTAATTCTATCAATACACTATACAATAACCAACGGGTATTTTGTAAGGTAATCATCAAATAACAAGATCATTCTCTAATTTACCCAACATTTATTTTGACAGTCTTTCAAAAGAAAATTTTGTATATCAAAAGGTTATTTGACAAAACTAAACTTAATTTAAGGATGATTTTTAGAGATTTTTTAAGGAAGTGGCAGGGGCAGTAAGACTCGAACTCACAACCGTCGGTTTTGGAGACCGCTGTTCTACCATTAGAACTATGCCCCTGCAGAATGCGACGACTATTATCTTTAAATTCAAGTAATTTGTAAAGAGATAAATTAAATAATTTTGGAGAAAACGTGAGGTTGCACCTTTATAACTAAAACTAGGAATATATTCACGAAATACATGTAAATCATTTTCGTTTTGTGAGTTTACATCGTAATTTTTCTTACTGTTCCATATAGAATATGGATCAAGTGTATGTGATATAAATGATTGTTCGGAGTTTTCTATGCATTACGGTACTCAATTAGTTGCACTGTGTGTACTCCTTGTCGTTACTATTGAGTTTTTTCAGTATCGCCGTATAAAAATACTGTCAACAATACTGTTTGAAAGTTTCCTGTTTATCTCTATTTTCTGTGTTGTAGCTGATGCCATCTCCCTTTTCGCAATGACTAATCCGCAGAATTTCTCAATTCTTGCCAACAGAATCATCAATCAGCTCTATTATGCAACCATAGCTGTAATGTCTTTTTATATCTTCATATACATTGACATTCGTGGAAGGCAGACAAAATCATATACACTGACCGAACTGTCATTAAGAACGCTGCCTCTGCTTGGCGCAATTGTAAGCATTCTGTTTGGCAAGATAAATTATCATATAAGCGTGGGTGCAGGTTACGCCTACGGCTCGATTGTAAGCGGAACTTATATCATTTCAGCGCTGTACAGTATTCTGTCAATCGGATCACTTCTGCTCTCTTCAAAAAAGAACAGCATTCCAATCAGATATGATGTCGTATTCTGCTTTGCTCTTTGGTTTGCAATTACTGTCTATCAGTACTTCTTCCAGACCTCTTCACTTGTAAGTCTGGCAATTTCTATGATCGTGCTGTTCATCTTCATTTCCTATGAGAATTCCAAAGAGAATGAGGATAAGGATATTCACTCACTTCTCTCAAGAAATGCCTTTGAAATGACAATTGCCGAGCTCTTTAGTGAAAAGAAGCCTTTCTATGTAATCTGCTTTTCCCTGCAGAATACCACCTCATTACGCTCAACCTACAGTCACACAACATTCCTTGACTGTATAGACAAGTCTGTAAAATCAATCCCTGATTTCAGATACAGAAACGTGTTCAGAATTTCCGAATTCAGTTTCGGATTTATTCTGATGTCAAAAGATGAACTGACTGAATGGGTTGCAAAATACAAGGTATCAGACAAGGCCCTCTCACTTGAAGGAAGTACAATTCAGCCTTCATACTATGTCTGTGCTATAGGGTGCCCTGAGATTGCCGCAGATACCGGAGCTCTGTTCTCACTGATGTCTTTCTGCCAGAGTCAGTTTGAAGCTCAGAATGACCACTCTATTCAGGTAATTGACAAGGATATTGTTGAAAAGCGTCTGTACATACTGGCTGTTGAAAGACTTATTCAGAAGGCTGTGGATGAGGATGGATTCTACATTGTCTATCAGCCTATTATTGAGACACAGACAGGGAAGTGCGAATCTGCTGAAGCACTGGTTCGTTTAAAGGATACCAAAAGCTATGGCTTTATCTCTCCTGATGTCTTTATTCCACTTGCAGAAAGATGCGGTCTTATCAGCAAGATTGGTGATCAAGTATTCAACAAGGTGTGTCAGTTTGCTAAAGACTATAACCTGCAGGATTTAGGCATAAAGTATATTGAGGTTAATCTGTCCGGCATTCAGATTTCCGATCCTAGTCTTCCATTCAGACTGCATCAGACTGTAAAAAGCTATGGACTTTCACCAAGCTTTTTCAATCTTGAGGTGACAGAGACAGCTCTGGTCAAGAGCGGAAAGATTGCAATTGAGAACATGGAGAAGCTCAAGGCTTTCGGATACAAGTTCTCAATGGATGATTTTGGAACCGGCTACTCTAACTATTCACAGATAGCCAACGTCAGATATGATCTTATCAAGATGGATAAATCTCTTATCTGGCCTGCCTTTGAAGAAGGTAATGAACAGGCAATGACCATTATGCTTGCCTGCATAAAAATGCTTCATACATTAGGAATAAAGATCGTGGCTGAAGGTGTTGAAACCAAGGAACAGGCCGATCTTCTCAAAGAGCAGAAAGTGGAACTTCTTCAGGGATATTATTTCTCAAAACCGGTCAAGGAACAGAAATTTGTTGAATATATCAGAGAAGTCAATCAGATTGGCGACTCTAAAGAATCAATCGAGCCTGCCCATCTGAACCTCTGATGCAAAAAGAGCATTCATACTGACGTACGAATGCTCTTTGAGAACTGATACTTATGTAAGTACCGCTCTCCTATGACTCAAGACCGTTGTAGTCAAGAACGATATTTCTGTCAAATACGCGCTCACAGTAACGGCATTTCATCAGAACCTTATCACCCTCTGTTGTGATCTTGAAGCGTGCATTAGCATCTTTCTCATCATTGGTGATGCAGTTGCTGTTTGGGCACTTGAATACGCCTACAGTCTCATGAGGCAATCTGAGCTTGTATTTGTCTACTACCTTAAAATCCTTGATCTGATTGATAGTTGCATTAGGAGCAAGCACTGCGATCTGCTCTGTTTGAGCAGGAGAGAATACTACATCAGAAATCTTGATGATATCCTTCTTCCCAAGATTGCCAGAACGGAGATTAAAGCCGACTGTCAGCTGATTGTCCTTGCTTAAAAACTTGAACATGCGAATGATGTTGATTGCCTGACCTGGTGCGATATGATCAATTACAGTTCCGTTGGCAATAGCTTCCACAAGGAGCTTTGACTTGTTGTTATCTAAATGTGCCTCTGACATCTTAAATCTCCTTGTTTAAAACTAATGAAAGAATTGCTTCACGGGCATATACGCCATTTGCTGCCTGCTTGAAGTAGTAGGCATATGGAGTGTTGTCAACTGCAGATACGATCTCGTCAATTCTTGGTAGAGGGTGCAGGATCTTCATATTCTCTTTAGCATCTGCCAGAACTTCCGGTGTCAGAATGAACTTTGACTTGATGTGCTGATACTCAGTCTCGTCAAAGCGCTCTTTCTGCACTCTGGTCATATACAGAATATCAATATTAGGCATAACCTCTTCAAGAGAATGATGTACAGAATATGTAATTCCTCTCTTCTGCAAATCGTCCAGAATGTACTGAGGCATAGCAAGAGATTCAGGAGAAACTAGATAAATTCTTGCATTGTACAGTGACAGAGCCTCAGCTAGAGAGTGAACTGTTCTGCCGTATTTGAGATCACCTACAAAGGCAATTGAGATATCCTCAAGGCGTCCCTGAGTTTCCTTGATGGAGAACAGATCAAGCATTGTCTGAGATGGATGCTGATTTGAACCGTCACCTGCGTTGATGACTGGTACAGGTGAAAGATCGGCTGCCAGTCTTGCGGCACCTTCCTTGTTGTGGCGAATAACAAGCGCATCAGCATATGAGGTGATGATCCTCATTGAGTCCATAAAGGTTTCACCCTTTTTGCCAAGTGAGGTATTTGCTGCATCAGAAAAGCCGATTACTCTGCCGCCTAATCTCTGAATTGCAGTTTCAAATGATAATCTTGTTCTTGTTGAACCTTCAAAGAAGGTTACACCAATAAGTTTGTCTTTCAGAAGGTCGTTTCTTGGATGAGCCTTAAGCTCGAATGCAGTTTTTAAAATGAGCTCGATATGCTCTTTTGAAAACTCTGAGATAGAGATGATATCTTTCTGGAAAAGTGGATTTGTCATTTTATGTCCCTTACACTGATTGAAAGCCAGTAAGAACGGGGACGCATTCGCTTTCAGGAGCGGTTGCGTTTTTTCGCTGTTCCTGAAAGCTACATTATACTCTCAAAGAAGCCGAAAATTCTCTCTGTTGGAAAAATATAATGGGCCTTATATGGCAAACTGATACTAACCTTTTGTTTTATCAGGAATGTTATAAAAAGACAGAAAATATCATCAGTTTATTTTTCCTTGTGAGGTTCTATATTTGTGTAGAAAAGCAGACACAGAACAACTGACAGAACCGATCCTAATACGGTTGCAATTCCCATTGGCAGAAGAGTGGATGGAAACAGAACTGATGCCACATAGGCTCCGGGTACTCTCATGGTAACTGTTGAAACAAGATTATGGATAAATGACAGAGATGATCTGCCCAAGGCGCAGAAATAACCGCTAAAGCTAAAGGCAATACCAGCAAACAGACAATCAAATATATATGCCTGAAGGTAAACTCCACCTGATGCGATTACATCAGCATCACCTGTAAACAGCCCTACCATATCCTCACTTAAGAACTGTGTCAGAGCAGATACTGACAGACCAAAGATAATGGCAATAACTACCGCATACCTTAAGGTGAGCTTTGCTCTGTCTGTTCTGCCGCCACCTATATTCTGAGCACCCATGGCAGATACGGTTGACAGCAGAGAGGATGGAACCAGAAAGATAAAGCCTATGATCTTCTCCACAATACCTACAGATGCGGCATCAACCAGACCTCTCATATTGGCAATTACGGTAATAACAATAAAGGCAACCTGAATAAAACCGTCCTGCACAAAGATAGGAAAACCGATCCTCAGAATCTTCAAAATGACTCCTGACCTTGGTCTTAGGTATTTATAACTCTCACGACTAAGAGACTGTTCTCTGTGAATATAGGCAAGAGCTACCATCACACTGATTAGCTGAGATATCGTGGTGCCAAGAGCTGCACCTAATGCTCCTAGTGAGAAAAGTCCTATAAATATATAGTCAAGAACAATATTTGCAAGACAGGCAACTGCTATAAAGTACATAGGAGATTTTGAATCACCAAGACCTCTTAGCACTGAACAGATAACATTATAGGCAGTTATAAAGGGGATACCTAAAAAGCACACAAGGAGGTATGAATAGGTTTCTTCTACGGCAGCAGAAGGGGTCTGCACAAGCGATAAGATTCTGCTTATAAAGAAAACAAGTATCAGTGTTGCAAGACAGGAAAAGACAAAAAACACCGTGGCGGTGTTGCCTATGTTATAGGCAAGCATTTTCTGATCTTTAGCTCCTGTTGCATGTGCTATGCTGACTGTTGATCCCATGGCAAGACCAACGATCATCACTGTCACCATATGCATGATCTGAGAGCCTATTGATACAGCGGTAGTACTCTCCACTCCGTTATACAGACCGATGATAAAGAGATCTGCAAGTCCATATAGAGTCTGTAGAAAATAGGCCAGAAAATAAGGCAGGGAAAAAACAACTATGTTCTTCAGCACACTGCCCTGAGTCAAATCTCTTTGCACTGTCTCACCTTGTGCGGATGTTTTGGTTATATATGGTAGTTTTTGTCTGTTGTATTGTAATACAAATGGACGTCATCTCATAAAGAAGCAGCCGTATCTTTGCTGTTGCCATCTCACACCGCATCTGCGTTATATATAAAACTGAACTGCCTGAATAAGCAGCTTTTTTTATGAATGTAACCTACTGATGTTATAATGATTTATTTACCGCTATTTTTCACAATTTTTACAATTATTTGGAATATCCAATCATGCTTGATTATCTAAACAATGGCGTTAATCTGATAAATGACATTCTATGGTCATATATCCTGATTGCCCTGCTTATCGGCATCGGTCTGTTTTTTACAGTAAAAACCAGATTTGTTCAGATAGGCTACCTTTTTGAAATGGTTCGTGTATTAAAACACGGTATAACAGGTCACAAGAGCAAGGGAAAGGAAATCAGTTCTTTCCAGGCTTTCTGTATCAGTACTGCATCCCGCGTTGGTGTAGGCAATATTGCAGGTATTGCAATTGCCATAACATTAGGTGGACCTGGTTCTATCTTCTGGATGTGGCTGATTGCCCTTATCGGAAGTGCCACCGGTTTTATTGAAAGTACACTGGCACAGATCTACAAGGTTCCTTTCAAAGAAGGCGGATACCATGGTGGTCCTGCCTACTACATAAAAAATGCTCTGCATCAGCCAGCTGTAGCAGCCCTGTTTGCAGTACTCATTACAATAACCTTTGCTTTGAGCTATAACTCTGTTCAGTCAAATACCATTGCCATGGCCCTAAACGAGAGATTTGAGTTTGATCCGATCATCACAGGTCTGGTTCTGTGTATTCTTACATCTATGGTAATTTTCGGCGGTGCCCATCGTATTGCAAGAGTAACAGAGTTTTTAGTTCCTATCATGGCCGTTATCTACCTTGTGATTGCAGCTGTAATCATGGGCAAGAACATTGGTGCAGTTCCTGGTGTGGTAGCTCTGATTTTCCATGATGCATTTGCGCCTCAGGCAGCCGTTGGCGGTGGCTTTGCAGCAGTTATCATGATTGGTATCAAACGCGGTCTGTTCTCTAACGAGGCAGGTGAGGGTTCCGTACCTAATGCTGCAGCCTGCGCTGTTACCTCACATCCTGTAAAGCAGGGACTGATTCAGGCCTTTGGTGTATTTGTAGACACACTTTTCATCTGTACTGCTTCTGCTGCCATTATTCTGCTTTCAGACAAATACCAGATTGGCGGAGAGTTAACCGGTATTGCTCTGGTTCAGACCTCACTTTCAAGTCAGCTTGGTGAATGGGCTGCATACTTCATGTCATTTACCATTTCTCTGTTTGCCTTCAGCTCAATCATCGGCAACTACTACTATGGTGAGGTTAACATTCAGTTCCTGACAAAGAATACTTATGTAATGACCATATTCAGAATTATTGTAGTCTTCATGGTATTCTTCGGATCATATGCATCACTGTCACTGGTATGGAACTTGGCTGATCTCTTCATGGCACTGCTTGCCATGACCAACCTCTATGCGATTGTAAGACTAGGCAAATATGCCTATGCTGCGCTGGACGATTACAGAAAACAGAAATCAGGCGGCATCAAAGAACCATCATTTAAAGCTTCTGTAATTGAAAATCAGGATGGTATCGCTTCTTGGGGCAGGGAAGATACTTACGATTACAAGGATTAAAGCTAACTGCTTTACTAACTGTAATTATCAAAATGCCGGATTAAATCCGGCATTTTGCTTTATTTGGAGAAAAGACTGTAAGACTTAATCTTTTAAGAGATTGTCATTGGTAAAGTAGTCAATTCTCATTGCCTTCTTTACATTTTCCATTGTCTTTGATGCTGTCTGACGAGCTGCAGCAGTTCCCTGCTTGAGGATTTCATATACCTCTGGCAGTTTTGCCTCCCACATCTGACGACGGGTACGGATTGGCTCAAGTTCAGTCTGAATTACGTTGTTCAGGAACTTCTTGACAACTACATCACCAAGTCCGCCACGCTGATAGTGAGCCTTGAGTTCATCAAGATTTGCATACTCTGGCAGGAATGAAGCAAAGTGCTCATCCTTGCAGAACGCATCAAGATAGGTAAATACAGGATTACCTTCAACATGACCAGGATCTTCACGTCTTAAGTGAGTAGGATCGGTATACATGGACATTACTTTCTTTTTGATGTCCTCTGCTGAATCTGAAAGATAGATGCAGTTTCCTAGTGATTTGCTCATCTTGGCCTTTCCGTCAATGCCAGGAAGTCTTAGGCATGACTTGTTTGATGACAGGACAATCTTTGGCTCAACCAGGGTCTGACCATAAACCTCATTGAACTTTCTTACGATTTCACAGCACTGCTCAATCATTGGCATCTGATCTTCACCTGCAGGAACATCCGTTGCATTAAATGCGGTAATGTCTGATGCCTGACTTACAGGGTAGCAGAAAAAGCCAAGTGGCAGACTGGTCTCAAAATTCTTCTGTTTGATTTCAGCCTTAACAGTAGGGTTTCTCTGAACTCTTGATACGGTTACAAGGTTCATGTAGTAAACGGTAAGCTCTGCAAGCTCAGGGATCATGGACTGAATAAAGATATTTGACTTCTCAGGATCAATACCGCAGCTTAAATAATCAAGAGCAACCTGCATGATGTTCTGTCTGACTTTCTCAGGATTGTCTGCATTGTCTGTCAATGCCTGAGCATCAGCAATCATGATGTAGATTTCATCATATAAGCCAGAATTCTGTAAATTGACGCGCTCTTTTAGCGAACCAACATAGTGACCAACGTGCAGACGACCTGTAGGTCTGTCACCAGTCAGAATAATTTTTTTCACAATAAACTCCTACTTTATCCATACCGTCAGCAGCTTAACAATGTCAGCTTTTTTTGATCTACTGTTTTGACAGGCGCATCATTCTGTTTGCTTATTCTGTGACTTGTGAATTTTACAAAGATGAGTGCAAGTTTACCATATTTGCGCCCTTTGAGCATTCACTGTATCTGAGTGCTCTGCAAAACAGCATCAGAGAAATACCTTACTCTTGATTCTGATCCCTCTGCATCAGCACCACAGTCTCAATATGCGAAGAGTATGGGAACATGTCGAATCCTTTTACCTCACAGACTTTAAAACCTGCCTTTACAAGAGTTTTTATATCGCGCTCAAGAGCCTTTAATGAACAGAAGATATAGCTCAGTTTCACTGGACCTTTAAGTCTGCCTAGTGCTTTGCAGCACTCCTCTCCAATTCCTACTCTTGAAGGGTCACATATTACCGCCCTGACATTATCCATTGTGGAGAGACTTCTGATACTCTCCTTAATATCCGAACAGATGAAAGATACGTTCTCTATGCCGTTAAGACTTGCATTCTCTTTTGCAGCCTCAATTGACTGGGGAACTATTTCCACACCTGTCACATGCTTAAAGTTTCTGGCAAGACACAGAGTCATTGTGCCAACACCGCAGCACAGATCCAGAGCCTGAGCATTTTTGTCTTCTCCGCACCAGTCTACTGCATACTCATACATCTTTCTGGCAATTCCGTAATTTACCTGCAAAAAAGTGTGAGGACCTGCCAGATACCTGTTTGAACACAGACAAAGCTCGATATTATCAGTGCCAAAGAGTTTTTCTGTTCGAGTTGACATGACCTTGTTGCCAGGATCATCATTGATGTTCAGATAAAAGGAATCAACAAGACTACCTAGCTCATCCTCAAGCTTTCCTGCAAGTGTGCTGTCAAGATCATGGCTTACTACAAGAACAGCCATTCTGCCCTTGAGTGTATCGCGAAGCATCAATGAACGTAAAAGTCCTGTCTGATCGTCTGATGCGTATACATCAGCGCCATAGAGGGTAAGAATTCTGCAGATCTTTTTGCTAAATTCTGAAAACCACAAAGGCTCGAGAGAACAGGAATCCACCTCAATGACATCATGAGAGTGAACCTTATAGAAACCGCTTATGATCCTGTCACCATCCTTTGCAAAATACCTGATACTCTTATAACGGCTTGGTTTTTCAAGGTCGGTCTTTTCAATATCAGCAACAGGGACACTCTCAATTCCTGCAGTTTTGAGAGCCCTTTTAATCATTTTCTGTTTCTCAGACAGGGTTGCCTCATAGGTCATAGGACCAAATGACATTACTGAAAGCAGTGATCTGTCATAATCATACATTCTGTCTGCAGATGGTTTTATAATCCTAATTACCTCTCCTGGGCGTCTTTTGGAGCCTTTTACAAAAGGTTCTCCTACAGAGCAGCTTACAACCTCGCCCTGAATAACCCCTTCAAGATAGATCTCCTCATCATTGTACAGGGCAATACCCTGACCTTTGTCATTGAGCCGTGATACCTTAACTTCGACTACCCTGCTTTGGAGCATCCTGTCCTCGGAATTATGGCCTATATTTATAGGAGAGGTTATTTTGTGTGACATGGCATCTCAAGATAAAAAATACTGCTTTATTCTAACAAATCTTGAGATCAATGCTAAGTAACAGCTAATATAATCAGCAGACAATTAGATTTACATTAAATAGCAGTTTTGAGGTAGTACATGAAAAAACACAACAGATCATTATGTCTTGTGACTCTAGGCTCCATGGCTGTTCTGGCTCTGAACGCCTGTACAAATGCAACAACACAGGCAGGATCAGTAAATACCTACTACGATGGTACTATTACTGATATGGAAGCTGTTGATCTTGATACCAACAGGAATGACACTGGAACAAATACGCTTTTAGGAGCAGTAGGTGGAGCCCTTATCGGCAACCTTATAGGAAAGAATTCAACAGGAACTCTGGTTGGCGCAGGTGTTGGAGCTCTTGCTGCAGGCGGAGCATCAAAACTTGCAAACAGACACGATGGTGTACGTCTGACCATTGACTCTGAGAACGGCCCGCTGATTGTTGATATGCCTTTTTCATGCAAGTATGAGATTGGAAAGAAGGTTCGTCTTATCTCAAACAGCAGCTCCGGCTCTGTAATGGTTGACAACGGAGACGGTCATTTCACAACAGCAACAGAGGACAGCTACAAGAAGTGTCCTGCACTCTATGAGAAAATCAGATCAAACTGACAGCAGATAGGCTAGACATAAATCATCACACAGGTGGCTACAACGCCGCCTGATATCATAATCAGATAAAGGGAAATATTCAGGTTCAGGGAGATTATTAGGTGGTGGCCCATTCCTGACTTGAACAGGAGACCAAACGATTATGAGTCGTCTGCTCTGACCAACTGAGCTAATGGGCCATCTGTGAGCAAGTATTCTACATTTACTACTTCTTTTCGTCAAGTTTATTGATGCTGATAATTTGTTTCTGCAGTTCGGTGTGCTCTGCCATTGCATTAAGATTGTTCTGACTGAGCTGAACCTTGAGCATAGCGGCTCTTTCTTTGAGCGGTTTTACAATAACGGCTGCCAGAATATCTGCAAAGTATTCAATTCTGTCAATCATCGACAGCTCCTTAACCTCACTTCCACTTTCAAAAGCTGTATTAAGCGGGGCCTTCATTAAAACACGCACTACCCTTTCAAACTCACTATCTCGTGTCAGCTCGATAAATTTGGCTGGAGACATATCCTTGTTCTCAAGAACAATCCTAAGCAGTCCTCTCAGCTCGTTTACCCCCTTAACCTGCAGTTTTTCGCACAGATGCATAAAGTTTTCAAGGGCAAACTCATGATACACATTTAAAACCACTGTCGGCTGCTGAATGATAAAAGCCATCAGTCGTCTCATAGGAGTCTTCAGCTTATCGTTTGATGAGCTTGAATCTTCTTTTGAGGTCTCTGATAGAATTCTATCGGATACTCTTGAGGATGCAGGTTCTGAACTTGCATTTTTCAACATATCGTAAAGCTGAGTCTCTGATATGCCCGATGGCTTTGACAGAAGTTTTAATGATACTGACTGCAGCGGTTCTAACGGTATTGCCTTAATTTTTTTGATGGTATCGGCTATAAATGATGAAAGACCATTTGGATCTTTTAAGTCAAACATCTGAGAATTGTGCAGAATTAAAAACTCAGGATATGACAGCGCATCATCAAGATATCCTGTAAAGGCAGACAGCCCCTGCTCTCTGACAAGTGAATCAGGATCATGCTCTGCAGGAAGAAAGGCAAAGCGGATCTCCTTGCCATCCTGCATAACTGGAGTTACAGTCTCTAAGGCATGCCAGGCTGCCTTGCGTCCTGCACTGTCGCCATCATAGCAGCAGACAACCTTGTCGGTGTAGCGGAACATCTCCTTTATCTGCTCAGGTGTAGTAGCTGTTCCCAGTGAGGCTACAGCATATGAGCATCCTGCCTGTCGTACAGAGATAACATCCATGTATCCTTCAACTACCACAATTCTCTGAGGTCTGTTGTTATTTGCCTTTAATGTCTCGTAAAGACCAAAAAGCTCATTACGCTTTTTGTAAATTGGTGTTTCCTTGGTATTCAGATACTTAGGCTTGTCATCGCCCATGGTTCTGCCGCCAAAACTGATGATTCTGCCTCTTCTGTCAAAAATAGGGATCATGACTCTATTTCTGTACATAGAATGCACGCCATAATCATTTCTGACCAGCATTCCAAGATCAACCAGTTTCTGAATATCTGCACTGCTCTTACAGAGTTTTTTTTGCAGAAAATTTGGATCGGCAGGAGCAAACCCCAGTCTGCTTTTTACTATGGTCTCTTCACTTAATGATCTTTTGTTCACAAAATAATCAAGTCCTGCCGCACCTGACTGTGATCTTAATTCCGTGCTGAAAAGCGTGGCACACTTGTCCATAAGATCATAGTATTCTTTCTGTATCGAGTATTCCTCTTTACTATGACTGCCTTCCTCATACTCAATTTCAACTCCGGCATTCTGGGCAATTTCCTCAATTGCCTCCACAAACCCAAGATTCCTGTATTTCATGATAAAGTCAATGACATTACCATGCTCCTTGCAGCCAAAGCAGTAATACATCTGTTTTGCAGGAGTTACGCTGAAGGATGGAGTTTTCTCATGGTGAAAAGGACAGCAGCCCATATAGTTTGCACCTGACTTCTTTAAAGTCACATACTGACCTATTACCTTCTCTATAGGTACATTTGGGAGCAGTCTTTCTGTTATGAAACTTTTCTTTATAAACGCCATTCGTATCTCCTGGAATTTTATGTCATTATACTTCAGGCAAACGCATTAATGATAACTGACAAATTCTGCTTACATGATAGAATATTGTCAAATTTGGAACACTACCTAGGATAATTGCAGGAACATCATGTCTACCTATATTTTTGGCGATCTGCACGGATGCTATGATGAGTTTTCTACTCTGCTTGATAAAATCAAATACGATGAGAGTACTGATGAGCTTATGTTCACAGGAGATCTTATTGGCAGAGGACCAAAACCTGTAGAGACGCTTAACCTTTTGTGTACTCTGAAAAACAGGCATCCTGCTCTTATCCATACTGTGCTTGGAAATCATGATTTAAACTTTCTTTCTGTTTTCTACAACAGGCACAAGCCTCGTTCAAAAGACAATCTTGAGGTGATTCTGAAGAGTTCTAGAATCAGTGAGTTTGTTGATTTTCTGACTCACTCTCCTCTTCTTTATATTGATCCGGATAAAAAGGTGGCACTGTCCCATGCGGGCATCTATCCTATGTGGACTGCCGATGAGGCGTTAAAACACGTTCAGGTGATACACAATCTTCAGGACGAGCCTCTGCGTTTTAGAGTTCTGCTCTCTAATATGTATGCTGATCATCCATCCATCTATTCAGACAATCTGAAAAAATCTGATCTCAACTACTGGAGATTCATTATCAACTGTTTTACTAGAATGAGACTGTGCACTGGATCTATGGAGCTTGATTACGGCCATTCTGACTGCTCTGTTGAAGATGCTGAAAAGGACAGCATTTATCCTTGGTTTGAATTTGGAAAACCATATCTTTACAAGGGCGAGGAATTTACCCTGTTCTTTGGACACTGGGCAGCTCTCAATACCAGATGCAACAGGGAGAATATTGTGGCTCTTGATTCAGGATGCGTCTGGGGAAATGAGCTTACCTGCTACCACCTCGAGCAAAAAGCAAGGATCACAACTCCATCGAGCATGCCAAAACGCAAATAGAGATCTAAAAGCAGAGCCTGCCAGTTAGTAATTTCTTTTAAGAACTCTAGTACAGTCAAACCTACAGCAAAGAAAAACTCTTTTTTCTTTGCTGTTATACCTCCGTTACATACGAGTTTTTTTATCATAACCACAGAAAAAATATCACCTTTCCTACAGTTAAAAACACTACTTCTACGTAATAATCCTGCCACTTGTTTAAGCTTATTTGCTCTTTTTTCACCTGCTACATTTAGATTGAAATTTAATATTCAATGGATTATTCTAATCCTGACATTTTAGTTAGCTATTATTTTACAAGGAGTCTATATGAACAGTCAGCAAAACGGTCTATCGGCAAACCTTCTGTCAAATAGTCTGCTTCTTGCTGCAGGATATCTCTGCTCGGG
The DNA here is from genome assembly GCA_051891035.1 of Succinivibrio sp. Taxonomy (GTDB): domain Bacteria; phylum Pseudomonadota; class Gammaproteobacteria; order Enterobacterales; family Succinivibrionaceae; genus Succinivibrio. The sequence continues at coordinate 35,484 of JBJFET010000144.1, read as the reverse complement.
CATCTGCATCTCTCTTTTTGCTGGAATACACCTGTGGGCTAGATTTATAGATTCAGGAATTCTGCTGACATCTGTAACTTTTATCCTGATCTTTGTCCTGTCAGCAGTCATCTCCCTTTTAATCATGCGCTACATGATAAAAAGGATAGGTCCTAAGGCGTTTTTTGAGCATGACGTTCTTGTCTGTCTGATAGGAATGATCTTTATTGCCCTTGCCATCAATCAGGCAATGCTGTTTGTGGGACTTATCATTACCTCAGCCTCGCTAGCGGTGTTTACCTTTGAAAACATACACAGCCAGATTGATGCGGTTCGTAGAGGACTGAAGCTGATCCTTTCAGGCTGGATAGCAGGACCTGTAATCTCAGTCCTTCTTTTAATCATCTTTTCAGACTGGGCTTTAATTGTTTTGCGCCTTATCTTTGCTCATTATGCACTTATAGCTTTCTGGCTCTGGATAAAACGACTTGACAGGCATGAGGAATATAAAAATATTCCAAAATTCCTATCTGGTAATGGTTCAAAACAGTAATACAGGTATTAAGACAGCTTATAAGTGGAATTAACTTTATGAACACGTTCTGTAAAATTATTCTTTCAGCTCTGATTATGCCGTGCAGTTTTACAGCAGTTGCATCAGACGGACAGCTTTTCTCCACAACTGAGTTTTACGGCATCAGATATGAAATGATTATCTTTGGACTGATGCTCGTTGGAGTTGCCATCTTTTATAAAAAGACCATGCAGGTAGCCTTGCTTGGCCTCCTGGCTCTATGCTTTTACAAATACGAGTTTATTGATAATTTTTCCGTCATCAGACTGCTTACAGGATACACAGATTCAAACGGACAGCATGTAAGTGGCTCCTGGAGCACATATGTCAACCTTTCACTGATGCTACCAGGATTTGCTGTACTTGCTAAGATATTTGAGGATTCAAATCTTCCGCAGCTGATCCCAAGATACCTGCCACAGGGAAAGGCAGGAGCATTTTCACTGCTCGTATGTGTCTTTGTGCTTAGCAGTTTTCTTGATAACATTGCAGCTGCCATGATTGGTGGCTCTATAGCCATGAGTGTATTTGCAAGAAAGGTGCACATCGGATACGTTGCTGCAATCTGCGCAGCCTCAAATGCAGGTGGTGCAGGATCTGTTGTAGGAGACACCACAACCACTCTCATCTGGATATACGGAATTGATCCTCTGCTTATTGCAAAGGCTTTTCTTCCAGCAATTGCAACACTTGTTTTCTTTGCCTACTTTGCTTCTGCTCAGCAGAACAGGTATCAGCCTCTTATCCATTCTGATAATCACAGTCAGAGCGTAAGCAGAAGAAAGCTGGCAGTTATCATTATGATCCTAGCAGGTGCCATCTCGTTTAATTATCTGCTTGAATTTCCATCTCTTGGTATCTGGATTGCAATTGCTGTAGGCATGCTGATCACCAGCGTTGACCTTAAGGTCGTAAGAAACTCTGTTGACAGTACAGTATTTCTGGTATGTCTTGTTTTTGCAGCACAGCTTGTTCCTATTGAATCAGTTCCTGACGCCTCGGTACTCTCGACAATGGCAATCGGATTTGTCTCCTCTGTCTTCAACAACATTCCTCTTACTCAGCTGTGCCTGATTAAGGGCGGTTATGACTGGGCTCTCATATCCTTTGCTGTTGGCTGTGGCGGTTCAATGATCTGGTTTGGCTCATCTGCAGGTGTTGCAATCTGCGATCAGTTCCCTAAAGCCAGAAGTTTTGTAAACTGGCTCAGATACGGGTGGCATATTCCTGTAGGATTCCTGCTTGGTTTTGCAGCTTACCTTGCAGTGTTCGGATGGACTGCAGACTAGAGATGAATTACGTTTCTGAATACAGAGCCAAGCTCTGTATTCAGATTGCTATGACTAGTGGCGTTTCCAGGTCTGAAAACTGTAATCAAAACCGCATTTGTCAGAATGGAATGATACAGAGCCTTCCATGACAAAAGGCTCTTTATGAAAATCAGGGAACCTGGTATCACCTTCAAATTCCCTGTCAATAACTGTCAGGTGAAGAGTAGATGCCAGAGGCAGAGCTTCCTTATACATTCTGGCTCCGCCTATGATGAAGGCTGGACCTGACTTTACGCTGTCAATGGCCTCCTGCAGAGAACCTACCACAGAAAGCCCCTCAACATCTTTATCAAAGGTGCTGCTTACCATGATATTGGTTCTGTTTGGCAGGATCTTTCCTATAGACTCAAAAGTTCTTCTGCCCATGATCACGCTGTGACCTGAGGTGATTTCCTTAAAATGCTTCAAGTCCTCTGACAGGTGCCATGGGATCTGACCATCCTTACCAATTACATAGTTACTGGCAATGGCAACAATTATCTGAACATCAGTCATAATCTAGTTCCTGTAAATAAACTCAGGACCATCATCCTCAAAATCATCGTCATCCTGAGGATATTCACGAACTTCAGGCTCTGTCCAGACAAAGTCCTCTGCACGAGGTGTTTCAGGCTCTTCAAGCTCTTTTTTCCTTACCTCGTCCACAAGATCCTGCAGTGCGTAAATGAGCTCATTGACACCGGTCTTGTTCAGGCCTGAAATTATAAAGGTTCTCTCAGGCTTTACTTCCATGCCTTCAATGATCCTGTCAAGAGCGTCTCTTGCTTCCTGCTCAGTTCCAAGATCAACCTTGTTGGCTACCAGCCAGCGAGGCTTTACATACAGATCATGAGCATACTGCTTAATCTCATTTTCAATAACATTTACATTATCAAGAGGGTCAGACTCATCTACAGGATGTACATCCACAAGATGCACCAGCACACGGCAACGCTCAAGGTGCTTTAAGAATCTGTGTCCAAGACCTGCACCCTCTGAAGCGCCTTCAATAAGACCAGGGATATCCTCAATCACAAATGAACGACCCTCAGATGTCTTAACAACACCAAGAGAAGGAACCAGTGTGGTAAAAGGATAGTCTGCAACCTTAGGTTTAGCTGCAGATACTGCTCTTACAAAGGTTGATTTACCGGCATTTGGAAGACCTACAAGTCCAACATCTGATACTAACAGCATCTCAAGCTTCAGCTGACGTCTCTCACCTGGTGTACCGTTGGTCTTCTGACGTGGAGCCTGATTTGTTGCTGATTTGAAATGAGTATTTCCAAATCCGTGTCTTCCGCCGCGGGCAACACACAGAATCTCACCCTCATGTCTAAGATCACCTATGATCTCACCTGTAGCAACATCGGTAACACGGGTACCTACAGGTACAGGCAGAACCTTATCAGCGCCCCTTGCACCTGTACAGTCAGCTGACTGACCGTTCTGTCCGCGCTCAGCTTTCTGGAATTTTGTGAAACGGTAATCTACCAGTGTGTTTAAATTGGTATCGGCCTTCAAATAGACATTTCCGCCGTCACCACCGTCTCCGCCATCAGGACCACCGCGAGGAACATACTTTTCACGTCTGAAACTTACTACTCCATTGCCGCCATCACCGGCCTCAACACGGATTATGGCTTCATCAACAAACTTCACCTTAATACCTCCGAACTTATGATGGCAACAATGCGCCATGTAAATACTATAGACTAAAAAGGCCCGCATCTGCGAGCCCCTTAACTTTACCTGTTTAGCAAATTACTGCTGAGTCTCAACAATCTCAACGAACTTGCGACCCTTAGGGCCACGGGTAACAAATGATACTTTACCGTCAGCCTTGGCAAATAATGAATCATCTTTGCCTAAACCTACGTTTGCACCTGCGTGGAAGTGTGTACCACGCTGACGAACGATGATGCTACCAGCTGTTACTGTCTCACCAGCATAAGCCTTAACACCTAAACGCTGGGCATTGGAATCACGACCGTTACGAACGGAACCACCAGCTTTCTTATGTGCCATTTATTCCTTCTCCTATAAATTACTGATTGATACCAGTAATCTGTAAATCAGTAAACCACTGACGGTGACCAGTAACTTTCTGGCTGTGCTTACGACGACGGAACTTAACGATCTTGATCTTGTCGCCACCGTGTGCACCTAATACCTTAGCGGTAACCTTTGCACCATCAACATATGGAGCACCAACCTTAATGTTGGTACCATCAGAAACTAAAAGAACTTTGTCCAGTTCGATATCGCTGCCAGCCTGGGCATCGAGAAGCTCAACGCTTAGCACGTCGCCCTCGGAAACCTTGTGCTGCTTGCCGCCGCAAAAAACAACTGCGTACATGCTCAAACTCCAGGTAAATGCAGGAGTTCAGCTCCCGCAATCAATTAAAACTGTGCCCTCTCGGGGCGATAATGGGTCAATATTTTACAGACAAAAAAACAAAATTGCAAGTCAAAAATGGACTTACACTCACTTTGTATTGTTAATATTTGCTGTTTTTCATTAATACTATGGATTAATGTATTAATTGACCTTTAAAAGCTTAGAGATTTTAAAGCTAATTAGATTTGATTTCAAGATTTTTTTAATCCTGTATTTTTTGATAATAAACTTTACAGTAAGCTATATATTTGTGCTAGCACGTCGTAAAAATATTATTAACAATCGCCTGTATGATATACTCTAAAAACGGCTCACCGTTCATATGAACGGTTTATTTCAGGTCCTGTTTCATCTTTTTTTACAGGATGCTGACAATGTTAAGCAACTTTCAGACAGCAGTTACAATATTCCATGTTTGACATAGATACACAAATAAAAGCAGATCTGAATGAGGTAGAAAATATTCTCTCTTCTCTGCTCACAGGCTCAGAGTTTGAAGCCAATGTAAACAACATGTGCCAGCATGTTGTAAAGGCAGGCGGGAAAAGGATCAGACCTATTCTGTGTATTCTGGCCTGGCACGCATTGAACTCACAGGATGACAAGCACAATTTTGACAGGCTTTTAAAATATGCTGCCGCAACTGAACTGCTTCATACCGCATCTTTAGTTCATGATGATGTTATTGACAAGGCTACTGTCAGGAGAGGCAAAAAGACCTTAAACGATACTGAAGGTAATCATGCAGCCGTATTAGCAGGAGACTACCTCTTTACCAGATGCTTTGTCTGCCTGCATGACATTGATAACTCTAGAGTATTCTCCATTGTCAACAACACCCTTGCCTCGCTGGTAACCGGCGAAATCAATCAGATGCACAATCAGGGAAATCTTGATATCAGTGTTGCAGATTATGAAAACACAATCTACTGCAAAACAGGTGCACTCTTTGAGATGGCCACAAGTGGAGTGGCTATTATGAATGAAGAGCCTGATGAAGTTGTATCTGCATTGAAGGAATATGGAAAACAGCTTGGCATCGCCTTTCAGGTTGCCGATGACCTGCTCGACTATGTATCAAGCTCTGAGATTTTAGGTAAGACTGTAGGTGAAGATCTTGAAGATGGCCGTATTACCCTGCCTTTGATATTTGCAAGACAGAACTGCTCAGATGAGGAAAAGGCTCTTCTTGATAAGGCTGTTAATGAGTGCGATCTTGACAAGGTGACAGAATTTATCAGATCAAAGAATTCTGTTGCCTTATCAAGAGAATACGCAATGGCTGCAGTGCACAAAGCAAAGGATGCTCTTTTAATACTGCCTGACACCCCTTACAGACAGAAATTGTGTGATCTTGCTCTGATGGCACTCAACCGTTCAAAATAGCAATTTTCAATCATAGATAACAGGATGGCGGCACCTTATCTCATCATAGGTAAAATGTGCTGCGATTGTTAGGAATAATAGAAAAATACCCCTGCTATCTGTACTTGCTGATTGGATATAGAGATATTTTCTATTGGAATTCAGATTACACAGTATCCTATAAGATTAGATAATGATGCCTTTGAGATGGTCAATCTCATGCTGAATTATCTGAGCTGATAATCCTGAAAATTTCCTGCTCTTTCTTCTGAATTTAAGATCATCAAACTCAACCTCGATACTTTTGTATCTTCTGGTTTTTCTCATTCCCTCAAGTGACAGACAGCCTTCCTCAGTTTCATACTCAGCAGAGCTTTTGGTGATGACTGGATTGAGCATTACCTCTACTGTTCCATGAATGTTCACTGCAATAATACAGACTGATTTTCCAATCATATTGGCAGCAAGTCCCACGCACTCTTCCTGATGATGGATAAGTGTATCCACAAGATCACGAGCCACTTCAAGATCTTCTATTGTGGCAGGAACTGACGGAACTGAGAGAAAACTCTCGTCTTTTACGATTTCTTTTATCATTTGCGTATCCAGAAACAGCAGGGCTCACTTCATTTTATGGATCTGAAGTGAGCCCTGCAAAAAATTATCAGAAATTATTATTAGCAGAATGGATCATCAAGATAGATGGTCTGATCACGTTCAGGTCCGGTTGAAAGAATTGCAACCTTGGCACCTGACAGCTCTTCAAGTCGTCTGATATAGTTCTGAGCATTTACTGGTAAGTCCTCCCATCTGGTTACACCAAATGTTGACTCACTCCAGCCTGGCATTGACTCATATACAGGTTCAATACCCTCATACTCGTGAGCTGATAATGGAGGCAGCTGGCGTAAAGAACCATCCTTCATTCTGTAGGCAGTACAGATCTTGACCTCTTCCATACCGTCTAATACATCCATCTTCATTAAGGCAAGTCCTGTCAATGAGTTGATGGTTACTGCTCTTCTCATTGCTACTGCATCATACCAGCCGGTTCTGCGAGGACGACCGGTTACAGCACCAAACTCTGCACCTCTCTTGCGGATGCCCTCACCAACCTCGTCGTTAAGCTCGGTTGGGTATGGACCACCGCCTACGCGGGTGGTATAAACCTTTGCGATGCCAAGTACATAGTCAATATCAAGAGGACCTGCGCCTGAACCTGTTACACAGCCGCCTGCCACAGTATTTGATGATGTAACATATGGGTAGGTGCCATAATCAATATCAAGGAATGTACCCTGGGCACCTTCAAAAAGGATCTTCTGACTGTCTCTTCTGCCCTGAGCAATAATCTCTGACACATCAGCTACCATTGCAAGCAGACGGTCACGGATGCCTTCAATATATGAAAGAACAGACTCGTATGAAACCTCTGGCTCGTCATAGTAGTTCTTGAGCATGAAGTTTCTGTAATCCAGTAATGACTTGAGACGAACCTTGAAGTTCTCCATATCATAGAGATCACCAACTCGAACGCCTCTGCGAGCCACCTTGTCCTCATAGCAAGGACCGATACCGCGACCTGTAGTACCGATGGCATTCTTGCCACGCAGTTTTTCTGCACCGCGGTCGATTGCAGGATGAATTGGGAGCAACAGTGCTGAAGCACCTGATACCTTGATCCTCTTTTCTACATCTTCAACTCCAGCCCTGTTGAGCTCTTCAATTTCTTCAAAAAGAGCACCTGGATTTACAACAACACCAGAGCCAATCAGACACAGGCAGGATTTGTGAAGGATTCCAGATGGAACAAGACGTACAACTACTTTCTTATCGCCTACAACTAAGGTGTGACCGGCATTATTGCCACCCTGGCTGCGAACAACTATGTTAGCCTTTGAAGTTAATAAATCGGCGACTTTACCTTTACCCTCGTCACCCCATTGTGTACCAAGCACAATCACATTGTTAGGCATTATCAATTCCTCGTTGAAGAAGCGCTTTACTGGATATCCTCTTATAAAAAGAGCCTATCGGATCAGTTTTTATAATAAGAGGCAGAAGGAAATAAATCCTTTCTCTGTGTTGAAAACCACAAAATTATAGCGCCTGCAACACCATCTTTCAAAGATTGAGTTTTAGGCACTATCTTAGTGAGCAGAAATTTTTCAAACGTTTAATTATACATAATTATGGCTTAAATGTGCCATTAGCATCATTAAAGTATTTGAAAAATTCGCTGTCAGGTTCTAGAACAAGAACGTCATTCCCAGACTTCATGGCGTTCTTGTAGGCATCCATTGATCTTAAGAACTCAAAAAGCTTTGGATTCTGTCTGTAGGCGTCAGCATAAATTTTGGTAGCCTCGGCATCGCCTTCACCCTTGAGAACTCTTGCCTGACGCTCTGCCTCTGCAATCTTCACCACAACCTCTCGGTCAGCATGGGCCTTGATTGCCTCTGCTTCCTTGCGACCCTGAGAACGGTGAAGCTTTGCAACTGCATCACGCTCTGCTCTCATACGCTGATAGATTGAATTTGAAACCTCAGGTGGTAGATTGATCTGCTTGATCCTAACATCAACAATCTTGATGCCCAGTGCTTTTGCTGAAGCTCCGATATCCTTAAGAGCGTTCTGCATTACCTCATCACGCTTGCTCTGACTGATGCTGTGCTGTGCATCTGCAGTATTTGAGGCTACTGTATCAAACTCACTCTCCTCGGCCATCACATCATCCTGAGCTGTGTTCTGACCAGAGACGATCTCATGAATGGTAAGTCTACCAATCTGACTTCTCAGTGAGTTGTTGATTCTTCTGCGAAGAAGCTCCTCAGCCTGCATCTTGTTGCCACCTGCTGTTGTCAGGTAGTAGGTTGCCGGATCGAGGATCTGCCACTTTACATAGGAATCGATGATGACATCCTTCTTTTCAGAGGTAACAAATCTGTCAGCTGAAGAACTGATTGTCTGAATGCGGACATCCAGAACCTTCACTCTGTCAATGAAAGGTACCTTGAAGTGAAGTCCGGGATTGACAATATTCAGATCACCCTCTGCAGATCTGATAACTTTTCCAAAGCGGGTAACAATACCCTTTGTGCCTTCTGAAACCACATACAGACTGTTAAAACCTATAAATGCCAGAACTGCAGCTAAGATCAGAAGCAGATTTAATGTACCCTTATTCACTATCTTACCCTCCTTCCTGAAACACCGTAATTATTGTCATTTGATCCTGACAATGGAGGATACTGATTTGCCTCCTGTACATTTGTGCTACCTGATGAAGCATCCTTGCGAGGCTTGCTTTCACTGCTGATGTTCTCATCATTCTTTGCAGTGCCTGAACCTGCCTGAGGCATTGGAAGATAGAGAACAGGAGAAGAGCCCTTTGGCACATCAAGAACGATCTTCTGGCTCTTTGCCAGAACCTCCTGCATGGTTTCAAGGTAAATTCTGGTTCTGGTGATATCAGGAGCAGCGTTGTACTCAGGCAGAACCTTTTCAAATCTTGCAACCTCACCTTCAGCCTTGAGTACCACCTGTGAACGGTAGCCCTCAGCTTCCTGTCTTATTCTCTGAACCTGACCTTCGGCCTTTGGCAGAACCTCGTTTGCATAGGCCTCTGCCTCTCTTTTATATCTCTGCTCATCTTCCTGTGCTGCAATGGCATCATCAAAAGCTTCCTTTACCTGATCAGGAGCTCTTGCTGGCAGGAAGTTAACATCAACAATTGACAGACCAGTGTTGTATGGTTCGATAATTGAGGTTAAAAGCTCTCTAGTGTTCTGTCTTACCATTTCACGGCCTGAGGTTAAAATATCATCCATGATGGTATGACCTACCACGTAGCGCAGTGCGCTGTCTGTTGCCTCAAGCAGTGTGTTGTCAGGATTTACAACAGAATACAGGTATTTGACAGGATCAGAGATGCGATACTGGACATCCATTTCCACAATTACCACATTTTCATCTTCTGTCAGCATGGTTCCTGATGACTGTATTGAACGAACCTGCTCAACATCCACCACGTTTACTGTATCTATTCCTGAAAATTTCCAGCGCAGACCTGAGTCGACAACATCATAAATGCGACCGAAGCGGAGCACTACGCCCTTTTCAGCTTCCTTAACAGTATAAAAACCGGTAAAAATATATAAGCCAAGAGCTATAACTCCACCTAGAACCAGCAGATTCATATTTGACTTGCCGTTTTTGGAGCTTCCTGATTTCTCACTGCCAAGCAGAGACTTTAGGAATTTGAGTATCTCTCCTAGAAGATCTCCATCATTCTTTCTTGTGTTTCTGCCCCAGGGATCCTGCTGTTTGTTCCAGGATTTATCCTTTTCTTCTTTTTCTCTGTCAGAAGAATTATTTGAACCAGGGGCATTCCACCCCATTAAATCTTTATTGTTTTCCATAGTCCTAATTCACTGAGTCAAAATCAAATTCGTTATCTTGTATCCACGGTTTTCTCTCATCCACACAGGCTTTTGAGAGCATTCCCTGAGTCTTGCTGTCAATAATTGACGCATCTACTGATGTTATCTTTACCGATAAAAGACAGTTGCCATCCTGATCATACGATTCAGACTCCACTGCCTTTGATGAATACAGAAGACTTCTCAACTTCCCGCTACTACTGTCTATCTTAACAGTAAACTGGCATAAATTATCAGACAGAAGTTCACTTACTGCTGATAATAATCTGTCAATTCCAAAACCTGTGAGAGCACTTACATAGATCCTGTGAGGTCTGCCGTTCTCATCTCTTACTGTTTCAGATGAGCAGTTCTCAACAAGATCAGCCTTGTTGTAGACAATCAGAGTTCTGATGTTTTCAGCCCCCACCTGCTTTAATACCGCATTGACAGCTTCTATGTTTGATTCTTTGTGCTCATCGGATGCATCCACAATATGCAAAAGCAGATCAGCCTGAGCTGTCTCCTCAAGAGTTCCTCTAAATGCCGCCACAAGATCATGCGGAAGGTGTCTTATAAATCCAACAGTATCTGCAAATACAGCCTTTCCTATCACCTGCAGTGATACAGTCCTCAGTGTCGGATCAAGTGTGGCAAAAAGCTGATCTGCAGCATATACATCCGAGTTTGTAAGGCGGTTGAACAGAGTGGATTTTCCTGCATTGGTATAGCCTACAAAGGAAACCACAGGAACCGCGTTCTTTTTTCTCAGATTTCTGTTCTGGTCACGTCTTAAAGCCACAACCTCAAGATCTTTCTTGATTGCGGCAATGCGCTCTCTTAGGGCTCGTCTGTCAAGCTCGATCTGAGTTTCACCAGGACCGCCTCTCAAACCAAAGCCGCCCTTCTGTCTTTCAAGATGAGTCCAGCCGCGAACCAGTCTTGCCTGCTCATACTGCAGCTGCGCAAGTTCAACCTGAAGCTTACCCTCATAGGTTCTTGCCCTTTGTGCAAAGATTGTCAGAATGAGCGCCACCCTGTCCATTACCCTTACACCAAAGGCTTTTTCAAGATTGCGCTCCTGTGCAGGAGTGAGCTTGTTGTTGAATATGACGGTCTGAACCCCGTAAAGCTTTACGGCATCAGCTACCTCAACAACTTTTCCCGAACCTATAAATGTGCTCGGATCAGGAGATTCGCGCTTGCAGGAAATGCAAAAAACCACATCCCCTCCTCCTGATTCGGTGAGAAGCTGCAGTTCTTTTAAATCTTCTTGCGATTGGATCTGAGGTAACTCAACATGTACTAGCAATGCTGAGCCTAAAGTCTCAAATTCTGATTGAGGCATTAGTTGCTTATGATCCTTATTCCTTACTCAGCTGCCTGAGTATCTTCGTCATCCTTGTCTTCAGGAGTTGCAATGTTGACAGCTCTAGCAGGCACGATTGTTGAAATTGCATGCTTGTAAACCATCTGGCTTACCTGATTCTTCAGAAGAACTACGAACTGATCAAATGATTCTACCTGTCCCTGTAATTTAATACCGTTTACAAGATAGATTGAAACAACGATGCGTTCCTTACGTAAGGCATTTAAGAATGGATCTTGAAGTGACTGAACCTTAGCCATATTTATATCCCTATATTATCGTTATAATGAGCGGGAAGCGCACATACTCTTTTCACACCTCTGCGAGTGCTTTTGTATGTTTTGCTATCGTCATTGCCGAATTTTCGGCATAAAAAATGAAATCTGATCGTCTGAAACGATCTCATTAGCATTCTAACAGTAATTGATATTCAATAATTATTTTTTTGAAATTTTTTTCACAAAAAGATACTATTTTTAGTCTTTTTCACAGCAATGATGCACAGCACTGCCTCATGATACAAGAAAGATGACAGCTCAGCTCTGACACAAACGACTCCCTTTTAGCCATCAGTAGCCTTTCTTCAGCTCTAAGACAAGCTCTTCAAGACCTTCTTTAACAGGTACTTTTCCGTCATATATTCTGTTTAGCGCAACTGCACTTGGCAACCAGAATCTGTTGATTTCCTTTACAGACGGACATGGCTTTGCATACTGAGCCTGTATGATAAATGGAGATGCGTATCTGTCATTCTTTATTTCAGGATCATTGAGCAGAGCCTTGTGGGCAGGGATCTCTCCTGTCTCCTTAAAGCGATTCTTGGCATACTTTTCATCAGTCAGATATTTTGCAAGAAGCAGAGCTGCCTCATAATCCTTTGCCCAATGGGAGATTGCATAACCTCTAACCCCGATAAAACCAGACAGATGCCTGCCGTTTTTGAGCTTTGGCAGAGGTACAATATTAAAATCAATACCACTGTCTACAACAGTCTGTACATCCCAGGTGCCAAGCAGAGCCACTGCCGCCTTGCCAGAGCAGAACAGTTCTATGATTGTTGACAGTCCTCCTGATCCCTGAATTGCTGACGGGAAAAGTCTGCTGTCGTAGAACCTTTTCATATCCTCAACAGCCCTGACTGCCTGATCAGAACTCAGACGGATATCCTCCGGATCAACGATGCCAAATTTTTTAGTACCAAAAATTTCAGCATCATATGCAGAAAGAACGGTAGTTGCATAGAAAAGATCATCGAATTTTGCCACAAGTCCAAGATGACCTTCTTTTTTCATCTGCAGAGAATACTCATAATAATCATCAAAGTATTCAAATTCCCTGTCTATCATTTTTCTGTTGCAGAAAAAAGCAAGTGTCTCAATAGTCTTTGGAATGGAGTAGAGATCTGATTTATATGTGGTGGCTATGACAGCCTCGTCATGGAAAGAATCCTTCTCTGCCTGAGAAAGAAATACAGGATCGATCATGCCCTGGCTTTCGGCGAACCCAAGCTGATCGCTTGGCAGCAGCAGTACATCCGGACCTTTTCCTATAGGACCGTCAAGTCTTAATCTTTCAAGAGAATAGATGTATCTTAATTCCTCGACCCTGACAGAAATACCGGTGTCTCTGGTAAAGGCCTGCACAGCCTCACTTATGCCTTTTCCTTTGCCGGTATCCTCCCACACGGTAAGCTCAAGACCGAAGGCAGATCCTAGACTAGTGCACATCATCGCTAATGCGAGTGCATACCTGGCGCCTTTCATAAAATACTCCTCAAAGATGCGTAATTTTTCTTTTCTGTCTGTATATCCTTTTATCTGATTTTAAGATATTAACTAAAAGTTGGTAAACTGCTTTGTATTTTTGAGAAACAGATCAACATACAAAGCATGTTTTAACAGTGTGTTAACTGTATTGTTTATTTTCAGTTCAGCAGTGACTGAGGAATATCAGGCATTGCCCCCTTTTGTGTGCAGACATAGGCTGCAATATTGACAGCCCTGGTATGAGCCTCGCTTTGGGTGCAGCCCTTCATCAGAGAGCTTATCAGAGTGGCAGTAAACGAATCTCCTGCACCAACCGTATCAACCACACTGCTAAGCTTAGGGGTTTTTACAACGGTCTTCTCATCATTAAGATAGACAGTGCTCTTGAGTGCTCCCTCTGTAAAGACAAAGCAGTCAATTCCTCTGTCTTTAAGATATCTGCTGTATTCATCTGCACTCCTTACTCTGACATTTGCAAGTTCACATAGAACAGGGAGTTCATCCTCGTTGCACTTGAAGATCTGAGAGCGAGCAAGCGACTGCTCAATAATTTCCCTTGAATAGTATTCTGCTCTGAGATTTACATCAAAGACCTTTAATGACCACTCTGGCATTGCATCAAGAATATCCATAATGGCTGCATGGGATTTTTCACTTCTCTGAGCTAGTGATCCAAAGCAGATCATGTCAAGTTCCCCTGCAACCTCAAGAACCTCTGCACTAGCACGGATATCATCATAGGCGGTGTTCTCCTCAAAAGTGTATGTAGGCACGCCATCCTCACTAAGACTGATGTTTACAACACCTGTCTGATTGTCAGAGTCTGTAAGAAGTGCTGGCAGAAATCTCTGAGCCAAAAGGTCTCGGGCCAGAAAACCAAGAGAGTCATGTCCGACACTGCTTATGGCAACAGCCTCAAGACCGTTCTGCCTGCAGTGATAGGCAAAATTGGCAGGAGCACCTCCAATCTTAGGGCCTGAAGGATAGACATCAAAGAGCACCTCACCTAAACCTGCACACTTGATCCTTTTGTTATAAAACCTTGAAAAATCGAGCATTTTAATACCTTTATCCTTTATAAATACAAAAATCAGAACTACTGCTACATAGAGCACTGAGCTGTTGAGGCTCTTCTCATCAGCATCGACTTAAGACAGATGCGCTTTGCATCAAACTGACCTGGAGAATCTATTCTTTCAAGAAGGAGCTGTGCACTTACCCTTCCCATTTCCTCAATAGGCTGGCAGATAGAGGTGACAGGAGTTGGATAGTAGCGGCAGAAATTGCTGTCACCGTATGAAAGCACAGATACATCCTTTGGAATTGAGAAATTCTTTAGGGAAAGAGCATAGAGAATCCCAGAGGTAATGGCGTTGTTGGCTCCTATGATCGCTGTAGGTCTTGTCCCCTTTGGTCTTAGCATCAGGATATTAGTCTGCTCAAATGCCTCAACAAAAAGCTCTTCATAGGATTCAGCCTTGAGCTGGGAGATTTCAATTGAAGCATAGGATTCACAGGCCCCCTGACAGCGCTCGTCAAAGGTGTAGATCTTGCGGTTGCCACTTATAAGACAGATCCTCTGATGCCCAAGCTGAGTAAGATGCTCTGTGGCAAGAGAAATTCCAAACCTGTTGTCCTCAATCACACTGTCATGAGCTGAACTTCTGCTCTCTCTGTCAACAAATACCACTGGAAGATCAATTCCCTCATAAAGAGAATTGGTCTTTGACAGCTTGTCAGAGGGCATAACAATAAGTCCTTTAAGATTCATTGAAGCCCACTGCTTTAACAGGCGGTTTTCAGAACCGCTGCTTTCATAGCTGCAGCCTATGATTGCAGAATAACCTCTACCATCAAGGGTGTCGTGTACAGACTTTACAATCTGATTGGAAAAGGAATTTGTAAGATCGGCCACAATCACGCCAATAATATTACTCGACGATGCTGCATTGGCATCTGTCTGAAGTTTTCTGATATAGCCTGTTCTCTCAGCCTCCTGAAGAACAGCCCTTCTTGTTTCAAGAGAGACAAGAGAAGGCTTCTTTAATGCTCTTGATACTGTTGATGGAGCTATACCAAGAGTTGCTGCTATCTGTGTAATGTTTGCCATAAATAATCTGCCAATAAAATCTGTCAGAAATTAAAAATAAACTGCGATGATTATATAAATGAAAAAATTTTCATTCCTGTCATTTTTCTGAAAACATGACTGCAGACAAATAGTTCTTTGCAAAATTTTGCAAATTTATATAATTTTTTATATAAATATTACATAGTAAATTTACTCAAGCTTTACCCTCTCTGTTAAACGATAGTTTATCTTTTTATCTTTATTTTCAAAATGTTGTAAGACATTTATGATCTTCAATCAGCCCGGTAAGACAGGATGGCGCTGTCTAAATTTTAACAGAAAGTTATTTTTGCAATTTTTGCAATTTTTGCAATGCAAAATTTTGCAAAACTTTTTGTGAATAAGACTAGCATTATTTTTCTTCCACTATGACAAGATATGCTCACTGTCTAAATGGTCTTTAGACACAGAATTTTTAGGATTTGTATATGAACAAGAAATTATTATTATGGGCAGTTACTTCAGCTCTGGCCGGCTTTCTGTTCGGTTTTGACACTGTTGTAATTTCAGGTGCTGAAAGCAAGATTCAGCAGTTATGGTCTCTAAGTGGCACCGCTCACGGTCTTGCCATTTCAGCAGCACTATGGGGTACAGTTCTAGGTGCACTGTTTGGAAGTATTCCTACTGCAAAATACGGCAGACGCTATACTCTGATTGCAAATGGTGTGCTTTTCCTGTTAGGCGCTATCGGCTCATGCATCGCCTGGGATGTCTATTCATTCTTTTTCTTCAGATTCATCGGCGGTATCGGCATCGGTATTTCTACTGTTGCAGCTCCTCTGTTTATCTCTGAAATCTCACCTGCAGGTGACAGAGGCAAGCTTACAGGTCTGTTCCAGTTCAATATCGTCTTCGGTATTCTGATGGCTTTCTTCTCAAACTTTGCCATCAACCACCTTGTATGTGAAGAATTCGCCTGGAGATGGATGCTCGGTATTCAGGTCATTCCTTCACTTCTATATACAGTAATGTGCCTGTCACTGCCTGAATCACCACGCTACCTCATTGCCAACAGGAAGGACTATGAGCATGGGCGCTATGTCTTCTCTCTTATCAATCCAAAGATGTCACCTGAAGAACTTGACGGTCTTGTAGAATCTGTAAAGGCAGAGTCAGCATCTGAGAAGAAATCTCAGGGAAGCACAGCATCCTTCTTTTCAGCAAAGCTCAAATACCCTATCCTGTTTGCTTTCCTGATTGCAGCTTTCAATCAGCTCTCAGGTATCAATATCATTCTTTACTTTGCTCCACGTCTTTTAGGCCTTGCAGGTCTTGAAGATCCTGTAGCAGCATCCGTAGCCTTAGGTGTAACCAACCTTATTGCCACCTTTATCGGTATCAGACTAATTGACGTCCTGGGACGCAGAACCCTGCTTTTGATAGGCTGTGTAGGCTACATTCTCTCTTTGGGAATCTGCACCTTCTCCTTCTTTAACTACGATGAGCTTAAGGTTGTATCTGTATCCATGGATACTATCTCAAGCGCAAATCAGCTTGTAAGAATGGAAAATGGTGAGGTCTACTATACACAGGACGATTTGGACAATGCCAGAAATTCATTTGCCCAGTCTAAGAGCAAGCTTAAGGATATTGCCTCTTTGCAGAACATGGCTTTATCAGAGAGTCTTGCCGTATTTGACGGTGACAATGTAACAGAGATCAGAGACACTGCAATTGAACTCAAGCATGCAGCCTCAGAATCTCTTGGCAGTGTCAGTGCAACTGTTCTTGTATGTATGATAGCCTTTATCGCCTCTCACGCTATCGGCTCTGGAACCATTATCTGGGTATTCATCTCAGAAATCTTCCCAAATGAGTTCCGTGCAAGAGGTCAGGCTCTTGGCAGCTTCACCCACTGGATCTTTGCAGCAGGTCTTACTCTGGTATTCCCAATTGCCATTGCAACCTTTGATGCAGGATTCATGTTCGGATTCTTTACCTTTATGATGATTCTGCAGCTTGTGTTTGCCTTTGTAATGATGCCTGAAACCAAAGGCAGATCATTAGAGGAAATAGCAAAAACTCTCTCATCAGATTAGTATTCATTCCTTGTACTCCTGGATACGGCAGATCTTCTGCCGTATCCTTCTTTTTACAGTTCAGCCTTCCACAGACCTTATTTTTACTCTAATCATTTAGCAGATTTAACAATTACCTTCTGTTTTTTTACTTTTTGCTCCTCTGATTTTTACAAGAAAAAGTTAAATTCTAATCACACAAACAATTAGAGGTTTATATGAAAAAAATCATTACTACTTTAGCTTTATCCCTTACAGCAGCACTATTTGCCAATGGTGCCTGTGCAGATGATGTCTACAACCGTCAGGCCGTAGGTGATATCACCGTTAAAGGCGGCGCTTCAAGAATTCATGGCGACATGTACAAAATGTATGAGTCTGAACTCAAGCTTGCAAATAAAAAGAAGGCAAAAAACGTTATTCTGCTTATCGGTGATGGCATGGGCGACAGCGAAATCACTGCTGCAAGAAACTTTGCTCACGGTGCAGGCGGTGCTTTTAAGGGTCTTGATGCTCTTCCTATTACCGGTCAGTACACTCACTACGCTTTAGACAGAAAAACCCACAAACCAGATTATGTAACCGACTCAGCTGCCTCTGCTACAGCATGGTCAACCGGTGTCAAATCATATAACGGAGCTATCGGTGTTGATGTAAACGGCAAACCTTACCCAACTCTGATTGAACTTGCCAAGAAAAAAGGTCTTGCTACCGGTGACGTTTCAACAGCAGAAATTCAGGATGCTACTCCTGCAGCTCTGATTGCCCACGTAACACACAGAAAGTGCTACGGTCCATCAGCTACTGCCGAAAAATGCCCTAACGAGACTTTAGACAAGGGTGGTCTTGGCTCAATTTCAGAGCAGATAATCAAAACCCGTCCTGATGTTACCCTTGGCGGTGGCATGAAGTCTTTCATGGAAAAGGCAACTGCCGGCAAGTATGCAGGAAAGACTCTTATTGATCAGGCTAAGGCTGAAGGCTTTACTGTTGTAACAAATGCAGATGAACTTGCTGCCGTAAAGAAGGCTTCTCAGAAAGCTCCTGTTTTAGGCCTGTTTGCAGAGGGCAATATGCCAATCAGACTAAAGGGACCTCAGGCTACATTCCATGGCAATATCGACAAGGAGCCTGTAAAGTGCGAGATTAACACTGAGCGTGATGGTTCTGTACCACTGCTTGCTGATATGACTAAAAAGGCAATCGACCTTCTCAAGGATAACAAGAATGGTTTCTTCCTGCAGGTTGAAGGCGCTTCAATTGACAAGCAGGCCCACAAGAACAATCCTTGCGGTCAGTTCGGTGAGACAATGGATCTTGATGAGGCTGTTCAGGTTGCTCTTGAGTTTGCAAAAAAGGATGGCAATACCCTGGTTATCGTAACTGCCGATCATGCCCACTCAACCCAGATCTGCTATCCAAATGCCGTAGCTCCTGGTTACACTCAGGCTGTTATCACAGCTGATGGTGCTCCTATGACTATCTCATATGGTAACTCTGAGGATGTAAACGACTCAGGTCACACAGGTGCTCAGCTTAGAGTTGCAGCTTACGGCCCTGGTGCTGTAAATGTTCTAGGACTTACAGATCAGACTGATATCTTCAAGACAATCTCTTCAGTTCTGTCTCTGAACTAACTGATTGGCATCCCTTACATATATAATTGCAGTTTGTATGGTGTCAGCTTGGGCTGACACCTTTTTTTATGTTTTCGCCCCTTATCCTGACTGAAATAAAGATACTGTATAATGCAGAGTGTCTTAGGAGAAAAAATAAGAGTAAAGAGGCTGAAAATTGTGAATAAGGATGATCTGATTGTCAGAGTCAAAAAGCTTCTTGCCCTCTCTGAAAGCTCTAATGCAAATGAAGCGGCTATAGCTCTTGTCAGAGCTCAGAAGCTCATTGAAAAATATCAGCTTGATATGACTGACATTGAGTGTGCTGATATAGGAGAGATCAGAATTGAGCTGCCATACGGATTTAAAAACAAAGATCAGAGCTTCTCTGTTTGTCAGATAATCAAAAAAGTATTCGGTGTTTCTCCTCTCATCAGTGTTTCAGGCTCATCTGTAGAATGTGTGATCTTTATTGGACCTAAGGATATTCTTGAAAGCTGTGAATACGTTTTCCACATACTGATAAGATCAATGAGCACGGCCAGACGGGAGTATTCAGACAGAGTCGATCTGCAGATGCTCTTTATCATCATTGAAAACAGTGAACTTTTCATGATCTTTACAGATCATGATCCTGTCTGCAGAGCAATGCTTGAGCAGTTTTCTGAGCAATACACCAGAACCGACAGTGCCCCTTCGACCTACAGGATGGCTAAAGATCTCATTTCTATGCTGAAAGTGGTAAAACCTCAGACAGTCAGACTGCTTAACAAACTGAAAAAAGATCTACTAAAAAGCTTTACACTCGGCTACTGGCATGCCGTTTCCTCTAAGGTTGAAGAGTTTGTAAACTCTCAGAAGATAAGCACTGCCATTGAGAACTACAGCAAAAGCAGATACAAAAATCAGAGAAGCACAGGCAAAAGAGCTACCAGAATCAGCCCCGATGCCTATGAAAGTGGCCTTAAAGAGGGTGAAAAGGTCACCTTAAGAGCAGGAGTAAAAGGCAGAGCAGCTTCTTCTATCTCCTATAAACATTAAGAATGCTCCTACTGCATAATCTGCTCTTCAAGCTTTTCAAGTCTCTCTTTGAGCTCAAATGTTTCAGATTTGGCTGTTTTCCCTATCCTCAGCACTTGTGCGCTGTCACTGTCATATAAAGGCCAGATAAGTCCCTTTGTTGAGGGCTCACCTGTTTTTATGAAATTTGCAAAAAGAGTGTTCATGACAGATGCCACATGACGCTGCTCCTCAGAGGCTCCTGAAGGCAGATTGAAAAAAGCATACTGAATCTCTGATGCGTGTACCACCTTTGCCTGATCAAATACATCGCTGTGAGGAGCATAATCAAAATGATACATATAGACTCTGTTTTCCTTAGACAGTGCATCTGCAAATATCTTCATACCAAGATTGAACATGGTATCAGCATTGTAGCTGCTTTGCGCCTCATAGGCGCTCTCATTATCGCTGTAACCTGCCCTTCTGTAGATTGAGAAAACTCTGCGCCCGGTAAAATAGCCATAGCGGTTAAAAAGAGCATGCTTGAACTTTTCATAGTCAAGATCCCTGTCAGAAAACCCTGCTCCCTCATCAGTGTTGTATCCGATTAGAATATCCACATGATTGAAACTGCCCTCTTTTACAGCCTGATACGGATCAGATGGAAGAAATGAGCCATCAAAGCATGGAGTCAGAAAGGAAAAGGTATTCTTTTCAAAATCGTAGTCATAGCCTGTCTGATATGCAAGGAGCACTGACTCTACCTGACGCAGCAGTGAAAGACCTGCCTTTGTATCATCTGCTCCAAAAAGAGAGGCCATAGTGGCACTGTTAACAAATGAACTCTTCTTGTTGCTCTCAGAGCTCAGTGATCCAAAAGGATGGCTTAAGATCGTTCCACTCTCAAGAATCGCTCTTTTAAACAGACCTTCAGCCTTTTTACTCAGGATAAGAGAAGAAACTGCCATGCTGCCTGATGACTCTCCGCCTATGGTTATATTATCAGGATCGCCTCCGAATGAGGAAATGTGCTCC
This sequence comes from Succinivibrio sp., assembly GCA_051891035.1. Classification (GTDB taxonomy): domain Bacteria; phylum Pseudomonadota; class Gammaproteobacteria; order Enterobacterales; family Succinivibrionaceae; genus Succinivibrio. Next base: position 14,497 of record JBJFET010000144.1, on the reverse strand, counting down.
TTTAGCCACAAAAGAGCCTCCACCATATCAAGATGGCCCCAGTTTCCTGTAGTCCCATAATCAGAGAATGTCTGCTTTGAAGCATAAAAGCCAAGCGCATTGAGTCTGTAATTTAAAGTTACAAGTATGATCCCCTGATGGGTAAAAGCACGACCGTCATAAAGAGGATTGCTGCTACCTCCCATCAGATAGCCACCCCCGTGGATCCAGACATAGACAGGAAGTCTGTCATCTGCCTTGAGATCTTTTGGCCTGTAGATGTTAAGACACAGTGAGTTTTCTGAAATTCTCTGGCTCTCTCTTGAGGCAAGAGGTCCCTGCTGAGGGAAAATTGGGCAGAAGGTATCTGCCTTAAATCTGTAGGCAAATGGTTCTGCCTTTACAGGAGGCGCAAAACGAAGATCACCAATTGGCGGTTTTGCATAGGGAATTCCCCTAAAGACATCCATATGCCCCTCATTTACGCCCTCTATTACGCCTAATGAGGTATCTACAGCAGGATTTGCAGAAGCTGTATGAAAAGCAGCTGCTGCTGTGAGCAGTAAAGCTGAAAATGCTTTTAAAAGAATCTGTCTATATGACATAACACCTTCTTAAGGTTATTCTCATCACCGATTGTAAGTCTTATCCTCTGTGCTGCATCATTGTCCTTTGACAGTGATCCTCTAAGCCATGTCATCTGATGCTTTGCAAGCTTTGAGGTTGCCACTACACTTTTTTCTATCATGGTCTGATAGTCGTACTCGCCTTTGAGATACTCATAGATCTGACGATAACCGACACTTCTCATTGAAGGCATGTCCAAACTGAGATCACCCCTTCTGACTAAAGCTTCAACCTCATTTACAAAACCGTCATCAAGCATCTTTAAAAAACGGCTGCGGATGATGCTGCGAAGCTCTGTTCTGTCATCAGTTTCAGGCAGCAGGATAAACTCCACTCTCTCAAAAGGACAGCGCTGCTTTTCTTCATCAAAAAACGAACTCATGGCTCTGCCTGTCATGGCATATACCTCAAGAGCTCTAGAAACCCTCTGTCTGTCATTAGGATTGAGTTTTTCAAAGCTTGCTCTGTCTATTTCTCTTAACTTTTCATGCATATAGGGCCAGCCCTTTAGCTGAGCCTCCGCTGCTATGCTCTCCCGTACAGCAGGATCGGTAGATGGCAGAGGAGACAGCCCCTCGACAAGCGCCTTGTAATACATCATGGTACCACCGCAGATAACCGGGATTGCCCCTCTACTGCATATCTCATCTACAAGCCTGATGCAGTCCTGTCTGAACGATGCAGCACTGTAACTCTCAGAAGGATCACAAATATCTATAAGATGATGAGGAACTGACTGCAGCTCCTCTTTTAGAGGCTTTGCCGAACCAATATCCATTCCTCTGTAGATGAGGGCTGAATCTAGACTTATGATTTCAATCTTTCTGTACTTTGCAAGTGACAGTGACAGAGAACTTTTTCCAGAAGCAGTAGGACCTAGTATTACAACGGCTTTATTCATTATTCTCTCCAGTCAGTTTTTGGCAGAGTGCATTAAGATTAAGCTCAATATACCCTCCTTCAAAAGAGGACAAAGGGCTGTCATGAGGAAGAGATAAGAGCAGCTGTTTACACTGCTCATAGCTCATTACCTGTCTTTGAGTGTTCGAAGCTACAAGTTCACTTATCTTATCATTGCACTGACCTGCTTCAATCTGTGCAATGGAGTTGCTTTCATAACACTCCTTAATGCAGGCAAACAGTCTGCTTGTCACCCTCTCAAGATTGCAACCTCTGATCACTGATGGTATAGCCACAAGTTCAACTCTGTTTCTGAAAATCCTGATATTAAAGCCAAGTCTTGAAAGAGCCAGTGTACAGTTTCTGAGAATGGAGGCGGTAGTGCCTGGCAATGTAATGGAAAAAGGCATGACAAGCTTATACTGCTCAACACTGCCGTTTCTTACACAAAGTTCATAATCAAGAGCCAGCTTTTTTCTGCTAGCTGCATCCAGACTTAGCAGATAATATCGGCCCTTTGTCTTTACAAGCGCCGCATTGTCACCGACAATGTCAAGAAGAAACAGATCACTGCCAGGTGGTGCCACTCTTTCATGCTGATCCTGTGTGCTCACACTGTCATGCATATCGGCAAGCTCGGCATTAAGGCCGACATTTGATGATGCAACCTGTGATCTGAAAATACTGATGCTGTGCCTTATCTTTTCATCAGACAGGTTTTTGAGCGCATCGGCATGCCCTGCAAGAGAAGCTGCCACAGAGTTGGCACTGTTAAATGAGGATAAACCAGAGGGAAATTCAGGAAGGGAGCCTGAAGCTATGTCAAATGCTGCTCTGTGATCATCCTTTGCACCTGCTAGCTTCTGACCTGCAAGAAGTCCCTCATCGGCAGTTACTGCCCTAATCCCAGCCTTCCTTAAGGCGTTTACAATAGCATCTGTAATCAGGTCATGGATGAGAGCAGGCTCATGGAATCTTACCTCATCCTTTCTTGGATGAACGTTAACATCAACATTCTCAGGGTTAATATTCAGATATAGGACACAGCGTACAGGAAGAGTTTTTCCTAATACCTCGTAAAAGGCCTCTTTTATGGCATGAGTTACCAGTCTGTCGGCAATCGGTCTGCTGTTTAAGAAAAGATAGATCTGCTCTGGAAGACTCTCCTGCTCTGAAGGAGGAGGAAGGAGCATTCCTTCCATCATGAGATTGGGATCTTCAGCAAGTACAGATATGCCTTCCTTTGAAAAATCTCCGCCAAGCAGAATTGCGGTTCTTTTAAGATCAACTCCCTGCTCTACAGATGATCTGGCAACCTTAAGCACACTCTTGCCATCGTTTGTAAGTTCAAAGGCAAGGCCTGGATGTGAGAGAGCAGTTCTTACAAAGACATCCCTAATCCTCATAAACTCAGTGCGATCTGATTTTAAGAATCGTCTGCGTGCCGGTGTGTTAAAAAAGAGTTCACTCACATCAACCGTAGTACCCACAGGATGGGCACAGGGTTCAACTGTTGCACACTGATCAGAACCTTCAACTCTTACAAGATAGGCATCCTCGGCATCCTTGTGATGGGATGTCAGGGTAAGTTTTGATACAGAGGCGATGGATGCTAGGGCCTCACCACGAAAACCTAAGGTGGTGATCTTTGACAAATCCTCGACTGTCCTGATTTTTGAGGTGGCATGAGGAGCTAAGGCAAGAGGGAGATCCTCTTTTACAATTCCCTCTCCGTCATCTCTTACTCTAATAAGAAGCCTGCCTGCACCTCTTATCTGACAGAGAATATGACTACCCTTTGCATCTACAGCATTTTCCAGAAGTTCTTTGACAACAGAAGCCGGACGCTCTACAACCTCTCCTGCTGCTATCTGACTTGCAAGCTGTTTTGACAAAAGTCTGATTGAAGCCATGCTGCTCCTAAGGAATATACAATACCTGACCTACATGAACAGTATCAGATTTTAGTGAATTGAGTTTCTTGATGGCAGAAACAGTGGTTCCGTTATCCCTGGCAATTATCGACAGAGACTGCCCCTTTTTGACCGTTACACTCTTCTTGCCGGTGATATTCTTAGTTCTTGCATAAGATTCCTGTCTTGACTTTATCTTCTGTGCAGGATACTTCTCATAGTATGATTTGATTCCAAGATAAATTCTGTAGGCAATCTGCTTCTGATAGTTAGGCTGATTGAGCTGAATCTCCTCATATCTGTTTGACAGGTAACCTGTCTCAATCAGAAGAGAAGGAATATCCGGAGATTTTAGCACCGCAAGAGAAGCCTTTATTGGCTGACTCTTTCTGACATGGGTAAATGCTGACAACTGATGCAGGATCTCCTGAGCTAAAAGATTTCCCTCAGAACGCGAGTTTGTAGAAGACATATCAAGAATCGCTGTTGCAAGATACGGATTGCCTACACTCTGATCCATCACCTCTCCAGCTCCGCCTATAAGCTGCTTCTGCTTGTTGTTTTTGATGATCTTGCCGTTTTCACGCACTGCTCTGTTCTCTGAGAGAACCAGCACACTTGCGCCTCTGGCACTTGAACTTCCTGATTCTACAGAATCGGCATGAATTGATATGAGCAGATCAGCTTTTCTTTTTCTTGCAATTTCAGAACGCCTGTCAAGATCAATAAACACATCTGTTGATCGGGTCAGAGTACCCCTAAAGTTCTTGTTTGAATTGATGTAATTGTACAGAGCCTTTGAGATTGCCAGAGTAACATTCTTCTCTTTTACACCACGTTTGCCGATTGCACCCGGATCCTTGCCTCCGTGACCTGGATCAATGGCAATGATAAACGGTCTTGAGATAGGAGTTGCCTTTACAGGAACAGGAGGAGCTGATGTCTCTTTTACGATTTCCTCAACTTCCTGCTTTTCCTGCTTCTTGGCCTGCGTACTATTTCCACTCTTTGATGAGGAACTGTTCTTTACAGTGATTACACTCTCAACTCTGCCTTTCTGCGCAGCCTGTGCCTTTTTATACTCATTGCGAAGTGAGTTAAGCTCAATTGCGTACTTTTCAGCATTCTGCTGAGACATTGATCTAAAGCCGTCTTTTGAGGCTGTAGAGTATTTGATAAACAGATCGCGCTCATAGGTTGCAAGCGGTACGGATGTATCAATCCTGCTACTCTGCGCTGTAGTACTCTGTTTGGCTTCTGCTCCTGAACTGCTCTTTTGGTTACCTCTCTGAGAAGAGTCCTTGTGCTTTTCAAAATCCAGGACAATTCTGTAGTCGCTCTTGTCTGAAGTTGGGGCAAGAACAAATACCTTCGGAGCTTCACATTTTGACAGAGAGAACAGATACCTGACATCTTTTCTGTCAACTTTCTTCTGAAATGACTTTATGCAACTGCCAACTGACAGAGGAACCTTTGATGGAGCCTTTTCCGGATTGCTCTGCGATTTAACCCTGATTACAAAAGCCTCAGCATTCTTGCTAAGTGAGGTGGCATAATCAGGCTTGCCTGTAACATCAATTACAATTCTTGATTTTTCCGCATTATGAAATGAGCGCAGGCTTCTTATCTCCTGAGCATAAGAAGACACTGGCACTGCATATGACAAAAGGAGCGCAGTGCAGATAAGGAATCTTATGAATCTGAAAATTGCTTTCACTTTAACTGATAATGGCTTGTTTTACTGTCTGTAACTGACTGTCATCTAACTGTGTAGATTTTATCACAACAACTCTTGAATTAGGCCTATATTCAAAATCAACTCTGACATCAGGTTCAGGGATCAGACCTTCGGCCTTGTCAGGCCATTCAATAAGACAGATGCAGACTCTGGAGAAATAATCCCTAATCCCCATGTATTCAAGTTCCTCTGGGTCAAGAAGTCTGTATAAATCAAAATGATAAACTGAAAAATCGGCAAAATCGTAAGGTTCGACCAGTGTATAGGTTGGTGATCGTACAATCTCTCCATAGCCACAGCCTTCAAGAAAGCCCTTGCAGAATGTGGTCTTGCCCGCCCCAAGATCCCCTTCAAGATTAACTACAATGCTTCTGCCTGCGTTTTTGCACATGGGAACAATGACTGAACATACAGCCCTGCCAAGTTTTCTTGTCATTTCCTCATTAGGGATGTTAAGCACTAATTCTGCCATTTATAAGCTCCATTACATAAAGGCTGACATCTGATGGTAAACATCCTATGGTACCGTAGGTCCGTGCACAGATTTCTCCTGCTTTTGCATGTACGCAGGCTCCTACTATCGCACTCATCTCAAGACTTAAGCCCTGAGCTGCAAGTGAGGCGATAATGCCTGTGAGCAGATCACCTGATCCTCCTGTTGCAAGAGCAGGTGATCCTTCTCCTATAACTGTCAGGCTCCGGCCGTTGCATACAATCGTGCCCGCCCCTTTTAACAGCACCACGCCGCCGTATTTCTGCCATAATCTGTAGCAGGCAGCATATCTGTCTGCATTGACCTCATCAACAGAACAGCCAAGAAGCCTTGCAGCCTCACCCGGGTGCGGAGTGATAATTCTGTTTTCATGGTAGAAGTTCTGTTCGTATGATGACAATAGCGTCAGTGCATCAGCATCATAAACAAGATACTTGTCAGACATATCATCAAGATGCGCAAGAATTGCACAGGCTCGCTCATCCTTTCCAAGTCCGGGGCCCACAGCTATCACGTCAGCCCACTGCGCACTCCTGCAGATGGCATCAGGATCATTGAGATCAGCTGTCATAAGCTCAGGATGAACTGACAGGAGAGCCTGAACATTCTCCTTTTCAAGTGCAACCCTGACTAGACCTGCGCCAGATCTCAGAGCACCTTTTCCACAGATAATGGCTGCACCGCCAAAACCGCTTGAACCTGCAACAATCAGCACCTTTCCATTGTCTGATTTGCAGCATGATCTGAATCTTTCAGGAAGCTCGCCTCTAATATCCTCATAGCTCAGATGTGCTATGGGAAGAGGATATCTGCTTGTCGCATAATCAAACTGATCATAGAAGGTCTTTACGTCAAGGCCAAGAGGATCATATACGACCTCACCGACATAATCTACAGCATCGCCTGTAAGAAGACCAGACTTGAGACCGAGCATGCACACACTGATGTCTGCACATACGCAGATACCTGGTACTGCACCTGTATCTGCATCCACTCCGGATGGCACATCGATACTTACCGTGCTAGAACCTAGCTTGTTGATATAGGCAATCCATGCTGTCATCTGCCCGTGAGGTGCAGATTCTATGCCTGTTCCTAAAAGAGCATCGACAATCACATCAGGTGCCGTGTATGTAATTACCCCATCAGATGGCATCTGACCATGATTTGGCAGATCAGCTTCTACACATCCGCCCTGCCTGAGATAGTACTCATAGGCAATTCTTGCTTCTGTATCCTCATGAGGAATACCTGTTGCAAATACTCTGTGTCTTATTGAATGCTCAAGCAGAAGATTGGCAACAATATATCCGTCACCGCCGTTATTTCCCTTTCCGCAGAAGATCCATACCTCCTTGGCATCGGGGAAGCGGCTTACGAGCAGATCAAAAACCGCTCTGCCGGCCTTTTGCATCAGATCAAAACAGTGGCCGTTGAAATTCCTTGCATGATCCTCTTCAATCAGCTTTATCTCATCACTTGTAAAAACTTCTATAGGTAACTGCATAATCCTGTTCCCGCATCTGTTTTAGCTGCTGCAGCTAGTGTTCTGTAACCTTACCTGATTTTCTGAACTGTATTATAAATGCCTGCCTACTCAAAAAGATTGTCAAGATCAGAACTGCCAAGAGCCAGCATCACAATATCCTCAGAGAGATTTTCAGGATCGGCCCGTCTGCAGTCAACAAGGCTCTCTTCAACATAAACAAGTCCGTATTCATCCTTTTGAAGATCGCCAAAAAGAGAATCAAACTCGTATGTTCCGATAACCAGTACCTTGCATCCCTTATAGGTTATTTTTACTCTCTCAATCTCTTCTGGAAGTTCCAAAATCTCGTCGCGATCACTCTCGTCACAGTCCGAGTCTGAATCTGGAAGTGATGCATTACCTGAAAGATAGCGCCTGCAGATTACAAAATCGCCGCAGGTTAACTCATCCTCATAAAGTCCATAGAGAATCGGTGACAAATCATTCTTTGTCACGGACCATTTAAGATCTGACAAAAAATAGCCAAAATTTGAATATGCTATACAGTAAACCTTTGACATTATCTGCCTCTGCACTTTAGCCTATCAGCTTTTCCTATGATAGCAGTTATACAGTCTATTTATAAATATTATAGTTAAGCTATAACAAAGATTTGTCCTAAAACAGCTTTTTTTAGAACTGCAAGGTGACATTAGGATTGGAACACAGGCAATACCAGATACACAAAATTAAGCTATACCAGAAGAATCGGTGATCAGATCTTATTAACGTTCAGCAAGGTGATTTGGAAGTTAAGAGATTAGAAGCATCTAACCGAAAAGCAGAAATCGAATCAAATGAAAGAATAGCTTTAGCTTCAATTCAAGCTCTGTCAAATAGCGATTTATATCATTCCAAAACGTTTAAATGTAAGTCAATTGAAGGTTGTTGTAATAGCGATAATCATAGCTGTTATTGTTGGTTTGGCTATAGTGTATGGGTATAGCGAATTAGCAACAGATATTGCTAAATATGCGTTTTTTGCAATTTCAGGATATTTTGCAGGATTAGGACATAGCCAAGTTATACAAAGAAGAAAAAACACTTCAATATCAAACAAAGAAGACGAATAATTTTTTCTTCAACACACCACTCCTCAACATATTTATCAACTCGCTTCTTTTCAAGAGCATTGCACTTCTTTGCTAAAGCATCACCTTCTGGGGTGCCGTTGCTTTTCTAGGTGGTGATGTTGTGTACTATTAAGTTCTCCTGTACGAAGATTTTGACCAACTTCAAGTGATTCTGATATTGTTGCACATGAGTTTGAGGAAAATATAAGAGAAGACAAACCGATAGCTGTGAAGATTTTAGCGAGTTTCATATAATCAACCTTTTTGAATATTTTGGTAGCATTTCCTAATATCTTTGTCATTTATATTTTCCTCTGCCACAGTTGTAAAATATCAGAAAGTGTAGGTTTGACAGACAGTTACTTACGTTTTTTTATTCAAGACTTTACTGACCGGTGTCTAAAACTCAGTATTTTCCAAAAACATCATACTTCAGGCGCAATGTTAGCCTAGGCAGTCAGGCACATTGGCATCACCGACATTTTGATGAGGTGTAAGGTTATTCCCGACAAAAGAGTAAGGGATTCTGTAAAGACACTACCTTAAACAGATAATTTCAGATAGTGCCTTGTACGGATAGAGTTAATCAGGAGGAGGCAGAACTTAAGAATTTGAGTGCCATGTTAGCTGCACTTGTTCTGTTTTCCACAAGCATTTTCTCAAATACACTCTCAAGATGCTTGTTGACTGTTCTTGGACTTATCCCAAGGATCAGAGCCAGCTCCTTGTTGGATTTTCCCTGACTTACCCAGAACAGAACCTCTCCCTCGCGCTCTGTAAGAGAGAACTGCTCACATAAAAGCTTGGTCTCATCAACCTTTGGCTTGTCCTCTATCAGATTAAAGATATAAAGAGAGTCCTTTACATCCTCTATTCTTACGGCAAGCTGTGGCGAGGTTCCTGCTATCAGCTTTGAACCTTCCTGTGTCGGATCATCGATAAAGGATTCAAAGATAGGCTTCATGGCACTCATCATTTCGACTCTGCCGATTTTTGAGTGCTCTATCAGTTCTCTTGCCTTAGGAGTAGTCCATTTAATCTGAGCATTCTCATCTGTTGCAATTGATGAGAGACCTACACTGTCTAAAAGCTCACGGGATAGATTTATCTGCCGTGACTTGCTGATATGAGCCCTGATCCTTGCTACAAGCTCTACTATTCTGATTGGCTTTTGAATGTAGTCATTAGCTCCGCTTTCAAAGGATGAGGATACGGTAGCCTCTGAATCAAGACCTGTCATAAAGATCACAGGTACAGACTCAAGATTGTGATTTTCCTTGATTTTTCTGCAGGTTTCAAAGCCATCCATCTCTGGCATTACCGCATCAAGGAGGATCAGATCAGGGGTGATCTTTTTGCAGATTGATACTGCCTGAAGCCCGCTTAGAGCAACAAGTACTGAAAATCCCTCATCCTCAAGAGCATCGTTTAACATTGAAACGGTGTCAGGAGAATCATCCACAACTAATATTATTTCGTTCGATTCATTGTTTTGCATGAGTTTTATTCGATTCCTAAGGCTTTCTGAAGCGATTTCAAATCCATTTTATCAAGCAGGCTGTCAAGATATTTTTTCTGTTCCTCAGTTATTTCCGACCTGCCCAAAAGCTCATTATTGAGTTTTCTTATACCACTAACATACCCTATTTCAAAATTAATCGCATATCTTGCTTTTATATCATCATTAAGCTCTATTTTTGGGCATTCTTTATGGGCATCCTGGTTAATTGCAGTTGGAATTCTACAAAGATCGGTAAAGCCATCTTCAGTTGAGTAGTCTTCTTTTTTACTATCCTCACTGTCCTTGTAAATATAATTGATAGGCAGTACTTTTGAGATGGCATCAAACAGCTGCTTGTGCTTGAATGGCTTGATGATGTATCCGTTGTGAAGCTGTCTGATGCTCTCAGGAACATTACCCTCGCTTGCCTCTGCCGATACCATGATTACAGGAGATTTTATTTTTCTCGCTCTTAGATTTGACAGCAGATACCAGCCGTCATGTCCCGGCATTGAAACATCCACCAAAAACAGATCAAATGTATCAAGATCATCTCTACTGAGGACATCATCAGGACAGGTTGCCGTATCCACAATAAAGCCGACAGGAGATAGTATCTCCACTACAAGATCTCTGTGGAACTGATTGTCATCCACCTCAAGTACTCTGTACTTCTTTGTATCCATTCCCTGATACCCTGTAACGGTTCGCTCAAGAGTGGATACGGCAGGATCATCAAAAGCCTTGGACAGCTTGATCTTCAAAGAGAAGGTCGTACCCTCGCCGTAGGTACTCTCCACCTCAAGATCACCACCCATAATGGTAACTAGCAGATTGGTGATGGTAAGACCAAGTCCCGTGCCGCTGGCCTGACGCTTGGCATCATCAAGACGATTGAAAGGTTCAAAGATCTTTTTGAGATCTTCTTTTTTAATTCCAATACCGCTGTCCCTTACGATAAATTCTGCCACCTCGTTTCTGTAGGAGACACTGAAATATACCTCTCCCTTTGCTGTATATTTGACCGCATTTGACAGAAGGTTGATCAGGATCTGTCTTATTCTCTTCTCGTCTGTTCTTACAAAATCAGGCAGTTTTTTGCTGATATCTGAAACAAAAACAAGTCCCTTGCTGTGGCTCTTGTCCTCAAAATAGGCGGTAAGCTCATCAATAAGCCGCTTTAGATTGACGCTGTCATAATGAAGCTCAAGTCGTCCTGCCTCAATCTTAGAAATATCAAGCAGACCTTCAATCAGATCAGCAAGATAATCTCCAGAACGGCACATAATACCGATGGCTCTAAGATGTCTTTGCGGTATATCATCGGCATTAGAGAGGATCTGACCGTAGCCTGTAATGGTATTAAGAGGAGTGCGAAGCTCGTGGGAGATACCTGACAGGTATCTGCTCTTTGCCTGATTTGCAGCATCTGCATTCTTTTTTGCCTCAGAAAGAAGCTTCTCGGTCTTCTTACGCTCAAGAACCTCTATCTCAAGCATCTGATTCTGATTGTGAAACTCTTCCTGTGCTCTGTTTCTGCTCTCGTCCACCAGCATGAACATCATTGAGAAGATACAGAAAATAAACTCAAACAAAAGGAAGCAGAGCATAAATCCTGACTGCAGAGTGCCTCTGTCCTCAATGGCGAAATGATAGACGATTGAGTAGTAGACTGAGAACAGTACAATCACGTTTGCAAGGGTGTACATGATTAGATGCCCGGCAAAACGCATCAGTCTTTTTGAGAGTGTGTTTCTAAGTCCCTTAGGCAGCAGAGACTCTATCTGATGATGAATATCAGCCCTGTTCTTGCACTCGTCAAAACAGCATGAGTCAAGAGTACAGCACAGTGAACAGATATATCCGCCATAGCGCGGACAATAGCAGAGATCTTCTCCGTCAAAATGATTCTTGCAGATCTGACACTCCTGCACCCCCTCAATCTTTACAGGTTCTCTTGCCAGATAGTATTTTCCGCGGGTAAGAAAGGCAAAAAGCGGACAGAGGAACAGAGTAAGTACAAGAGTAAAAGGAGCGCAAAAAGCGGTCAGGTACTGACCGAACACTCCAAAATAGGCCATATATCCTAAAACCGAGGATATTATCATTGAACCGAATCCGACTGGATTTATGTCATAAAGATATGCTCTTTTAAACTCGATTCTGTCAGGTGAGAGTCCTATTCTTTTGTTTATTGCAAGATCAGCTAGCAGTGTTCCGCACCAGGCCACAGCCACGATTGAATAGATACTCAGAACCGATGTAGAGATACTGTAGATTCCGTATGCTGTCAGAATATAGGCAATGATCACATTGAAAAATACCCAGACCACACGACCTGGATGTGTATGTGTCAGTCGCGAAAAGAAATTAGACCAGGCAAGAGAACCGGCATAACCGTTGGTGATATTGATTTTTATCTGGCACAGACAGACAAAAACAACTGTCAGCAGCAGCGCAAGAAAAGTACTGTCAGTACCTGTAAAATCAGCAAGGTATGAAAAAACCTCATAATACATGTAGTTTGGATCAACCGCACTTGAATAGGTATGCCCCTGCCCAAGAAGAAACGCCCCCAAAATTGCACCAACAAAGATCTTAAGACCGCCTAAAACAATCCAGCCCGGACCTGCTATCAGCGTTCCTAAAAGGTGAGATCTTCTGTTCTTCTCTGTTCTCTCTGGCATGAATCTAAGATAGTCAACCTGCTCACCTATCTGTGAGACCAGTGAAAGCAGAATTGATACGGAAAAGCCAAAGAACAGCCAGTTGAAACTGTCGCTATCTGACTCAGCTATACCAAGAGAAAAACTGCTGTTGCCTCCAACGAGCAGAACCGCGCCTGCAATTGACAGAAGCTGCAGCAGCCCCCACAGAGGCTGTGTCAGACGCTGAAAACGGCTGATAAAGGTAAAGCCGTTTAAGATAAGAGGAATAACAATGACTGCCGATACGAAATAGCCTATGGATAATGGCAGACCAAAGGCTATAAACATCATATTAGCCAGAATCGTAGCCTCAAAGGCCAGAAAGATAAAGGTAAATGAGGCGTATACCAGCGAGGTAATCGAGGAGCCCAGATAGCCAAAACCGGCACCTCTTGTCAGAAGATCGATATCCACATTGTATCTGACAGCATAGCTTGCAATAGGCCTGCTTATAAGAAAGATCAGAGGCACAGTCAGAAGCAGAGCATAGAACAGATGATTGAGTCCATAGTAGATTGCTATGTTTGCACCGATTACCTCAAGTGCCAGAAAACTGATTGATCCGAGAGCCGCATTTGCAACAGTAAAGGAGCTTCTCTTTCTTGCAGAACGTGCTGTATATCTTAAGGAGAAATCCTCAAGAGTCTGATTTGCCACATATCTGCTGTATATTCTTCTTGCTTTTACTACAGGCTGAACCACTGTATTTCTCCGCTTAAATATCCCTTTGAGTCACATTTTCAGATCGATTGGTACTGCGTTACATACGTAATTTGACGTATATCAATAGCGCATTTTCCACATTCTGTCACACACTGCGCTTTGCAATAATGACCTCAAATCGTTATTAACCCACATAGGAGAATACATCATGGAAATAAGAGCCAAGATGAATTACATCTCAAAAACCATAGCTGCAGTCGCTCTGACAGCAACTGTATCATCATCAGCATTAGCCGCTGAGGTTAACTCAACCGGTCTTGCTGTTACCGATACTACAGTCAAGGTAGGTATTCTGCATTCTATTACAGGTACCATGGCCCTCTCTGAGGCAGGTTCCGTTCAGGCAGAAAAACTTGCTATCGAGCAGATCAACAAAGCAGGCGGTGTTTTAGGTCGCCAGATTGAGGTTATTCAGGAAGATGGCGCATCTGACTGGCCAACCTACGCTGAAAAAGCACAGAAGCTGATTGTAAACGATAAAGTTGCCGCTGTCTTCGGATGCTGGACTTCTGCTTCAAGAAAAGCAGTTCTCCCTGTTTTTGAGCAGTACAACAACATGCTCTTCTACCCAACCTTCTACGAAGGATTAGAGGAGTCTCCTAACGTAATCTATACAGGTCAGGAAGCAACTCAGCAGATCCTTGCAGGTCTTGACTGGGTAATGAAGGACAAGAATGCAAAGACCTTCTACCTCATCGGTTCTGACTACATCTGGCCTCGTACCTCATTCAAGATTGCAAGAAAGCACATCGAGAAGAACGGTCTGAAGGTATTAGGCGAGGAATACTATCCATTAGGACACACCCAGTTCAACTCTGTAATCAACAAGATCAAGCTCAAGAAGCCTGATGTTATCTTCTCAATTGTTGTAGGTGGTTCAAACGTAGCATTCTACAAGCAGTTAAAAGCAGCAGGTATCGACCTGACCAAGGAAAAGCCACTGTTACTGTCAACCTCTGTAACCGAGGATGAGGTACTAGGTATCGGCGGCGAGAACTATGAGGGCGCATACTCTGTTACCAAGTACTTCCAGTCAATGGAGAACGACAACAACAAGAGCTTTGTTAGCGAGTTCAAGAAGATGTGGGGCGAGAACATCGTGATTGGTGATGTTACCGAGTCTGCATACCTTGGTCCATGGTTATGGAAGGCTGCTGTTGAAAAGGCAGGATCATTTGATATCGATGAAATCAAGAAGACTCTCCCTGGCATCGAGTTTGCCGGTGCACCTAACGGCGCTGTAAAGGTTCACAAGAATCACCACCTCTACATGAAGACTGTTGTAGGTCAGGGTCAGAAGGACGGTCAGTTCAA
>JBJFET010000143.1:0-1555 GCA_051891035.1 Succinivibrio sp. | reverse complement strand
GTTCTTAGATCAAGATTATTATAAAAAAGCAAGGTACTTAATAGGCCACTGTTACGAATCATTTATTCCCTTTTTTACTCACTATACAGCAATCTACAGAACTCTTTTAATCATTCTTTTGTGTTCATTGCCTTTTGTAATTCGATCAGTGATTACAAAAGAAGCCATGCGATTGCAAGAGGTAAGAGCTGAACAGGATTTTGTGAATATTTGTCAGACAAACAGAAGATCTCTTCTGGTTTTATCATTTCTTGTATCAAGTCTTCTTCCTTTCTATGAAATGGAAACTGCAGGATTTGTAGCTACAACTGCAAATTATTTTCTGCCACTAGTGGGTACATTGGCAATTTGTTCTCTTATACAGAATGGCTGTAAAATCTCCATAAGTTCATTTGTTTCGCTTTTGTTACTGACTCTTTTTTCATGTAATCATGAGCAGTTTGCCGTTCTGACTTTTGTATTGTCATTTCTGCACCTGAAAAATGAAGCTAAAATCAACACAAGAGCTGTTCTTGTTGTTATTCTGAGTCTAGCAAGTCTTGAGTTTATAATGACGTGTCCTGGTAATAACCTTAGAGTCGCAAGTGAAACCATAACCTGGCTACCAGAGTTTGCAAACTTTAGTCTGATAGATAAGGTTCATCTTGGAATATCGACCACACTCTTCCATCTTGTGTACAAGAACAACCTGCCGTTTCTGTTCTGTCTGGCCTGTCTTTTGTATGCAGCATCTAACAGATATCTTATAGTACTTGCAGGACTTGTATTGATGGCTCTAGTTAGGATGGTTGCAAGATCTGATCTTAAAAAGTGTGATTTTGAGAATATAGCTGATGCTCAGAGCTTTTTTAACTGTTTTAATATGCAGTGTACACTGCTACTGTTTATTGTAGCTTCACTTTTGGTTTTCTTTGCTCTTTTTATAAGAGCATCGATTTATCAGAAAATATCCGTTGCGATTCTGCTGTTACTAGCTTTTGCTCTTCGTTCTGTTATGGGATTTGTACCTACGGTATTCAGCTCTGGAGTCAGACCTGCAATTATCTCTCAGAGTATTTTTGTCATTGTAGGCTTTGCATCGCTGATGGTAAGTTCAGTTAATTTCAGAAAGTCATATATGCTAATTACCCTCTTTGCTTCATATAACTTTATAAAATTCATCTATCATTTTCTATAGAACAGATTCTATAGTAGAGCAAAGATAAAACCTTACATATGATTATGTATGTATGATCTGCAGTTAGCGCAAAATTCGGCTCACCTCGGTATAGTATTTCGGCATAACATCGGTATACCTTCTTTTTGCGTATAATACGGGATAACTTCAGTAGTTAGTGTATTTACTGATTCTGTAAATGGGGTGGACTGACTGGTAATTATCTTTCCATGTCAGGAATTTTAGGTATTGTTAATATTGCTATATAAAGATCATTAAAAATGTAAATGGACTGAAATGAACTTCAGAACATTAAATCATATAAAGAGAACTTTTGCCTCAATAATCGAGTAGGGCGAGTTTATGCTCAGCCCTCTCACAGCACCGTACGTGCGGGTC
>JBJFET010000142.1:0-6070 GCA_051891035.1 Succinivibrio sp. | reverse complement strand
TAAAACGGTGCTCTATCGAAACTATCTGCCGGAGAGCCAAAGAAGAGTTTGGAGCCGATTTAGACAAGAATCTCTCGAAAGCAAAGTTAGTGGCTGCATACATGCAGCTTTTTGTAGAAAAAGCAGAGCGAAGAGAGGTTATCCAGGAGGTGAAATAATGAATTTTGAAGCTGTGGGCACACGTACCGAATGCATTACTGTCACGTTGAAGGATCTTGAACTTGAGAGAATCCTTCGTGAAGCTTACACTCTTGATCAGATTGTTGAAGAACTGATGGCTCGTCTTGAGGCAGAATTGCTTGTAAAAATTATGTGCTCAGACGAAACAGGTTCTTCGGGCTACTTCAAGTCTGCTCACAAATACGTCAGAGAAAAGTACAGAATTTGTGACAAAAGAAAAGATGGGTATGGTATTTTTCTTGTTGAAACAAATGGTGAATACGATTATCATAAAGACGAATACGATGACAGGTACATCCGTAAGTTAACACCAGAAGAGACAGAAGAGTACGATAAGATCCAGAGTATACGAAGTCTCATTGACATGATGCAGCCCAAGTAGTATAATCCCCACAAACAGTAAAGAGAGGGCCACAACCATGATGTTTAAAGGCAAAGAAGTTAAAGAGATCGCAGAACTGGATTGCTTCAGCTTAACAGGTATTGCTGACAAACAATTTATCGGCCTTTATGAGCCTGGTGAAAACGAAGATAAAGTACTGTTGCAGGTTGTCAACCTTGAACGCCTACTGGAAGGCGGTGGCGAGACTTTGTTTGGTGATATCTATTGCATAAAAAACTGTCTTGCATTTGTTGATCCAGACGATCCCCACACTGCTAATGTTTGCGCTCTTCAGCAAGAAAGTCTCTTCGAAGGTGTGTTTAAAGTCTTACCTTCTGTAGACGGTGAAGGCTACGCGCTGCTGGCTGTTTGCCCTAAATTCGTTGATGCGTTTTCTAAAAAAGAAGTTGCTAACGATGTTATCCTTCTGAAAGAAGGAAGCTACCTTGAAGATCTGGACAAATAAGAGGTTTCCCACAATGAACGAAGAAAAAGTATTGTCTCCTATGGCTCAAGCTTTAGGTATCACAGATTCTGAAGCCAAACAAGCCTTCATCACAGCGTATTGTTGTGAAAATGTTGAAGATCCTGCGGTAGTATTCTCTGCATTGCTGCATGTCGATGCTGATATTGGGCAAACTATCCTGAACGAGATCTTATTCAACTCTAACAGTTGGGTAGCCACAATGTTCAGGGAAGACAACAGAGCCTTGAACAATCTCTTCGTCTTAATGGCTCAGTACATGAAGAAACATGGTGTTAATCCTCCGATGTATCGTGAGACTATTGCAAAAGCATTCGAATAATAAAAAGGAGCCTGGTATGGCAAAGCAGCATAAAGTTGATGTAATTGCTCGTCGCCATAAACTGTTCATCTGGTTGTATGACTTTCATGGGCGACTGATGGAAAAATTTATTCGCCGCAGAACACACAGAAACCCGCAAGACGATTGGGATGATTAAAACCTGTTGACAATCACACTTCAGGAGGCTATGATGCCTCCTGTTGTTCATACATAAGAGGATCACTATAATGTCTCGCTTCAAAACAAATGAAGAAAAACAGAAAGAAATCGACGTTGAAGGTCTGAATTTCATCGGCCTGGATTTCAAACAGTTCGCAACCATTCTCGTTTTAAGCCAAACAGCACAACAACTGAAAGATCTTATCGAGAAAGACGAAGCCAAAGTCATGTTCAAGGCTCATTGTGAGTCCAACATCGCTAAAAGTCTCGCAGGTGGGCTTGGTTGGGTAGCGGATAACCGTGACGATTTGATCCGTCTGGCATCTGCTGTCAACTTCGCTCAAAATTTGTTGGGGCAGGTTTCCGACGGTCTGATCCAGTTAGGTCTTAACGGCTCAGCAGAACAGCCTAAAGAAGAACCGAAAGAAGATAAAGAAGGGGAAGTAGAAGAATGAGTGTTATCACACAATCGCAAGATCCTATGACTATGAACACCATCACCCTGGCAGAAGGTGTGGTGAAAAAAGTCAAGGTGACTGCTTATCAGGCTGGTCAAAAAGGTGTTGATGACGATGGTATTCGTCGCACACGTTTCAACGGCAAAGTTATCGAAGCATCCCACAAAATTGCTATCCTTCTTGCAGAAGGTGAAGAAGAGGTATGGGTAAACCTGGGTGATAAAATGGTGAAAAACCCAGACAAACCTATCGGCTTGAAACAAACTGATGGTACGTGGAAAGACCTTGTTGAAGGTCTGAAAGTACGTTTGCTTGTTACTGGTAAAGAGTACAACGGTAAAATGTACTACTCAGGCAAGCTATCAAAAATCCTTGTCTTAGGAGATGCTCCGGCAGGAGCTAAGCAACAGCAGCAAACACCTCGTAAAACGCAGCAGAAAGCACCACAACAGCCTAAAGATAACAAAGCCGTCAATCCTTCACAGGCAGAAAAAGTGAAAGTGTACGGGCCTGTTAAAGCCGTTGATGGTAATGTCGTCACTATTGAAGACGAAAAGCTTGGCGAAGGTAAACTAATCCTTACACCGGAACAGATCGCAGAAGGTGTTGAGGTTGGTGTTCGTGTCACCGCCCTTGTGGATAAAAACACAGGCAAAGTGCTGAGCAACTTCAAAGTTTACACCCAGAAAGGTAAAGAAGGTGCTAAACGTAAATCCGGTTACGATCCTATCGGTGTCAGCACAGGCCACGCTATTAACGCTTTAGCAGAACTTCTGCAACGTGGTTTTGAGCCTGTCAACCAGCTAGAAACGTGCAAACAACTTCACAGCATTACTGCAAAACTGCAAAGAGAATACGCTGAAGACCTAGGAACGACACCAGAAGTTGTAGGAGCTAGCGTCGGCAACGCCATTCTCAACGGCTGCCGTCGCTGTGATTTGGATGAACCTAACATCATCGTCGGCATTTACAACGAAGCCCGAGCTATCCTTATCAACCTTGCTGAGCCGTTGTATGCGTACATCAAAGAACACCCTCAAGGTGAAGATGTTAACGTAGAGCAACCACAGCCTCACCAGGAAGACAAGCAGAATAGTGAGCCTCTATCGCAAAGCAACACTGTGGATGCTCCACCGACCGACTACAATCCTGATGAACAATTCGATTGGGATGACGACGTGCCTTTCTAGAAGTTATTGATTTTATTACATTTTTTTTAGCCTCACCTTCGGGTGGGGCTTTAGTGTATAAGGGGTGAAGAGCTGTATGATGAGAGGAAGGAAACGTTACACACATGAGCGACAGTTAGAATTGATAGCTGCCACAGATGAAAACATCGAAGTTATTGACCGTGTAGGTTCAGATAAGCAACCTATAAATTGCAGATGCAAAAAATGCGGCTATGAGTGGGAGACTACAGCGAATAAAATCAAAAACGGAAAAGGTTGCCCGAGATGTGTTCTAAATAAGAGGGTTGAAGAAAGGAGGAAATCAAGAGATTGCTGGATTTCTGAATTAAAAGAGAGATTTAAAGACATTTATTGTTACGATTTGCTCCCTCAGATAATAGAAAACAACCACATAACTGTAAACATAATTTGCAAAAATTGTGGTTTAGTTTTTCCTCAAAAACTGTACAGTCATGCCGCTGGTCACGGTTGCCCCAGATGCTCTTCTAAGTCCGCAACAGAGAAGATGAAGCGTACAAAACGAAAATTGTCAAAGAGCCACGGTAAAGAATTGCTGGAACTTCTTTCCGACAAGTTCAGGAATTTATATGACTACTCTTTTTCAGAGTACAAAGGTTGGGAGGAGAAAATAGAGATTGTTTGCAAAAGGTGTGGCAGGCATTTCTGGCAGAGGCCGGGATCAAACATAGGGGGTTGTGGTTGTTCTGCCTGTGCCACTTATGGTTTTAGTGAAAGTAAACCATCAACCCTTTATGTTCTTTGTGATGACCCTTATCAACCTAATATGTTCAAAGTTGGTATAACCAACAATTTTGAAACAAGGTTCGATACCCTGAGTAGAAACACACCTTTCAACATTTATAAATATGCCGTTTACAACTTTCCCGCTGGCTCCTCTACACACCGGTCAGAAAAATACCTGCATGAAATGTTTTCAGACTTCAATGCGGTATTTTCTAAAACGGGGAAGTTTGATGGATCGACAGAATGGTTTTTTGCGACAAACATTTTACTTGACAGCATACAAGCTGTTTGCTTATAATACTTCTGTAAATGCAGGATGAGGACCAACCTATGAAACTAGAAGATGTAGACCCTCGGTGGAAAAAGAGATTCACAGACGAGGAGCTTATAAAACTGCTTAAGAAAATGGAAAGGAAGCGTAGTAATGCAAAAAGAAGATCTCTTAGCTTCACGCTAGGGATCAACGATTGGTTGATGCTTGGTGAGAAATTACTTGTTAAAGGTAAACAGTATTGTGACTACACAGGACTCCCGCTTAGCAATAAAACCACAGAGTTTGGAGGGGATAATCCGTGGTTTCCCACTGTAGAGCGCATTGACGATAAAGTAGGTTACTGTAGCGGGAACTTGTGTGTGTGTTGTGAGAGGGCCAACGCCTTGAAAGACAGCCTTTGCGATAAAGGTGTTCCATCTCATTTAATCAGTAAAGATGATCGTAAAGTGGTCCAGGCTCTTATGCGTAACTTTAGCGAAGCACGGATGGAAGAACTGAAACAAGCCTACGTCTTCTCTGAAGAAAAAGCTTTTGGTAAAGCTATGCCTTGCAAAGAGAAAGCTGTACCTGTTGCTGCGAAAGATGAGGCTGCACCGGAAGCTAAGCCAGCAGTAGCCGAAAAAGTTGCAGATGCCCCACAGGTTGAAGAAGACAGCAAACAGGCTGAGCCTGAGAAAACTATTACCGCAGCCGTGGTTATCGAAGAAAAAGCTAAAGTATTCTGTGCGCTACCCGAAGATGTTAACATCGCGGAAGTTTATGCAGGTTATGCAAGAGCATTCGCTAACCTCGGTGTGAACGTTTCTATCACGTATGCACAATTCAAAGCTAAATACGCCCGTAAGTACTGTGCACTGACTGGTGAGCCATTGCCAGAAGGACGTAAACCTGTTCTCCTGGTGGACCATGACAAAGGCTTCTCTGCACAGAACATGCTGATTGTGCACCCGAGAATAGAAGCTGCTGTCACCAAACTTATGGTTGACCTGCATATGGATTTACGCCAGATCGCACAAATGTTTAAGCCTCTCGCTAAATAATCCTTTACAATGCTGACAAAAAAGAGTACATTAAAGGCTAACAGAAATTGTTAGCCTTTTTTATTTTCGGGGATACTATCATGGCACTTAATCTGAAACACGAATTTGGTGGTATTGTTAACATGGAACTCTTCGGTATCGACTGGAGTGTAGAGAAATTTACTGGTTACAGAGATAAAGTAGAAACTTATGTTTCTATGTCTGTGCAAATCTACACCACAAGAATCACTATCCACCAGGGTGATGGTGATGTCACTCTGGAAGACATGTACGCCAAATACGATCTTATCCGTGGTATGATTGAGCGCTGGATGTTTGCTTTAGAGAACAACATTAAATGCAGTGATCGCGTCTGGTTAGACAACTCTCACGCCAAAGGGCATATGCACGGAAATTGCACTTTCGAGGTCTGCGATGGTGGCGATTGCAGTGACGACACTTTTACTTTGGCTGATTGTCAGAAACGGCTGTATTTTTCTCCTTACCAAATGGATCAAATTAAAATCCTGCACAAAGAGCTTTGCAACCTTCTTAAAGCAATTGAGTATTGCAAAACTCACGACGTTCATGGAGGTGTATTATGATTTTCGGCAGCGACGGCGGCAAATGGTATGGTGATGACTACTACGCAATCAGCTACCACATAGAACTGAACAAAAAGCTGCCTTGCGTGTTCGAACTGTGCATCAAAAAAGCGGAGCGTGTTGTCCGTTTGCATAATGATCATTTTGAGCACTTCTTGATGAAGGTCGAGACACTGCAAGACTGTTTGTGTGATTTTTTGAAAGCTGTGGATAACGGCAAGAAAAGTTACGGCAGGGTTGATCTCGACAGCAG
>JBJFET010000141.1:0-6118 GCA_051891035.1 Succinivibrio sp. | reverse complement strand
ATCCCCGTCCGTTCCGCCACTTATCCTAAGACCAGATCAGATGATCTGGTTTTTTTATTTGTACACAGTCATTATTCAGTTATTCGTTCGGATAATGATGGTGCTATGATGATATAATCGTCATCTACAATAATAATCATATATATTCACACCGGTAAGATATGCTCTTTAAGCTTTAGCTTAAATCCTATTTAGAATAGAGGAACTATCGATGCCAATTAATATTCCAAATGATCTACCAGCAAAAGCAGTTCTGAATTCAGAACAGGTTTTCGTAATGACTGAGGACAGATCATCTCATCAGGATATTCGCCCTCTAAATCTGCTGTTTCTGAACCTGATGCCAAAGAAAATCAAAACAGAAATCCAGTATATGAGAATGCTTTCAAATACACCTCTGCAGGTAAATATCACTCTGCTGAGAATTGATGATCATATCTCAAAGAACACTCCCCAGTCTCATATGGACAATTTCTACAAGGAGTTTGATGATATCCGCGATCAGAAATTTGATGGCATGATTGTAACCGGTGCGGCTCTAGATCAGACTCAGTTTCAGGATGTGACCTACTGGG
The DNA here is from genome assembly GCA_051891035.1 of Succinivibrio sp. Classification (GTDB taxonomy): domain Bacteria; phylum Pseudomonadota; class Gammaproteobacteria; order Enterobacterales; family Succinivibrionaceae; genus Succinivibrio. The sequence continues at coordinate 5,543 of JBJFET010000141.1, read as the reverse complement.
CCCGCCTCAAGAAGATCCTGTCATGGAGCTCTGTTCATGTTACCTCTACGCTCTTCTCCTGCTGGGGAGTGGCAGCAGCCCTCAAGGCTTTTTATGACATTGATATTTCAATTCGTGATAACAAGCTCTCTGGTATTTATGATATTGAACTGTCTGATCAGATAGATACCCTGACACGAGGGTTTGATGATGTTTTTAAAGCCCCAATTTCCAGGTTCTGTGAGTTCTCATTAGAAGAGATAAGGAAAAAGACTGATATCAATATTCTTGCATCAAGCAGTACTGTAGGTCTGTATCTTGGAGTATCACCAGACAGGCGTCAGGTATATGTTTCAGGGCACCCTGAGTATGATGCTGACACCATCAAACAGGAATATTTCAGAGATCTAGATGCAGGAAAAGATCCTATGATCCCTGTAAACTATTTCCCTCACGATGATCCATCACAATCACCTCTGTGCACCTGGAGAAGCCACGCCAGCCTGCTGTTCTGCAACTGGCTCAATTACTACGTTTACCAAGAAACTCCTTTTGAGTTCTAGTCTCATCCATTTTATCCCGTGTGATGCACGGGATAACATCGCAAATTGTCTCTGTTCTTTGCAAAAATTGCAGCATATCACGGCAAATTGATGTTAGGCATAAAAAACTTAATTGATATAATGTAAAATAACTAGATTTATCAATTTAATTTATGACGTAATTATTAAATAGCCAGTTTTCGGTCTTAAGTCCTGAAAATATGGAAACTTATTATCAGCATAATGTAATTACGCTCGCTGTTTTATGTGGTGTATAAAGTGACAGGATCTAATATTGCTAAATTCAAAATCATTGGTGGAAAGGCCCTAGACGGCGAGGTTAAAATTTCTGGAGCAAAAAACGCTGCTCTGCCTATTCTTCTGAGTACCATTCTGACTGATGAGAGGGTCTGTCTTAAGAATGTACCGGATCTTGCGGATGTAAAGACAAGTTTCAAGCTTTTACAGGATCTTGGCAAGAAATGCACCTATGATGCTGAGAAGGGAGAAGCTGTAATAGAAGGCGGCGTTACCTCCCATATAGCCTCTTATGAGCTTGTAAAGACCATGAGAGCATCAATTATGGCTTTAGGTCCGCTTGTTGCCTTTGCTGGATGCGCAGAGGTATCTCTTCCAGGAGGCTGTGCAATTGGTGCAAGACCGGTTGATCTGCACATCAAGGGCCTCATGGAGATGGGAGCTCAGATTAAGCTTGATGACGGATATATCAAGGCAACTGCTATCGGATCAGGTCGTCTTCACGGCGGCAGTATCATTATGGACAAGGTATCTGTAACAGGTACTGAAAATCTGATGATGGCCGCAGCTCTCGCAGATGGCAAGACAATAATTGAAAATGCCGCTCTTGAGCCTGAAGTTGTTGATCTGGCAAACTGCCTGAACAAAATGGGCGCAGATGTTAAAGGTGCAGGTACTTCCAGAATTGAAATTGAAGGTGTATCAAAACTTCACGGCTGCGACCACAGCGTGGTATCTGATCGTATCGAGGCTGGTACCTACCTGATTGCAGGAATTGCAACTCATGGTATTGTAACCTGCCACAATACTCTGCCATCAGCCTTAGAGGCTGTACTTCAGAAACTTCGTCAGGCTAATGCCCTTATAACTGTTGATGGAACCTCAATTACCGCAGATATGAGAAACAGACAGATAAAGCCTGTTGACGTTGTGACAGCTCCTCACCCAGGATTCCCTACTGATATGCAGGCACAGATGACAGTACTCAATGCACTGTCTGATGGCGTAAGCTCAGTGACAGAAACCATTTTTGAAAACAGATTCATGCATATTGCAGAGCTTATCAGAATGGGAGCACACCTTGAGATTAAAGGCAACACAGTAATCTGTGAGGGTGTTTCACAGCTAAAGGGAGCTCAGGTTATGTCTTCAGATTTAAGAGCCTCAGCTTCACTGGTTATTGCAGGTCTTGCTGCAGAGGGTACTACAATCGTGGACAGAATCTATCATATGGATCGTGGCTATGAGCATATTGAAACTAAGGTCAGAAAGCTTGGCGGTCAGATAGAAAGAATTTACTGATATGTTTGATTTAAGCTCCTACAATACATTCGGTTTACACGTTCAGGCTAAAGAAGGCATTGTTGTAAGCAGTGTTGCTGATCTGAAAAGAATTCAGAGTGACAGGGTCATTATTCTGGGAAGAGGATCAGACGTTCTGTTTACAGATGACTACAGCGGTACAGTACTTATAAATCAGATAAAAAGTCTGAGTGTGGAGCATGAGGGAGACAAGGTAATTGTAAAGGCAGGTGCCGGACTGGAACTTGACCAGCTTATAGAAAGTCTGATTGAAAAAGGAATCTATGGTCTTGAAAATCTCTCTGCCATTCCGGGTACTGTAGGTGCGGCTCCTATTCAGAATGTTGGTGCATACGGAGTAGAGATAGGCGATCTTATAAAGGAGGTCAGCGTATACGATCTGCAGCGCCACATACAGGAGACTTTCACAAGACAGATGTGTCAGTTTGGCTACAGATCATCCTATTTCAAAACAAACAGGAGCCGTCCTCTTGTAATTACACAGGTGGTCTTTGAGTTATCGGAACAGTTCAGTCCAAAGCTTACCTACAGGGGGCTTAGTGAAGAAAAGTTTGATAGTGCCCTGTCACTCAGAAATAAAATCGTATCCATGAGAAGGGCAAAACTGCCAGATCCGAATGTAGTTGGAAATGCCGGAAGCTTCTTTAAAAATCCTTTTGTAAATCAGGATGTTATTGAAAAACTAAAGGCGAAGTATGACAGGATCCCTGTGTTTGAGGCTGAAGATGGAATGTACAAGCTTGCAGCAGGCTGGCTCATTGAAAAGGCAGGATGCAGGGGAATAACACATGGAAATGTAGGTACCTGGGAACATCAGGCTCTGGTAATTGTAAACCGCGGAAATGCAAAACCGCACGAAATTGTTGCCCTGGCAAAATACATCAAGGCAGAAGTTCTCAACAAGTTTGGAATTGAACTTGAGCCAGAGGTGAGAGCATATGATTCACTAGGAGAAGTGTCTTGGGACAGTCTATAGATCTTGTCAGACTGATAAGACAGCTAGAACAGGCCGAAGGTCACTGTCTTGACAGGAACACTCTGTGCAGTCAGCTTTCAATAACTCAGGATGAGCTACTAGATACGGTGGAAGATGCACTTGTCTACGGTGTGCAGATAGAAGAAGTCTCAGATGCTTTTCTCCTTGAGCAGCCAGTGGATCTGCTTGATCAGGACGTAATATATAAGGGAGTGACCGGAGCTGGCAGAGTAGAAGTTCTCTCACAGATTGATTCTACAAACAGCTATATGCTAAGAAACGCTGCGCTTTTAGCTTCAGGCGATACAGTCCTTGCAGAGATTCAGACTGCAGGTCGAGGCCGCCGCGGAAACAGGTGGCATACGGCATTTGGCAGACAGCTTATGCTGTCGACCTGCATTGTATTTGATTCTCTTGACACAATTACAGGACTCTCTCTTGGAATTGGTGTGGCTGTAGCTCAGTCTGTCGAGCATTTTTCAAGAAAAGAAATCAAACTCAAATGGCCCAATGACATCTATTATAATGAGAAGAAGATCGGTGGTATTCTGATTGAGACTGTTCCCTATAACGGCAAGGTAAAAGCTGTTATCGGAGTTGGGGTGAATGTTTATGAGGATGATCTTGGGGACATCGGAAAAAACTACACCTCTGTTTATGATAGTAAAGAAAAGATCCCTGATTCCTTTTCAAGAAATGAGCTTGCCATACAGCTTATCAACAGAATAAAAAAAATCTGCCGTATGTACGTGCAGTCCCAAAGGGCTGCTGTAATAGAGGCTTTTGAAGCCCGCGATTATCTTTTGGGCAGAATGGTCTGTGTAGAACATGAAAACGGCGTCTGCCAGGGAAGAGCTGCAGGAATAGATGAAAATGGCTCTCTCAAGATAGTGAGTAGCAGGGGTGAAAGCCTGATAAGCTCAGGTCATATCACCTTTATCTAGAGCTGTTGCCATCAGCAGGCTGTTATTCAGGCCCTGCTATTTTCTTAAAAAGATCTCCTCGATCTTATGATCTGATCCTTTTTTGAGGATAAGGTTTGCCCTGTTTCTGCAGGGTAGAATATTCTCCACGAGGTTGGCGTGGTTTACAGCCTCCCAGATAAGCTTTGCAATACTCTGGGCATTCTCATCTGACAGATGGGCATATTTGTTGAAGTAGCAGTTAGGATCAGAGAAAGCCTTTTCCTTAAGTTTAATGAAACGGTCTATATACCACTTCATCAGGTGCTTCTCTTCAGCATCAACATAGATGGAATAATCGATGTAATCGGAAATAAAGGCTTTTTTCCTGTACTCTGGGTATTCAGTTCCATCCTGCAGAACATTGACACCTTCAAGGATAAGGACATTTGGTCTGTCAACGACTGTATACTCGTCAGGAACGATGTCATAGGTCAGATGGGAGTAGACAGGAACCTTCAGATTAGGTTTGCCTTCTTTTACATCGAGCAGAAAGTTAATCAGCCTCTTTACATCGTAGCTAGCAGGGAATCCCTTTTTACCAAGCAGCATATGCTCATCAAGGTAGGCATTAGGGTAGAGAAAACCATCGGTTGTAATCATGGAAACCTTTGGTTTGCAGGGCCAGTCCTTAATCAGTTCGCACAAGAGTTTTGCCGTAGTGGTCTTTCCTACAGAGACAGATCCGGAAATGGAAATGATGAAGGGAACTGAATCCATTGGTGAGCCGAGAAACTTCTGAATGACGGACAGTCTGTCGTGCCTGCTGATGTAATACATTCTCAAGAGGCTTGAGAGCGGCAGATAGATATTCTTTACCTCATCGAGTGTCAGCTTGTCGTTAAAGGCAAGGAAACGATCCAGATCATCTTCAGTAAGAGTTAGCTTTTCAGAAGAATGTCTAAATGAAGCCCATGTCTGAGGATCGTATTTGACAAAGGGGGCAGTTATATCGTTTGAGTCAAACATATTTCCTTCATCGTCAGTATAGCCAGGTCAGTATGACCACATCAAAAACAGTGCAGATTGTATCATGTTATAAGGGAATAAAGAATGAAATAGCTCAAGAGCTGAAATACTGATATAGCTACTGATAAAAAAAATCAGCATCTGAAGGTACTCAAAGGTACTGTATGAGTAAAAGATAACACTATGAATGATGAATCAGTCGCATAAGACTGGTCGGGCAGAGTAGATTGCTCATATTAGATCAGCATAGTTCATTTCATTAAATGATACTCAGTATGGCGGATTCTGGAAGAATCGGAAAATATCTGAAAATCAGATAAATCGCATATAAATCGGATTTATTGAGAAATAAATACTAAATCTTAGTAAGAAATAATGTAAAAATTAAAAAAAAATCTTGCATTATCAAAAAACTTTTAATATCATAATCCCCGCTGTCAATGATGATAGCGACGTAGTTGGTCCGGAGACGGGCTGATTATGGAGGGGTTCCCGAGTGGCCAAAGGGATCAGACTGTAAATCTGCCGGCTCTG
>JBJFET010000140.1:0-1586 GCA_051891035.1 Succinivibrio sp. | reverse complement strand
TCTAAATACGATCTCTATACAGCTGTTCACGATGAAATGCAGCTTGAGATGATCGAAAAAGCCTCAGTTAAAAAGAAGATTAATGTGTGGCTTCAGATTGATATCGGTATGCATAGATTAGGCTCTAATGATACTGATGAGATCTTCACTTTGAAAAAACGTCTAGAAAATTGCAAGAATGTTGTCCAGCCAATAGGTCTTATCTCCCATATGTCCGTTGCTGATACTCCATCTGAGGCAGAGTACAATCAAAAACAGATTGATTTCTTCTATAAGATCGCAGGAGACATCAAAGGCGATTTGTGTCTAGCCAATTCTGCAGGTATTTTTGACTGGCCAAAATCACATACTACTTGGGTCAGACCTGGCATTATTCTTTATGGCATTTCTCCATTTGAAGACAGAAATGGCATCGATTTAGGCTTAAAGCCAGTGATGACTCTAAAAAGCAGGATCATCGCCATACATCATGTGAAAAAAGGCGCCAAGGTAGGGTATGGTGCTTATTATGTGGCAGATAAGGATACAACCATTGGTGTTGTTTCAGCAGGCTACGGTGACGGATATCCACGTTCTCTTCCAAATGGTTCACCTGTGCTTGTAAACGGAAGAATTGTACCTACAGCAGGTCATGTCTGCATGGATATGCTCTTTGTTGACTTAGGCGCTAACAGTACTGACAAAATTGGAGATGAGGTTATTCTCTGGGGAGATGGTCTTCCTGTCGAGAAGATAGCCAAATGCTGTGGAACTATTCCTTATGAGCTTACCTGTCACGTCATGCCAAGAGTCAATTTTGAATTTGGTTAACAAAAAGGCCAGCATTTTGCTGGCCTTAGTCTTAAACTAATAAAACTAGCCTTTTTTTACAAATCTCATTGAAAGATCAAGTGCTCTGACATTCTTTGTAAGTGCGCCAACAGAGATGAAGTCAACGCCTGTTGAGGCATACTTGCCAATGGTATCAATATTCACATTGCCTGAGATTTCAAGCTGAGCCTTGTGCTCAGTCTGCTTTACAGCCTGAATCATCATGTCAAATTCAAAATTATCTAGCATGATAATATCGGCTTTGGCATCAAGAGCCTGCTGTAACTCATCAAGGTTCTCAACTTCAACCTCAACTTTAAGATCTGGTCTCATGGTTTTTGCTCTTTCGATTGCCTTTGCAATACCGCCACAGGCCATGATGTGATTCTCTTTGATGAGAAACATGTCAAACAGACCGATTCTGTGATTTTTACCACCACCACAGGTAACTGCATACTTTAATGCGGTTCTAAGGCCTGGAATGGTTTTTCTTGTATCAAGCAGCTTGCAGTTGGTTCCCTCAATTGCCTTTACATACTTTGATACTTCAGTTGCAACACCTGACAGGGTCTGGACGAAATTTAAGGTGGTTCTTTCAGCTGTAAGCATAGTACGGGCATTGCCCTTTACGTGGAAAAGCTGTTCACCTGGTTCTATTGCGTCACCGTCTTTTACAAACCATGTAAGTTCGATGGTGCTGTCTAACTGTCTGTAAACTTCTTCTACCCATTCCTTGCCGCAGAAAATACCGGCTTCACGGGTAATTACGGTAGCCT
>JBJFET010000139.1:0-70504 GCA_051891035.1 Succinivibrio sp. | reverse complement strand
ACTGCTACCTTGAAATGAAGAAGGTTAAATAGAAGTTCAGTATATGGAAATCTCTCGTTATCCTAAAGACAGAAATGCCTTTCCCTTGACACAGCGAGGTGGGAGCAGCAGATACAGTCGTTTTCCTGTTCTTATGTTTACAATCATAGGATAAAGGACATTTCTTTATAATGAATTTATGAAAACGTCCCCCGCTGTTTTTTTTTACTGGCAACAGTTTTCCGTAAGAACCTTTTTTATCTGTACGGCATAGAGATATAAGTCTGTGGGCATTGAGTTCAGACACTCTCTTCATTGACATGAAGGATAGGAGACCAAAAGTCAAGAGACTATGCCTGAACTTTATCAATCACTATCACATCATTATCCTCAAAATCGGTATCGGTTCTGTATCTTTCAATGATGTATCTTAATTCATCAAAGGTACATTTTCTCAATGCGCTTAGCAGCTCATCTCCCTTTGTTTTGGAGAAGACATTTTCATATCGCTCAACATAATCAAGACCTCTTCTGGTCACTGCAAGTCCATTTGGAATTATTCTCACATTGACACTGCATTCTTCAAACTCACGAAGAGCCTGAAGATCAATCTCCACTCCTTCTACAAGATCTGCATGGCAAACAAGCTCTAGGAGTATCACCATGTACGCTCTGGTTCTTGATTTTATGTCATTTAAAGAATAGCTGCCAAGAACGCACATCTTGAGTCTTGCTTCAAAAAGCTGCTCTATTCTTGCATAGACCTTGTCGTATGTGATCTGTCCTTTGATGATCTCGTTTAAAAAGTCATACATCACCATTGCTATGATAGGAGATATATTTGAATTCTCAATAATATCCTTTAACTGATTTGCGCAGTAATAAGGATCTCTTTGAGAGAATGGTACGTTTCTTTTGGCCTTGAGCATGCTTATACCTTTATCTAGCTCTCTTTAGCTTCATCCTTTGGCTGCTTTTCCAGTATATAGACTACTTCCTGATAGGCAAGCTCTGCAAACCTTGGTCCATAGGTATCAAGGGATGTAAAGAGATTACATATTGAGTTGGCTTTCTGTATATATTCGTTACCTTTGTCAAGCAGGCTGATGTTCTTCGGATCAGTCTTGATATCTATGGTGATCTTTTCATTCTCAAGTCTTGGAACAAGCTGTGCTCTGATACCTGTTACCAGCTCTGCATTATCCAGTATCTGCATTGTTGCAATAATCAGGCTTGAAATTGGAAAAGGTTTTGGTGGCATCTGCTCAGGATACAGATCATGCAGGGCATGCTGTCTGCTGTTGCAGACTTCAGCGACAAACTGTGAGAAGGTATTATCCTTCGGAGCGGTTCCTTCTCTGATATTCATAAGGATTTCGGCAACAGACAGACCGATTACGGCTGCAAGAGGCATATTCCTTTCGAATGTTGTCAGTAATGACAATGTACTGTTATATGGAGTTGCCTGTTCAACAGCTTTCTTTGCCCTTTTTAATTTAATCTGTTTCTCGTTACTCTTTTTTGACATTCTATTTATCCTTAGTTCTGGCTGATTTATGTATTGCTTATGTTTTATCTGACCGTGTCTATAGAATTTTACGGTGCATCGTCTGTCTTTACCATACCTATTTTAGCAAAATGCGCACTCCTGCTGTATTTTCATAGCCATTTAATCTAAAACAGACATCAAAAAAAATCCGCTTTCTTTGACAGAAAGCGGATCAACTCGTGTAGGCAGAGTTTTCTACCTGCTAGTCATCAACTTCATCTGGAAGCTCGATATCATCAAATACGACCTCTTTGACCTTACCAAGATCTTTTACATAGACAATGTCACCTGAATACAGATATGGTGTAAAGTTTCTGTCATTGTAATTTACTGGCGCAAAATAGAGTCTGACATAATTGTCCATTTCACACTGTTCATTATCCTGACAGTATTTGAGCCTGATCCCGTTTGAAAGAATTGCGCCTATCAAAGCATGCTCCGTAGTATGGAATCCATTTCTCCAGAAAAATGTCTTAAGTCCATAACTGCCGATCTCTCCATACTCCTTGTCGATAGCCTCATTGATCCATGGATAGAAGGTATTGTGCAGAATGTAATCATCTGTCAGAGCAAGAGTCAGCGCTGCCTGATTTAGCTCTGCATACTCCCACCAGCTTGCTCTGTTATACAGAAGATCTCCAAACCAGTCATTTCCTTCTGCTGTCTGAGCACTCTTTAAGGTATCCTTCATACCATTTTTTGCAAACCTTTCAAGACTGTCGTCATCAAGACCTCTTGCTGCAAGATACTCCATCCAGAAAGCTTTTACAGTATGTCCATTATCAAGATGTCTGCCCTTGTCTAATACAAAGCATGATTCATTATCCGTGCAGCCCCAGAATCTGTTGTTCTGTGCGTTATAAAAGTTTTTATTGATAGCCTTTACTGTCTTACTGATAAGTTTAGACCACTCTGCCTGATCTTTTTTGGGCAGAACTCTCCATGTCAGTATCATATAGGCATTAAGCTGATCAAGTAATCCTACCAGTTCCTTCTGATCTTTCCTGTCATAGACACTGTCTTCAAGACACCATTTCATCAATTGACTGTCTTTATCAAAATAGGTGTCATAAATATACTTCTGAGACTTTTTTATTACATCTATAACTCTTTTATCGTGTGTCAGATAGGCATTCATGGCAAGTCCCACCAGAGCGTAGCTCAAATCCTGAGAAGTTCTGTTAAGTCTCCTGCCTGTTATGACACTATTGGCATCTTTAAATGGCTTACCGTTTTCAAAGATGTTATAAAAGCCACCTTCTGGATCAATTGCTTTTTTCAGAAGAAACTCAACTCCTGCCTGATGTAATTCTAGGGCTTTAATATCACCTGTAAGATTGAATAAAGCACCGTAGGCAAATGTCTGTCTGGCCTGCATACGTGTAAAATCGTATGGAGTAAGCTCCATCAAACCTCCAATGTCTTGCTCTCCTTTACACCTTTTCTGATTTCTAAGTGTACCGTCATCACAACGCCAGGTCGGGAAATTGCCGACAGGAACGCCATAGGCATCCGGATGCAGCCAGTATTTTTTCAAATCATTTGCATGCTCTACCCACTGACTGAATGTTGGCAGATATTCAAAATTCTGCGACATCTGTGCATTTGCCACTGCTGAAATGAAAAGAACCAGCCCTGTTACAAGATGTGCAAGCCTCATAATAACTCCTTTTGTCTAGCCAAATCCTATGTCTAATAATATTAAAAAACAGACTTATTTCTTTGAGCTTCGTAACTATTTTGGATATTATATTGTTCTTAATTATCAGCTGACAGGAATTACCAAATAAGACAGCATGATTTATTGCTGTCATAAGAGTTTCTTAGAGCAAAAACACTTTTAAAATTATAAAAATTTTATCTGCATCAAATTATTGTAGAATTCAAATCAATATAATAATTCTAAGTAAGGTATTTTTAATCTGAATATAAACAATCATCAAACACAAGGTGTTAGCGGTATTAGGAGAAGATCCTAATACCGTTTGTTTTTGATGGGAACACAAAAGTTTCTTTATGATAAAGCCAGCTAAATAGCTACAGTCAAGGATGGCTTGCTATACTTACTCTGTCTCTTCCCTCAAGATCCTTTTGAGTATGTGCATTGACGTATCCTGATCTCTTTAGGATATCTCTTACAGCTTCACCCTGATTGTATCCATGCTCAATCATCAGATAGGCTCCGCTTTCAAGAAAGTCATAAGCATCATTTGAGATACGCCTGATATCGTCAAGACCATCTTCACCTGATGATAAAGCTGCTGACGGCTCAAAAGGCAAGGATGAGAGCAAAAGATGAGGATCATCTTTTTCAATATAAGGCGGATTTGACACAATAAGTGAGAATTTTAATGATTTATCAATCGCTGATAGCCAGTCTGAAAGAATAAAATTAACCTTAAGATTAAGATTTCTGCCATTCTCCATGGCTACATCAAGGGCACCTTGTGAAAAATCACAGGCATAAGCGTCAATTCTGTCACCATATTCGCTCTTTAGCGCAAGAATTATCGCTCCAGATCCCGTTCCAAGATCAAGAACTTTTCCAGATACCTTGGCATCAAGTGCGCATTGAACCAGAGTTTCTGTATCGGGTCTTGGAATGAGAGTATCCTCTGTTACCTTTAAATCTAGCCCCCAGAATTCCTTATGTCCTGTAAGGTAGGCCACAGGATATCCGGTCTTTCTTTTACTGATTAGTTTCTGATACTCAAAATAGGCTGCATCAGATAAGATCTCCTCATCATGTGTGATTAGCTGAACTTTTGTATAGCCGGTTACAGCTGACAGGAGAACTGATGCTTCTAAAGACGGACAGTCGGTAACACTGCTGACGCCAAGCTCCCGCTTAGCGTCAGTCAAGGCCTGTTTAACAGTTACCACTAGAGAGCGCCCTGAGAGGCCATCTGAGCTAACTGCTCTGCCTTGAACTCCTCAATTACAGGCTTCAGAATTAAATCAAGCTCACCTGAGAGAACCTCATCTAATCTATAAACTGTAAGATTGATACGGTGATCGGTTATACGGCTCTGAGGGAAGTTGTAGGTTCTGATTCTGTCAGAACGATCACCAGATGAGAGAATGCTATGACGCATTTCTGTTGCCTGCGCATTTCGCTTATCCTCTTCTAACTGAGCGAGTCTTGAATATAAAACTTCCATTGCACGGGCTCTGTTCTGATGCTGTGATCGCTGATCCTGACACTCAACTACAATACCTGTAGGAAGGTGGGTAATACGGATAGCTGAGTCAGTCTTGTTAATATGCTGACCACCGGCACCTGATGATCTGAAAGTATCAATTCTCAGATCAGCTGGATTGATGACAGGTGCATCTGCAGGAGGGATCTCAGGTAAAACCATGACGGTACATGCTGAGGTATGAACACGGCCCTGAGTCTCTGTTGCAGGAACACGCTGCACACGATGACCGCCGGATTCAAACTTCATGTAACCATAGGCACCTTCACCAGAGAGCTTGGCAATTAGTTCCTTATAGCCACCCATTTCGCCTTCTGATTCAGACACGATTTCAAGCTGCCAGCCCTTAGACTCAACATAGTGAGAATACATCTTGAAAAGGTCACCGGCAAAGAGAGCTGCCTCATCACCACCTGTACCAGCTCTGATTTCCAGGAAGCAGTTGCAGTCATCACGCTTGTCATGAGGAAGCAGCAGTAACTGCAGTTCGTGAGAAAGCTTCTCTAGCTTTTCTCGTGTAGGCTCAATTTCTTCCTGAGCCATAGCCTGCATATCAGGATCATCACCTTTTAGCATCTCTTCCATCTCTTTGAGATCATCTGATGCCGTGGTGTATTCCTTATAGGCTGTTACAGTCACCTGCAGCTGAGAATATTCGCGATTTAACTCTCTGAACTTTTCCTGATCAGAAATAACATCAGGCTGACTGAGCAACTGCTCTACTTCCTGATGACGCTCAACCAGAGCTTCTAATTTACGTAAAATAGATTCTTGCATACTTATTCGTTCATTGTTAAAAATTTGCACCTATTCTAGCAAATTTATCTGGCAAATTTACTAAATTTTCGTGTATACGCTGATTTCATAGGCTCTAACCTGTATGAGTACCGTTTTATTGAAATCAGTGCCTCCTGCAGAAAAATCGGGTCCCCCTCTCAAAATAAGCTGTTATAGTCATTGAATATTCCTAGAGCAGAGACTGGAATGAATATTGAATACGAGGAAGATGAGAAAAATTAACAGAACGGGTGTTTTAGGATAATTCCCAAAACAGATCCCCAGCCAATTAGCTGAGGATTTAGTTATTTTCCTTTTGATACACAACGATATGTAAAAATAGGAATATCAGATATGATCTGCAGGAATCAGTTTTGACTAGTCTTCCTGCTTTTCATTCAGCTTCCCACGAAGAATATCTGCATACTGCTTTACCACATCTTCAGGAACATAGCCTACAACTGTAAACAGAGGATAACCGTCAACCTTAACCTCAACAACAGGCTCTGTTACATCTCTCTGAACAGGATTTGGCAGATAGGTGTAAGTATGCACCTTGACATAATGGTAAGAAACAAATCCCTCAAAATTTGAAACGCTGTAACCTGTTAGTGATACATACACAAGATCAACTACCTGATCAATGGTAAGCTCTGGATAAGTGTACTTAGGCTTTGAAATCTGATCCTTATCCTCTACGGTTTCGTTTTCTTTCTGATTTTCACACTTTTTAGAGTCAACTGCAGGTTTATCAAAAACCTTTATAATCTGCTTTAAGGCATCCTTGGCCTCTTCATCTGTCAGAGTCTTCTGCTTATTGAAAAGATTTACACCATCAATATCAACCTTGATTCGCTGAACATGATGATGGCCATCCTCGGTTGCATTAGGCAGTCTCTTTCTCTGTGATATTAGCTTAACTAATTTTCCTTCTATGACAGAAACAATATGAGCGTAGGTTGGAGTTCCAGTACTTAAATTATAAAAGGCCTCTTTAAAATTAGAACGATCCATCTGCTCCTCCTTATTCTATTTTTGAAGCTATATTTGCTCTTTGTTAACTCAGTTTTAACACTATAAAATTCAGAGTTATTTTAAATAAAAGCATTGAGTCTGAAATATAGAGCAGATCACAAGATTATTATCAGACAGGTGAAGTTTTCCCTGTTTTTTCAGAAAAATTTGTGAAAATTCACAAAAATATCAGATCATTAAAGAATGGAATTAAGGTGCAGGTAATTCTGCACCTTAGCAAAAGTTAACAGCTAATACTCAGATGCCATTGCCTCTAAAAGAGAGTCCATGTCATTTTGAACTTTTTCAAACTGCTCCTTTTTCTCAATCACGCTTACATCCTCATCTAGATCCTTTGCTTTGGCACTTGATGCCTTAACTTTAGCAATCTTTGCCTCAAGATCTTTTGTAAGGGCATTTTTCGCTGCTAGAGACTGCTCTATATCAGCTATCTTCTCATTGAGTTCATCTAGCGCCCTATAGCGCTGTTTTCTGTCTTTAATCAGTTCAGATCGACTCTGACTTAGTGCCAGGGACTGCTCGGTAAGAGCCCTTTGCTCCTCTCTTAAATCGTGGATCTCCTGCTTTTTGCTGTCTACTCTTTTCTCATATGATCCTGATACCACACAGCCAAGCTTATCTAGCATTCCCGGATCACTGATACTAGGATCGCACTGCTCTGGTGTCATGGTGCATGCTGTCAACAGCACTGATAAGACAGCTACAGCAACAATCTTTCTTGTCATATACTTTCCAATCATAATGAATCTACCCAATCTTATGCAGCCTTGTCTCTCATGCCTGCCCTTAACGCATTTGTACGTTCAGCATATGTGCTGATTTCATTCTGCAGATAAAGGAGGTTCTCATTGGCTTTGGCAATTGATTCCTCAAGCTCAGCTTTTTTCCTTGAAGCATCTTTTGGATTTAGAGCATCTACGCCACCTTCTCCGTTTTTAAGCCCTTCATAGGCTTCTGTCTGAGCCTTGAGATTTTCCTGATCTTTTGCAAGTCTTGATTTCAAGTATTCGATGTTATGCTCCATCTGTGATACCTTTTTCTCAAGATCTGACTGACTCTTTGTTCCATCAGCTATGCCCTTTTCAATCATTTCAATTTCCTTATTGTCATCATTGAGAGTTTCCCTGATATTCTCATTGAGTGACTCTGTACTCTTGATTGAAACTTGAACCTGAGCCTTTACAGCATCAAGCTGATCCTCAAGATTATGATAATTAGAACGAAGCTTGTCTAACACATAGTTGCTAGTCATTCCCAGGACACAGCCTGCAGCAGCCGCTGCCAGACATACCTCCCTTTTATCATCCTTGAGAAGCAGACATGCAAGACCTGTTATCAGAGCTCCTCCTGCACAGGCAGTTGCTCCTGACCTGGAGAAAAATTTAGGTTCGTCCTTCTTAAGATCAGGATCTACATCAGATGCAGCAGATGTTCCTGTGTTTGCACATCCGGCTATAAATAGCGACATTGCTGCTGACATAATCGTTCTTTTTATTTTCATTTCCCCATCCTCATATTCTCAATTTGTTTATCGCGACTGTTTTCAGATCTGTTTAACGTATATGCTATCTGTGAATTGTCATAGGGAACTTATAGTTCTTTCCATCATCTCCCTGACCTGAATATGTTGAGGTACACTGAGAGTAACCATTCTTTCCTGGTACACATTCAACCGATGGCAGTGCATAGGTTGAACCATCTGTGCACTTTGCAGTTGCTCCACTGCCTATTGTAAATGAGTTGTTTGAAAGTCCTCCATCAACAGCGCCTTGACACTTGACTCCGTTCTGCTGTGTGATGGTTGCAGTTCCCTTGCCGTTTTTAAAATCATACTGAAGCTGCAGTGGTTTGTTTGTCTGCTTATCAACAATCATTGATTTTACCTTCCAGGTTCCATCAAATTTTGAGATATCACCACTTTTCAGATCCGAATTGGAAATTGCCGGACCTTCTGAATAAGCATCTGTAGCAGAACCACTGTCAGACTGCACTATACCATCATCTGTGTTCATGCTGTCATCTAGAGGAACATCTGGCTCTGATAATGGAATCTTGGCTAGTTCCTCATTCTCTGTCTGTGTGGTATTGTCTGTATCATCTGCCTGCTCAATCTCAGGTATCTGTGCAGAAGGATCATTTTCAGCAACATCACTCTGCTCAGAAAGATCAGTGTTTTCAGCTAGTGGCTCCCCCTCATTCAGCTCTTCATTCTGAACAGCTTCATATTCTTCATCTGCGGTACGAGATGGAAGCAGTTTACCCTCAGGAAGAACAATGCCATCATTAAGCTTTACCCCATCAAGATCTGCATCAAAGCCGTCTAATGTCAGATCAGGCAATGGAAGATCAACTGTTATTGAAGGATCAAGGTTCAAATCTGGATATACCTTGAAAAGTGGCTTGTTGCCGGCATAAAAGTACCACCATAACAGATACAGAAGCAGTGGCAGAAGCAGTAGCAGCAGTAAAGGCAAAAGGATGCAGCACAGATGATGAGAACGTGCAGCAGTAACACCTGCAGTGGCTGTTGCAGCAGTTGCAGCTGTTGCAGCTACGCTAGCTACCCCGCCTGCGCCTGCGGCGGCTGTTTTTGCAGGACGAGCATAAAGAGAGTCAAAAGGACCTCCTGTAACTTTGCCATCGCCCCTTAAAAAGCCCCAGAAGGTTATAACCGGCTCACCGTTTACTATATAGACACATGACTCATCAGGAAAATGAAAGGCAGGCAGTCTTACATTCACATGCTCGTTTCCTGTTAGAAAATGTGAAAAGAGACGGTCATTTGAGTTAATGGCATTTGCCTGAAGGTTATAGCCAAAGTTGATGAACTTTTCCTCAATATTGCTAAGCTTTGCTCTTGCTATCTCTTTTTCTTCAGGACTTGCAGCAGTCCATTCAACCACATGGTATTCTCCATCTGCTCTGTCTGATTCAAAAGGAATAAACCAGTCCACATGACTTCCGTCAGAGGTAAAACGAGGAGATGCAAGACATCTTGCATACTGCTCGCCTAGCATTTTTGAATTGAGAATAGATGTTCTAAAGGCATCAGCTCTCTGCCAAACTAGTACTCCATCCTCGCCTATGGCATGGTAGTTCTTAAGTTCGCCGCTGTTCAGTAATCTTGAAGCCATATTCTGTTCCTAAAAAAAACTAATCTTCACAAACTCTCTTTAATGATGCTCCGGCCTGTTTGATAAAGGTGTCTATCTGACCTGCATCTTTTGGTTTAAATACCTGTCCGCCGGTATTGTGGGCTATGCAGGCTGCCGAATCGATACTGTCTCCGATAAGAATAGTATGAATCTTAAGCTTTGGCTTTTTATTATGTATATTCTCTGCAATTGTGCACACATTCATGGCGTTGGTGAAAGGACAGGTATCCTCACCATCACTTATCAGAATGCCCACGGCATCAGAATTGATCCCGTCTGTTAACTGTTCAATCTGTCTTAATCCGTGAACCAGCGGAGTTTTACCGTCATACTGATATGGATTGATGGAGGAAACTTTCTGCTTTAGCATTCCTCTTTGATCTGGGACATAAAAACCTCTTACCTTTGAGGCAGGACACCCATTAATTTCAATTAGCCCAATGCTGACATTCTTGTCTATTGTATCTATCAGATTATTTGCAGCCATCTTTGCTGCAACCAGCCTTGATGTGCTTCCATATGGCATGGTCATAGACTCTGAACCATCAAAGGCTATGACAAGCTGAGGCATTTTGCCCTGCTCCTTTAGCATCTTGCACTTTGGCATCTTTTTAGTAGCTGCCTGCTTGGCTTTTGCGTCGCGCTCAGCCCTCTCCTTTGCCTCACGTTCAGCTTTCTCTTTAGCAACTCTCTCCTGCTCAGCCTTTACTCTTGCAGCCTCTTCAGCCTTTGCTCTTTCCTCCTCTTCAGCCTTGAGTCGTGCCTCCTCCTCAGCCTTGAGCCTTGCCTCCTCCTCAGCCTTGAGTCGTGCCTCCTCCTCAGCCTTGAGTCTTTCCTCCTCTTCTTTTGCCTTTATCTCATCTTCCTGTGAGCTCAGTAGCTCCTCAAGATCATTATCATGATCTTCAGGTATCACAAAGGCAGGATCACTGTCTGAATAGAATCTGCCTTTAAAGGTGTCACAAAAGTTACCTGACATTGGCCATGGTCTTATGAGAAACCACCATAAGATCAGCAATAAGAGTAAAAACAGCAGTAGCATCAGAAGAAAAGGAACAAGACAGCCTCTTTTTCTACCAGCGACTGCCGGTGGCACAGGTGGTATTGCTGCTTTTACCCTTCTGACAGAGCTTTTTGGAATAAGAACAGGATTTCTGTTTACAAGATAAATCAGATTCTCACTGTCTACGAGCTTTATATAATCGGCAACATATGGCTTTAGCGATGGATCATTTAGAGTGAGATCTTTTTTTGAAAAAAAATCCACGATAGCCTGTCTTTTTTTGTCATGTTCGGCTATTTCACTTGAGTAGAGTTCCTTTTTGCTCTCATCTAGCGCAAAACTTTCACCTGATAGAGCTGTGTAGAAGTTGACATAGCTATCACTTATCTCAGGACGGGCCATGATGTTCCTGTAATCGGCACCAAATCGTGATGCTATCTCATTTTCAAAAGCTACCGCATGCAGTGCATAGTTCTTTACTTCAGGTGAGACTTCCTCTTCCCTGCATCTGTAAATTCTTAGCATCTTGTTTTTCCCTTATCTGACTAGAAAGCACTGCTCCATCCATTTTTTATGGTTTGCAGCTCTGTCTTTTGAGTCTTTCTGATAATTCATCAGATCCTGATAATATCTGTCAATAAAACTCTCATAGACGGTTTGTGATCCAAAGGCCTGCTTTGAATTTGCTATCTGACTTTTGAAATTTGCAGGATTGTAGTTGGCACTAGCATCGGCCATGGTATCACCATAGTAGGTAACTATGGTCTGTAATGCCTGCTCATGATCTTTGAGCATTTTTTCAATCTTTTCATAAAAACCACATCTTACCTTGTTTCCGTCTTTCTCACACTGCTCCTTTGCAACCTTGCTGATATTTGCAAAATACTTTACAGATGACTGCTCATCCTTAATGGATTTGCACAGGAAACCTCCGAGTCTTAAATTTGCTGTAACAGCATTGTCCCGCATGCTCTCACGCTCTGAGTTTGCAAGTTCAATCTTTCCTTTAAGTCCACCTAACTGACTGTTTAAATCCTCATTGCTCTGTGTCAGTTTCTCGTTTAAAGACATAAGATCATTATTGATTCGGCTAAGTTCTGATGTCTTATCCTCTAGAGAAGAGTTCTTCTGTTCAAGAGCATCATTTGCCTTTTTAAGCTCGGCTTTCTCCTTGTTCAGCTCTGCCTGCTTCTTCTTATTGGACTCATCAAGTTTTGCCAGCTTTTCAGCCTCTCCAGATAAGGCGCCATCCTCTCCTTCACCATTACCAAGACTTCTGATCTGTTCATTGAGTTTTTTAATCTCATCTATGTTTGATGCAACAGGCAATCCCAGCACGAAACGGGTGGAGGTATCGTTAGCACTTAATTCCCTGTTGCCTTTATACAGTGGCTTTTCGGTTCTAAGAGCACTTTTGAGTGACTCTTTTGGAGAAAGATAACTTCCGCCTCTTACACAGATTCCGCCTGACATTCCCAGTAGTCGTCCTGTTCTTACAGCCTTGAAAGGCTCAAGAGTCATCTCCTGAGCATTACCAAGCATGTCATATATTCCAAGAGGATTTGGCTTTTTAAGACCTGCCAGCTGCAGTTTGCCATTAGCACTCTGTGCTCCCTGATGCCAGGCATATAAAGAGATGTCATCATTTTCCATTGGAGGCAAATCAGCTTCAAACTCACTTTGAGTTACCGCACTGCCGCCTCTGCAGGCATACTCCCACTCATCATCCGTTACCAGTCGTGCATAGGCTTTGACAGTTCCGTTTGCAGGTGTATCTTTGGCCGATTGCAAGTATATCGAATAGGTATTTGCAGCATTTAGCGCATCAAAATACGAAATCTGTACAGCAGGAAGTCTCGACATTTTATTTGTGGATCGGCATTTGTCCTGATTTACCAGAGCTTCATACTGTCCCTTCATAAGCTCATACTTGCCAATCAGATAGTAATAGCCCCTGTCATCATGAAATGATCCTTGTACATATCGCCGGCTTGGATTCTGACTCATTGGTGAACTGTTCTCTGAAGAGCCTGCGTTATATGCCTTGTCTTTTACCTTCTGTGCGGAGGTTGAGGTATATACTTTTCTGAATACCATCTTGGCGTTGCATGGCATGGACACTGTCACATCATCACTGTCAGGATTGGGATTGTACAGATCATCTGCAAAAGAGAGATTTACTGCAGATAATGCAGCTGTTAATAATGCTACTTTTAACAATTTATGGCTGGAAACTGCTGACATTTTCATTTATACCGCTCTTAATGTATCTGCAATCCTGAGTTTTGACAGTCTGAAATAAATTATCAGTCCACCTGTGATTACAGATATGGACAGTGTAATCAGATAGCCTGATAACAGATGACATAGAGTAAGTGAACTTACAACACAGTCCATTCCTGTCAGGCCAGAAAAATAATTATTAAATATGTAACTTCCAGAAAAGTAGAGTGCTACCGAGAAGGCAAATGCAGCTCCTGAGAGGATCACATTCTGTAAAACCACCATCAGCGCTATCTTTGTACGGCTGATACCTGTGAGGATCAGAAGCGCATAACTCTTTTCACTTCTTAATATGAACGTGAGTATGAGTCCTGCACTTGCTAGTATTCCACCTGTAACTGAAATCAGTGATATGACTGAAAACAGATAATTGAGAACTCTGCTTATAGCCTTGAACTCTTCAATTGAAGACAGCCTGCTGAATGTCTGATAATTCATGGAGTTGAGCATGGCATCAACAGGAGCAACATCATCAAGGGTCTTTACATAAATTCTGGCCTTGGCAAAATACTTGCGCTTCTCATTAGGATATGAACCATCTGAAAATATCAAAGGCTCAAATCCATCCTTGAAATCCTCCATGCATATAAGAGTGTTAAAGCTTATAAGCATAGTCTTGTAGGGAAGATATTCCTTTTTTACAGCACCTTTCATGGTAAATGGAACAACGCTGTTTACCCTCTCACCATCCTTGATCCTTGAGACTACAAGTTTAAAGGTGTCACCCTTTTTCAGAGAAAGCTCAGAGGCAAGGGTCTCGGACAGATAGGCCTCTGTGTCTTTCAGCTCATCCTCAAGACCTGTTTTTTTTAGGACAGGATCACCTGCTCCTGAAGGAAGAGCTGTCAAATCACGCTTTAGAGTTCCATTTGCACTGATGTCTGCCGTAGTACTCAATGAGCGGGTCAGAGGCATGAAAAAGTCTATTCTGCTGTCATTTTCAAGAAGACTGAAAAACCTTTCATCAAGCTTGTAGCCGGTATTAAGCTTTATCTCAAGATTAACAGGTGAAGATTTGAGATTGCTCTCAAGAGTGCTGACAATTCCATAACGAAGTGAAAACAAAATCAGTAGAGGAGCAATTACAGCCATCAGCGTTGCGATAAGACTTACTGTCAGAAGTTTTTCAAATCTTAACGACTGAAGTGCAAGCTTAGTTATCATGCTGACTCCTCTTTAGGACAAACTCTCCAGTGCTCTTTTCACTCAAGCGGTAATCAAGAGATGGCAGTGAGAATTTATTAACCAAAGACAGATCATGTGTCACAACAAGAGCAGATATTCCCTGCTCCTGTGACATCTTCACTATATTTGAAAACAGAAGTTCTCCATGCTCAGGATCAAGCGAGGATGTAGGCTCATCAATCAAAAGAACCTTTGGTCTGTGACAGAGTGTCTTGAAAAAAACTGCTCTCTGCCTTTGGCCGATTGACAGTTCATGAGGATAGCGGTCAATTAAATCAGACATGGAAAACTCATCAAGGCTGTTTAATATGTCTCTCATAAGTCTGTCTGTATCAGCTCTCTCCTTTGTAAGAGTGTGAAGTGCCCCTGCTGCCACCTTTATCTGCAGCGCAAGATTGTCCCTAAAACTAAGATAAGGAACAAGTCCCCCTGTCTGAGGCATATAACCAAGATAGGCACTTGCAAAAAGATTCCGCTTTTTTACGGACAGATTAAAAATGTCCATATCTCCTATAATCTGAGTGGCAGCGCTATAGGTGTTTCTTAACAGGCCAAGACACTCAAGCAGAGTACTCTTGCCGCAGCCTGACACTCCGGTAATACACATAACCTGCCCGCTTTTTAGCAAAAGCTCTGGCAGTTTTACCGTATAACCGCACGATCCGTCTTTGTTCCTGTAGGAAAAAGACAGATCGGAAATCTTATAGGATATATCGCTCATTAAGGTAATACTTCAAGTGGAACAGGATATACAGCCTCTGATGAATCCTCATCTTTGTTCAGCTGTATCCAGCGGGCAGCATCATCATTGCACTGCTGATAGTAGCGAAGCTTGTTCTCAAGATCTTCAATTGTCTGATTCTGTTCATCAGGCCCCATGCTAGACCAGGTGTCTTCATCTAACTCCTGAATTCTGCTCTTGTATGGAAGATCTTCAATAAACTCACCTAACAATCCAAGTTCATTAAGCTTTAATGTCTTCTCTTTGCTGATTGTTGATGGATCACGTCCCAATGATACAGCAATTGAACGCAGCTGACTGAACATCTGCTCTGGCTCTAGAATTCCCTGATTGGCTGTATCGAGGATCCTTGAGGTTATATCCTTGAGTGAAGAGAGCTCACCTTTTGTAAGCAGAACTACCGGTGTACTGGTTGCCCTGTCGTGAGATGCAAGATCTCTGTCTGCTATCCAGCCTGTCATGAAAGGAGGCACAGAAGTACCAAGCTTCTCTCCAAGATAGGCAAGTTGCATGGCATAGCCAAGTGCTACCGTATCCTTCTCCATCTGAGAATCACTCTCCTCGGTCATAGCCTCTCCAACTGCAGACTTTCCCTCTGAGAGCAGTTTTACCTGCTTTGTGATGTTGTTTGAAAGACTGTCAATCATTTTTCCAAAGCTGTCAACATTGCCTGCATTTACAGGATAGTACAGAGACTTGCTGATGGTCTGGTTATATGACAGATCCATATACTGTGCTCTAGCCTTTTCATGATTTGAATTTCTTTTGCCAGAATCAGTAAGAAGGTGCATGGTATAGATTGCCACCCCCTTGTGATCTGCCTCGACTCTAAGCTCCTTACTGTCAAGTCCTGTACTTGACAGCTTATCAGACCCCTTGATGCCACCGGCATCTGTAATAAGTACGATGTAACGTCCGCCATACTCTGACCAGTCAACCTCATCAAGAGCTGTACTGATACCAGCAAAAGAATCCTCATCAAAATACTTGCTTGATACCTTTGCCTGATTGAGAGATGACAGTTTGTTCTCAAACTCTTTCTCATCAGTTACTGCACCTGGTTTTACAAATACCTTAGATGTGTACTCAAGTGCAGGAGTGACCTTGGTATTTGATCTGAAGGATACAAGACCAAAATGCACATTTGATGACAGTCCCAAATCATGAATTGATTTTGTGATTGTCTGGATAGTCTCCTTGGTTCTGTCAATGTAAGGCTGCATTGAAATACTAGAATCAATTACAAAGACAATTGCTGCCTTGAAAATCTTAAGCTGGTTGTCTTCATCATTTTTTGAGGACTGTCCTTCGTTTTTGGTAACTGAGGCAATCTTTAGCTCTCGCACGTAATTGCCGTCATCAAACATGGTCTCCTCAAAATCCAGAATTGGTAAAAGATAGAACTGATTCTTGTAATCGATGTAGTTCTCAGGTTCAATTGAAACTACTCCCTCAGCGTACTGACCTGACAGAGCTTTTTTCATCAGAGGCTGCATCTTTGCAGCTGGATCTGGAGATTCAATAACTGAATTTAATGCATCCTTGGTTTTAAAGACCAGCGCTCTGTTTCTGTTGGCAGGATTGGTAAACATCAGAGCAGTCTGCATCTTCCAGTCAACCGTGCATTTATCTGAAAGATATCCTGATATCTTTCCGCTATCATCAGGTCCCACCTTGATTAGGCCGTTTTCTCTTTCATAAACATAAAAGCGGGTAAATGCATCAACTGTGCTGCCGTTTTTATCGGCAGGACTCTTCATCAGCCTACATGAAGGGGTTGTCAGAACTCTCTGGTAAATTGAACTCTTGCCTTCAATAAGAAGTGGTTCATCCTGCGCAAAGCTGTTCTGTCCAAGCAGTGATAAAACTGCCAGTCCTGATAATAATCCAATCTTTTTCATATGAGACCTTAACTATTTCTTAAGTCCAGTTAATGCATCAGCGGCTTCCTGATTTCCAAGAGCTGCCGACTTTTCATACCAGTAGATAGCCTGAGCCTTATCCTTTGCAATACATGAAGATTCCTTCTGCTCATTGGCATTATAATATTTAGCAAATATCAGCGAAACCTTGCTGTCACGTCTGCCATATGCTGAGAGCAGTCGTTTTCCAAGTTCGCATCTGTTCTTTGACAGAGCTTCCTCTGCAAGGTTCAGGACTGCTGTTGTATCTGGAGTTGAAGCCAGACAGTTTTTTATAATCACAGCATCAGTATCTGATGAAATACGGCACACACCGACTGTAGCTGAAGATTTCTCTGCTCCATAGCTTTCATCAGACAGAGTTTTTGCTGCAACCTCAGCTGCAGGTTCCTCATCTTTCTCAGGAACGGACTCCTGAACGGCAGATTCCTGTGCCTCCATACTCTCCTGAGTCTCATCAGAGGAATTAGAGTTAAACAACAGCAACCATGCAAGAAATGCAACAGCAAGAAGCAGTAAAAATGCAGCCACTCCTGCTATCACGAATTTTAAGGCTGAGCCTTTATTTTTGCTCTGCTGTGCTAAAGGAGGATCATTAACAGGAGCAATGATAGACTCCTCCTTAACTTCAGTGATTTCAGACACAGCTTGCTCTTTTACAATGGTAAAATTACCAAGAGCAATCACTTCAGATGTCAGAGTACTGCCAAGAGCGTTACCAGATGAGTCAACCTCTGCAAACCTCAGAGTAAATCTGTGAGAACATGATTTTGCCCTATAGGCAAGCTCATTATTTACACTAGCAGGAAGCCTAATCTCAATTCTTGACCCTTTATAGGTAATATCTTTAGCGATGCACTCAGAGATTTTACCTGAGCCATTCATAAAAATAAGATTCAGGAAACTTGAACTTCCCAGCTTATCTGAAAAATTACGGATCCCTTCTATGATGAGGGTACTGCCCCCATTATCAGCAATAATTCTGTTATCAGCCATTTTGTCCTGTAAATGAAATTATCTCTATTCTTCTGTCATGGAATTTTCAATAACCAAAAGCTCTGATGCCAGAGCCTCATCCTGAGCCGGAGTAACATTATATGGGCTCTTTGCAGTCAGATTCTTTACGCAGATTAGGTTGAGAAGCACACTGAAATAATCATTCAGATAGTGAGACTCAATATTTTCAACCATTGCGCTACTAATATTTGGTACCAGACACATATTTCGTGAGGTATAACCTATATTCTCCCTGTAGAATTCTCTATCAGTGTCATTCCTGTCAAAATGCTCGATTTCACTGCTATCTAGCTTATCGACATACAGATAGGTATTAAAGTCAGAAATCAGCTTTAATGCTCTCATGCACTGACCTTCTGCAAGATTGCCCTTCGTGGACAGATCCTTTTCATAAGGCTCAAGCTTTTTGACTACCGCATCCTCAACACCAAGCACTGAATAGGCCTTGTTAAGCTCTGTGGTAAAGCGGGTAAGCAAAGATGCAAATTTCTCCCTTAATACTTTCTCGTTTCTGATAATCTGACCGTCATTCTCATTTATAAAGAACGAATACTCAGACTTTCTTAACTGCTCATCTGTTATGGCCTCGACGCTTGCCTGCTCTTTTTGTGTCCAGCTGTTTTTAAGATTTGCAAACATATGCTCAAAGAAAGCTCCTGAACAGATGCTTGAAATGTTCTCCTCTCGCATCTGGCTTAAAGTCTTGGCAAAACGGTATGAACCATTTGCCTTGCTGTCTGCCTGATTTGCCAGATAGTCTTCTCTGGCCTTATCTTTGTCAATTTCAATGAACTGCCTGAAATCACTCAGTGTTCCAGCCATCTTTTCACACTGCACAAGTGATCTGATATCATCTACAGCCTGAGCCTTGAGCTTGTTTAACGCATCAAGACCTGTTCTGTTGCAGAGCATTCCAAGCTTCTTGATCAGATCTTCTGTCATGGCCTTTATTCTTGAAACAGTATGCTTTTTATTGTCTGAATAACCGTCAAAAGTCTTTCTTAAATAATCAGCCAGATAGTTAACACCACCGTCAGATGGATTTAACACCTCATCAACTGTTCTTGCAACGCCATCTGGGTCTTTGTGAACGTATTTAATCTCCTTACAAGCAAGAATTCTCTCCCTGTAGGCTTCTACCTGATTTTTCACATTCTCTGTATCAAGCAGGGATAATTCCTTGCCTGTATCATCCAGATTGTACAGTCTGTCACTGTCAGGAATATTAGGCTTTCTTACAAAGAAGAAATCATGGAAAGGTTCCCCCTGCACCCAGCTGTCAAGCCATCCTCTGTGGAAGGACTCCAGAGCTGTTGCAAGCTTTTTAGGAATTCCATCATAGTCTTTTTGCTTGTCTTTAATTGTAAGCGTTATGCAGTCATCAAATCTGGTGAATGCTCCAACTAGTGGACTGTGAGCAAATTTTGCTCTTTGAGTCTCATCTGCTCCTACATTTGAGTTAACCCATGAGGAAATACTGTCTATCTGCTCATCAATAACTTCCTGCTGTTTTGACACAGAAATACACCACAGGAGAACATCAATCTCTCGGCGGGTGCAGTACTGCTCAAATAGATATCCCACCTTTCCTCGTCTTAGGTACTCTGTAAGATCTGCTGCCTTTGCCCCTGTTTCTCCAAGTTTTGACACCTCATCTCTCTTTCTTGAGCGGCAGCCTGGAAAATCTAGTACATCAAAACAGTCAGCATTACTCTCCTTTGGAAGAGGGAATGAAAGCTCACTTGCTGCAAATGCCAGTGTCGGGAAGAGGATCTTTCTTATCTTTTCCTCTCCAGAGCTGTCAATGATGCAGACATCAACAGACTGTGAATCATCATTTGTGACATCCAGAATCGACTTTATTGCACCGATGTCGATCAAGGTTCCACCTCTGCGCTTTGTAAGCCTGTCATATGGCAGTGAAGGATCATCTACAAAGCAGTTTACAGGTACATAGACCTCAGTTGCACCTTCAAGTTCAAGCAACTGTCTGCCTATGGTGGAAAAGATTCTGGTAAAAGGAGCGTTGTTATTCCATAAAACGGAAAACAGTCTGCTGCGACCGGCAAAATTCAGCTTTGAAACAATCTTTCTTGCCTTTGTCCACAGTTCACAGTCTAATGGGTACTTGTTGGCATCAGAAAGGTCACAGCCTTCAGCCTTTTTCTGAACATACTGCGCAATAGAGATAATGTCATAGTCCCTGACAGGATTTATCTCATCCTTAAGTGCATACTCATCCTTTTCAAGATCCATAAACAGAGCTTCAATATTTTTTCTGTCAGAAAGATATGCATTCTGCTCAGAATAATAGTCAATGTTATCTGTCTTTAGAGCAAGATCAGCAAAATAGGAATTAATCAGAATCTTTACAAGATCTGACTCTGTAAACACCTTGACTCTGAATGGAAAGCCCTTGATATTTCTGCTCTTGGCATTTTTGGTAAAGCGGGTGACAATACCGGTTGCCTCAGTATCTGAACCTGTAGGATTCATGTGCAGAAAGAAGCTTATCTTTCCCCCATCAAACTCTGCTGTAAGATCATCTCCTTCAAAAGATGCAAGAGTTGACACAAGATAACTCTTGCCAGCCTGGGAAGCACCGAACACACCTAGAGTTGTTTTTACAGGAAGTACCTCATGGGCAGCCTTTGACTCATTGATAAGATTGCATAAATCTATCTCAAGTCTGTTTCTCTGTGCCTTTATCTTCTCGTCATCAACCCCGTCAAACCATGTGATGATGTTCTCACATGATGAGGCCACCTTATCAAGATTGTTATCAGTATATCTGTTGTCTGCCATGATTAAACCTTACCTGAGAAGTATACCTGTATTTGTCCAATACTCTTCATCCGAACCTGATACGGTCTTCAGCCTTAGATTCAGGAAGTCTTTTACCGGAGTCTTTGAACTGTCATTCTGTTTTGCATCATTAATCCACATCATAAAGATGGTAAGAGCATTTTCAGGATCTTCCTGTCTCATGAACCTTATGCATTCAGTAATTGGTGAATCCTTGCATTTTTCTTCGCTACCGGAGATGGATGCGCCATCGATTGTAATATTAAAGCGCATCTTTTCATCAGTCTGAAAGCCGTTGATTTTATTCTTGATGGACTCAAGCTTTGCTCCTAACATGTCTTTATACTGACCAATTCCATCCTCTAGGATCTGGCTCATCTTTCGGTTGATACTTATACGATACTGTCTGGTGAGCTCTGCAATTTTTGAATTTATTTCATGCTGAAGATCTAAAGTTGAGAATGAAGGAGAATCATCCTCTTTCTTTTTTCCAAAGAGTCTGCCAAAAATTCCAGACTTGCTCTCACTAGCAGAGAGCTGCTCCTTTTCTGCCTGCTCTCTTTGTGCAATAAGACGCTCAACTTCACCCTCATAAATTGTACAGTTTTCCCTGAATTCATTTTCAAGCTTTTCTGCACACTCCAGAGTGCATGGAACACCAACCTTCCTGAGCTTGAAGATAAGTCCATCTTCTGTGTTTTTCATTTTCTCAAGATATTCTGAAGTAAGCTCAATGTCATCAGGAATAGTCCAGTTCCTTGTATCCTTGACCTTCTTTAAATCATTGACACTTGCGTATGGCTCAAGTGTATATAGCATGTTTGCCATAAAGGCATCATCAGCAAACTGTCTGTATCCAAGATTGAGGGACAGTTCTGTGTTGATATTGCGGGAGTCATCCTCTCCTATCTTTTCTATTTTCAGATCGTCTGCGTTGAACTTGGTAAAAACTATGTCTCTGTCATACATGCTCATTGAGATGTCATCATCGTAGCTTCTCTCGCTAGTGCTTGTAAACTTATAAAGGAGGTCATCCTTGTTAAGCTTATTGGTATTATCAAGTGCACCAAAGAATCTCATTGGAGATGGTGATGGCAGAAGATTGGTATCAATTCTGAAATTCATGAGCTTGCTTGAATCAGATATCTTGGTATAGCCTAAAAGAGCTCCGACCACCACTGTGGATTTTGGATCACCGATTGTTCCGTCAGTTGAGCCAAATGAAGGATACCAGCCACCGCATCTGTAACTGTGCATTGGAATGATTCTATAGCGTGACAGTGATGATTTGCTCTCAATAAGCTTTCTGATACCAGGGATCTTTGATGGTCTTCCGGTCAGAAGCAGAACGTCACAGCCAAAAGAATTTACTATGGTGTTCAGATAGTTGAGACATTTTCCAAGATCAGATGATCCGTCTCTTGAAAGATCATAATTTAATCTGTAAAGATCAACGCTCAGTTTTCTGCCTAAAAGATTGAAGTCTTCTCCAAGCTCACTGTTTAAGAACTTGATTACAGATTCATCCACGACTTTTCTGTCACCCTTGAGAATTACCTCTTCCTCAGGATTGTTCAGAATATCCACATTACATCTGTCTTTGCAGAGGATAAAATCCTCAACGGTGCCTTGTGTGACAATGTCGGTCACTCCAGCTGGAACCTTGTCTAAAGCCTCAAGTCTTGAGATTATTCTGTAGGCAACCTTTGAGAAGATCTGCTCTACAGTCTGTACTCTTGCCTGTCTTACGCTTACATCTGAGCTTGATGAAAGTCCTACAACCTTTTTAAGTTCATCTCCTCCAACCTTTGGAATGATGACTGATCTGATGATATCAAGTACCAGATCATCACCTGCTATCTTGAAGCCATCCTTTAAAACCTCTCTTATTCTGATAGAGCCGTTCTGATTGCCAATCTCTGTTCCCTCAGCATCTTTGTTGCCATAGTCACACTCATCCTTTAGACGTTTGTCTGGGAAGGCATAATCTGCAATTACCAGATCGGTGGTACCGCCGCCAATATCGATTGAGGCAATGCGGGCTGATACAGAGTGAACTGGATCTTTGCCCAGCTGAGGCCTGCTTATCTCATTGAATCGGCCATCTGCATCCGATCGTCTGATTTCCTTGATGAAATCCTTGCAGTTGCCGTTAAAGACTCTCTGTGTTTCGTTATACAGATATACCATCTGTCCTGAGAGCGTTTCATCCCACTTTAAAAAGATCAGTGGAACCTGAGGATACATCTGATTTGACTTTGTTCTAAAGCAGAACTCGGTTGCAGGAGTCTTGTCATAGCCGTATGCCTTCCAGATTATACCCAGTGCCTGATAGGCGCATGATCTGAAGAGCTCCTTTTCAACATCAGGCATTGAAGGTGGTGTTGTAAGAACAATTGACCTTAATTTTCTTGGCAGGGAATGATCTTCCATCGAGTTTCTGTAATAGAAACTGTTCATCTGCATCATTGCCTGCAGAATGATCTCAATGAGCATAAAGGTCATTGCTGACTTTCCAGTATAATTTGCCTTTAACTGACTGGAGTCGCCAGTGTTTGCAAACAGAGCATCACCAGATGAGTTCATAAACCTGGAAACCTGATAATAGATAGCTGCACTTTCAGTCTGCTGTGACCTGTTCATCTCCAGATAGAGCTTATCATTTTTTTCATTGCGCTTGTATACAGGTATCTGATATGAATTTGAATTGAACTTCCACTCAGAGCGAGGAGCATCAGTGATTTTCCACAGATAGCGCTTTGGAGAGTTCAATCCGGTATTACCCTCATTTCCAACTTTCAATGCCTCAAGATTGGCTGCCTCAGTTCCCACTCTGGCAAGAGAAGGCCAGACAAACGCATTAAGACGGGAAGACAGTGAAGAGCAATTGTTAAAATCAAAATTTGCCATCTGGAACTGAATTCTGCTTGAAAAAGCTCCCGTATACACATTCTCAGGAGCATTCAGATCTCTGATGGCAAGAGGGGTACTGTTAGGGAAGGTATCTGTGCTGGTCATGGAGGTTCCCTCCTCTACCAGAAGGCCACAGGTACGTGAATTACCGATATCAAGGATCAGACTGACATTAAGAGCCTGATCTGATCTGCTGTTATACTCGTCAAATGTTCGTAGCTTGATTTCATTTGGCATGAAAAAATGTCTTAGGAAAAACAGCATATTAAGATAGTGCTTTTCATAAAGCTGTGTCTTTATATACTCACCATCATCACTCTCTGCCTTGTACTTCTCTGCTGTTTCATTGACTGACTGTGGGTAGATCTCCTTTAGAATGCTCTTGGACCATTCACTTACATAACTTGTGCCATCTACGCCGTTTAAAAGCTCTGTTGCCTCAATGCCATCTCTAAAAGAGAAAGCCGTATCAATATCCCTTAATCTTGGTGCTGTCAGGTTAAGACCATCCTCATTCTGCTCTTCAAGAGAGGTATCAAATGCCAGTGTCAGATGATAGCGACCACCTTTCTCTTCTGCCATTTTCGGATCAGAAAGATTTACTACTCTGGCTCTAGCCCAGTTGGTAGGTCCGCAGTTGGTCTTGTTGCTGAAGTAAGGAATAGGAAACCAGATGCCGTTGTACAATCTTAATGAATCAATCATGTAAACATCTGTTTCACTATCAAACTGATATTCTTCAAGTGAAAGAGTGTACTTATTAAGATATTCCCTGCCATCACTGATGCAGTCATCAACCACATAGGCATCCTGTGTTTTATTTAAACGAAAACGCGCATAATGATTACCCAGCTCTTCAATTCTGACAAACTTACCGAATTTGATCTGCTCTGGATATATTTTTTCATCATCTGAGGTTAGATTTATCTCGTTTTCAGGATTCTTTTCTGAATCAAAATCAATCTCAAAATCTAGAAACTGGATGCCGGAATTGGAAATCAGATCAAATTCTCGATTGAATTCAGCTCTGATATCTCTTGAAATAACCTTTTCTATTGTCTTGATTGTAACTGGCTTATTGTCTTTCACAGTATTCACCTTATATGAAACACTAATACCTAGAATTTATCATTTGACATCCTCCTCTTGCTCAAGCAAGAGGATCCCTACTGCAGAGGCTAATTGCTTAGCTTGCTTGGGTGGGTTGGAGTAGCTGACCTCTTATGAGGGACACTCAGCTGCAGTCTTTTAAACACTACAGCGGCTCTAGTTTTTTGACTAGACTCACTCCTAAGCCTGGCATGTCCTGCCCTTTTATATTGTTGGCTCCAACTATGTCTGCATTGTTGGAGTAACCGCATTTAACACAACAAAAGCCTGTCTGAGTTTTGCTGTTTTCCTGATCTATATGACCACACCTGGTACACCTTCTTGAGAGGTTGCGCTCCCTCAGATAAAGATCCCGCCTTTGTGTTTTAGCTTATACTCAAGCTGTCTTACCTGCTCTCCTAACCACTCTTTAGGTATGGAGCGATTCAGACCTGCTTTGGCCATAACCAATCTGCAGAACAGACGCAAAAGGTGAGCCTGCCCAGGTTTTACCTTTATATGCTAATCTGAACTGGTTATCTGCTACTTTCATTTAATCCTTTGCTATCTCGATAAAAACTGTTGTTTATCATACTAGACATTCTACTTTTTATCTGCATGTTCATCTAGTCTTTGCGACTAAATACCACAGAAAAAGTTGCACAGCTCAAATTCTAAAGACTCTTAAAATCATTTTTAAAACTGTCTGCTGACAGCTCGAGCAACTTTAATCGAATTTGATGGATAAGAAGAAGAAGAGCATATTCATCTGCTGTTTTTATTCCCACCAAAACTTGCAACAGCATAGCTAAGATCCATAATAATATTCGATATTTAATATAAAAAATGTAAGTATTTTCTTATATTCCTGTTAAGAAACAATCAAGTTGTTTTACTAAAAGTGTCGGAACTTTTTTCTGATATTTCAGTAAGTAAACTATATTTACTGAATTTTTGAGGAGTTAAAAAAAATAGTGTAAGAACTTTGATTGAGAGCTTAAGGATAAAAAGAGCTTCAGAGGTAATACCTCGTCCATTGCCTAAGGTAGCACAGTCTAAATATGAATTTTGTTTAGTTAAAATCAGTGCTAGAACAAAATTGCGGGAGAACCACAAAAGTCGAGGGTAAAAATAAAAAAAGCATCCTCTCGGTTGCCATTTAGATGGTGGATGCTATAGGACTCGAACCTATGACCCTCTGCTTGTAAGGCAGATGCTCTAACCAGACTGAGCTAAGCATCCAAGTGGTGGGTTGTGAGGGGGTCGAACCCGCGACCAACGGATTAAGAGTCCGCTGCTCTACCAACTGAGCTAACAACCCACTTGAAGCTTTTTCTTTTTAACGCATGGTGGGTTGTGAGGGGGTCGAACCCGCGACCAACGGATTAAGAGTCCGCTGCTCTACCAACTGAGCTAACAACCCAGCGTTAAAAAGAAGCCTGAATGGTGGGTCGTGAGAGATTCGAACTCTCGACCAACGGATTAAAAGTCCGCTGCTCTACCGACTGAGCTAACGACCCAATCATCAGAACTTATTTTTTGTTGAACTAATCAACGGCGACTATTTTACTAAAAATTTGTGCTCTTGCAAGCATTTTTTTAACAAAATAAATATTTATTTTACCAAATGGCTTATAAATGCTAGTTCAGTTTGGACAGTTCCTTCCTTGCCAGTACTGCAGAACTGCTTGATGGGTATGTCTTAATCAATACCTCATAGAAGCGTTTTGCCTTTTCATTGTCACCAAGTGCGCTTGAGGTAACTCCAAGCTTATATAATGCATCAGCACGCTTTGGAGCATTCTTGAATTTTGCTGTGTTTAAAAAACTTACACGAGCCTCAGCATACTTTTTCTGCTTGTACTGCACCTGACCTAACCAATACCAGGCATTAGGTGTCAGTGAGTTTTTTGGATACTTGTTGACATAGGCATTAAAGGCTTTGGCTGCGCTATCGAGCTTATTGTCTGTCAGCAGCTTGTATGCTGCCTGATACTGCTTAGTTGCGCTCTCATCTGCAGCAATAAGATCGTCTGAGGATGCAACAGCGGTCTTTTTATCAGGGGTAATATTATTCTGTGCCACGGCTTTCTGATTTGACAGCTTGCTCTTTGAAATAGTACCGCTTGAGTCACCTACATCTGATGAGAGCTTGTTGCTGTGTGCTTCATCAGTGCTATCTGATAAGGAGTTTGCAGCCACTTTCTCCTGTGCTGTTCCTTCCTGCCCCTTGAGTCCAACATTAGCAGTGCTCTTTAATCTTGAATTCTCTGCTCTTAGCTCTTCAATCTCATGATTGAGTGATTCAATCTGTCCTTCAGATTCAGCCAACTGATTCTCAAGATCCTGAACTCTGTTCTGAAGGCTCAAAAGATTTCTCTGTAACTGAGCAACCTGATCATTTGCGCTGTAGGCTGAAAATGAACATAGAATAACAGCTGCAGCTCCGATTCTTAAAACTTTAACAATACTATTAACCATAACAGCAAGTAATTCTCCTGTGAGGCGAATATAAAAAAAGGCGAGGATCATTACTCTCGCCTTTAATATTATATCTGATTTTCTAAATTAGTAATTTAAAACTGCACGACGGTTCTTTGACCATGCAGACTCATCATGACCTTCAACAGCTGGCTTTTCCTCACCATAGCTTACAATTGAAAGCTGATTTACGTCTACACCGAGGTTCTGCATGTAACGGGCAACTGAACGGGCACGTCTCTCACCTAGTGCAATATTGTACTCTGGAGTACCGCGCTCATCAGTATGGCCTTCGATAATCACTCTGGCATCTGGATTCTTCTTGAGGTAGGCAGCATTAGCCTGCATTACGCCAAGATACTGATCCTGAATGTTCTCTGAATTGTATGCAAAGTAAACGGTGTGGCTGTCAGCAAGCTCAGCAGGACCATTCCAGCCGTCAAGCTGTGCGTTTGGATCACCTACAGTCAGGGCTCCATCATCGTCAAGACCTAAAGCTGGCTCTGAGTCTTCAACAAGGGCAGCCTGCTCATTGCTTGATGAACATGCTGTAAGTGTTACTAATGCCATTGAGCATAAAAGTGTTAACAAATAGTTCTTAAACATTTTTTAAATTTCCTATATGTAGAATTTAACTATTTTGATAAAAGAGGACCCCATGCAGGAGAGCTGATCTCACCCTGACTTGATGGAAGATTTGCCTTAAATCTGCCGTCTGATGATACTAAAGCCAGTCCCTTACGTCCCTGATAAACTGTTGAATATATTACCATACTTCCATTAGGAGCAACACTTGGTGATTCATCTAATGAGGAGGTGGTCAGCATATAAATGCTACCATCAGGATCCACGCGGGCTACTCTGAATCCGTTTACCTGAGTAATTACAATCAGAGAATTGGTTCCTGGGATCTGCTTTGCAGATAAATTTTTTGCACCCTGATAGGTCACACGCTTTGCTGTATTGGTTGCAAAATCATGTCTGTAGATCTGAGCCTTTCCTCCTCGCTCAGAGGTAAAGTACAGTGACTTGCTGTCAGCTGACCAGGTAGGCTCGGTGTCAATTGCTCTGTTGCTTGTGACTCTGTGGAACTTTGAGGTGGTCAGATCAAAATAATAGATATCAGGCTGTCCATCCTTTGACAGGGTCATTGCGATCTTGGTACCGTCTGGAGACCAGGCAGGAGAGCTATTAAGACCAGTGAATGAAGCTAGCTTCTGACGCTTCTTTGTATAGATATCCTGTACAAAGATTGCCGGAGATCTCTTCTCGAAACTTACATAGGCAAGTCTGGTGCCATCAGGAGACCAGGATGGAGTCATGATTGGCTGAGTTGATTTTACGACAGGAATTTCGTTGTATCCGTCATAATCAGCAGTCATCAGCTGATATGGGAAGTTTGCCCCAAACTTAGTTACCACATATGCAATACGTGTTCTAAAGCATCCCTTCTGACCTGTAAAGGTTTCATAAACTCTGTCAGATACACGATGAGCAGCCTGTCTCATGGTTGCCAAGGCACTGTTTCCGGCATAATGGGCAAGAACCTTTCCCTTGTTATCCCCCTGAAGACCTATCACCTGGAACTCAACCTTGTACATTTTGTTTCCAAGATCTTCAACAATACCTGATACTGCTACCTCTGCTCCTGTTGTAGCTACCACGTCGGTATTAACCTTTCCTTCCACGACACCATTTCGAGGAAGTGCTGACACTGCAATTGGAGAGAATTTGCCAGAACGCATCAGATCAGCTGACACAATTGAGGCAACATCAAGCTTTACTGCCGGTGCCTGAGTAAACGGATAAATTGCAATCTTGTGGCCTTCGTTGATGCCACCGGTGATCTCAATCTGTAATTCGGCATGAACAGAAGATGCTACAAAAAGCATTGCAACTGCAGCCAGAACTCTTTTTAGCATGAATACAACTCCTTGGTTAAAGTTACCCTATTATATGCCTGTTACAGCTTTGGTGTCATAGAAATCTTAATGTTTGAACACTCTGGGCATGTTGCAGGTGGCTTAGGGAACAGACCT
This sequence comes from Succinivibrio sp., assembly GCA_051891035.1. GTDB lineage: Bacteria > Pseudomonadota > Gammaproteobacteria > Enterobacterales > Succinivibrionaceae > Succinivibrio. The sequence goes on along the minus strand of JBJFET010000139.1, from coordinate 41,330 downwards.
ACCATATCAATTGCCTTGATGGCACTGTCGCAGACTCTGGTATCTCCCTGACAGGTCTTGTCCATTACTGTTCCATCAGATGACAGTCTGATAGAAACAACCACCTTTTTACCATTCATTGACTGATCAATGCGCCAGTTCTGTTCAATAAGACCTCTTACCTTATCGCCATAACCGCCATCTCCACCACCGGCAGAGCCTAGACCCTGTCCGTTAACCTCATCTCCATCAGCTGTTCCGAGGATATCATCCTCAAGAGAATCCGCTGCGGCTTTTGCACGGGCCTCTGCTGCAGCCTTAGCTTTAGCTTCAGCCTCTGCTTTCTTTTTAGCCTCTTCTTCAGCCTTCTTTTTGGCTTCGGCTTCTTTTTTCTTCTTTTCCTCTAATTTCTTCTGCTCTTCAAGCTTTTTCTTCTCTTCTTCAAGCTTCTTTTTCTCTTCTTCTAGCTTTTTCTTTTCCTCTTCAAGCTTCTTTTTCTTCTCTTCCTCTAGCTTCTTCTTTTCCTCTTCTAGCTTCTTTTTCTTCTCTTCTTCTAGTTTTTTCTTCTCTTCAGCTTTTTTCTTCTTTAGGGCAAGCTCTTTTTCCTGTTCCACCTTTTTAGCCTGTTCTTCTGCTAAAAGTCTCTTCTTTTCCTGCTCAGCCTTCTTCTGCTCAAGCTGTTTCTGATTCTCTTCACGCTTGCGCTCAATCTCTTCAAGCTTCTTCTTTGTATCTTCGACTTTTACACTCTCTGCGCTTTTTTTATTCTGTGCCTTGCCGTTTGGATTTCCTTTTGCAGGAGGAATAAATGTCGCATGCATGATATCGCCCTGCCCCATATTCGGTCTTGAAGGCTTGTCCAGTGATACTCTGATAACCAGAAAGGCTATTATTACAGCATGCAGGGCAACTGCTATAATAAAGGCCACTTTCATATTGATCTTCATAGAATAAACTTTTAGTTGAAATAAAACTGCTACAAACTGCTAGTTGGAATTTATAGGCTCTGTTACAAGACCTACAGATTTGACTCCGCTGTTCTTCAAGGCATTCATTAACTGAATAACACTGTCGTATGCAACCTGTGCATCCCCCTGCACAACTACAGGACGGGTTGGTTCTCTGCTCAAAAGCTGAGCCACATATGAGGTAAGCTCATCGAGGCTTCCCATCTTCACAGCCTCAGAATCCATACTTACATAATACTGACCAACCTTATCAACTGTTGCGATGATCGGAGTCTGCTGATTCTCATTCATGGTTTCAGCCTGAGCTTGAGGCAGATCAACAGTAACCCCCTGCATCACTACAGGTGCAGTCGCAATAAAAATAACCAGAAGCACCAGCATAACATCAATATATGGCACTACATTGATTTCTGCTTTTGCCCTTGATTTAGTTCTTGTTCTAGCTGACTGCATAGACTAGTGCTCCACAGAAGTTCCGTTCAATCTTCTTAATCTGTCCCCCTCAACTCCAGGAGTCTGATACTGTACGGTAGAAGAGGTGTTCTGATGCATTGCCCTGTTCATTCTTGCTCTTGCAAATGCGCTTTGAGGATCTTCATTTGTCTGATGTGAATATGGCTTGGCACTGTCTCTTACATATCCTGTGCTATTCTGATAGTTTCTGTTTGCGCTCTCCTGAACAGGCTGCTGAACTTGAGACTGTGCTTTCTGATTCATTTCTGAACGGACACGGACTAATCTTCTGTTCAGAATAGTTGCAAACTCATCCATGAAGTTTACATATCTGTTCTCAAGAGCCTCAACCTTTGTAACAAAACGGTTGTAGAACATAACTGCAGGAATTGCGGCAAACAGCCCCATTGCTGTTGCAATCAGAGCCTCAGCAATTGGAGGAGCTACCATTGACAGGGTTGCATTCTTTACGGCAGCAAGGGCGATAAAGGCATGCATAATACCCCATACTGTACCAAACAGTCCGATATAAGGGCTGATTGAACCTACAGTTGCAAGAGTTGCAAGATGGTTCTCAAGATTTTCAATCTCTCTTGATTCTGATACTTTCATCTGTCTGTAGGTACCATCCATAACCACTTCCTGATCTGCAGGACCTGAATTTATGAGTCTTACGAACTCCTTGAATCCGGCTGCATATATCACTTCAAGACCGACAAGAGTTGCAGAACGCTTGATACACTCCTGATAGAGATTGTTAAGATCAATTCCTGACCAGAATTTCTCCTCAAACTCATCAGCCTTCATTCTTGCACTTTTGTATGAACTGGACTTTGATACTATGATTGTCCATGATGCTACAGACATCGCTAGAAGAAAAAGCATAACCGCCTGTACCAGTGGGCTGGCATCAAAAATAAGCTTGGTAATTGATAACTGACCTGCTGCTTCCATTTATTAAATCCTTACCTCAAAATTTGATACATCCTCAGGAATAAACTGCCTGATATACTCTAGAGTCTTGCTGTCCATAACTGCAGGTTTTCTCTTTTCCATATCAAGAAAAGCAATGGAGCACTCAAATTCAAACAACAATTCCTGATGCTGATTATAAACTTGTTGAAAAATTTTTAAACTTGCTCGACGGGCTTTTGTGGGAATACAGGTAACACTAAGCTCATCATCAAGCTTTGCCGAGCTGATGTAGTTACCTTTAATGCTAGTGATAACAAACCCTTTCTTCTCATCGAGCATAGAGCTCTGGCACAGACCGGATGCCCTTAGCCATTCTGTTCTTGCCCTTTCACAGAACTTCAGATAGTTGGCATAATATACTATTCCGCCTGCATCGGTGTCCTCATAATATACTCTGCTATTATGAGTAAAAACCTTAACTGTCATGATGACGCTTCCTTTTTAATCTCAAGGCCGAATTTTCTGTAGGCCTTGTCAGTTGCCACTCGACCGGTTCTTGATCTCTGCACAAATCCCTGCTGAATGATATAAGGCTCCACGACATTCTCAAGTGTATCCCTGTCGTGACCTAATGATGCAGCAAGGCTTTCTATACCTACAGGGCCTCCTCCGAAGTCATAAATCATACTGTGAAGGTACTGCCTGTCAAAATCGTCAAAACCATCATCATCAATTCTGAGCATATTCAGAGCTGATTTTGCAATTTCAAGAGTAATACGGCCATCACCCTTTACCTGAGCATAATCGCGAACTCTGCGCAAAAGTCTGTTGGCTATTCTTGGAGTGCCTCGTGAGCGTTTGGCAATTTCATGAGCTCCATCCCTGTCGATGAGCACGTTTAGCTTTGAAGCTGAACAGTTGATAATAATCTCAAGTTCTTCTGGTGTATAGAACTTCAGCTGAAGAATAATTCCAAAGCGGGCTCTAAGAGGAGAGGTGAGGGTACCTGCCCTGGTTGTTGCTCCCACCAGGGTAAAAGGATTTAAGGTTATCTTGATGGAGCGGGCAGATGGTCCCTCGCCTGTCATGATATCCACCATATAGTCTTCCATGGCAGGATATAAAAATTCCTCTATTACAGGTGACAGACGGTGAATTTCATCAATAAAAATAACATTTCTAGGCTGCAGATTTGTAAGAAGTGCAGCAGCATCACCTTTTTTCTCAAGAGCAGGTCCTGAGGTCTGAGAAATGCCTACAGACAGCTCATTGGCAATAATATTTGACAGAGTTGTCTTTCCAAGTCCTGGAGGGCCGAAGATCAGCACATGATCAAGCGCCTCTCCTCTTTGCTTTGCTGCTTTAAGCGCAATTCCAAGCTGCTCTTTTACCTCTTCCTGACCGATGTAGTCATCAAGAGTCTGAGGACGCAGTGCTCTGTCCTCTGAGGATTTTGAAATTTCAAGGATCTCTTCTTCAGGCGTCTTTTCTGCTCTCACAATAGATGTATCTATCTGCAGACTGTCGGCAAATATTCCTAATTCGCTGTTTGATGACATTTTTTAAGCACGTCCTTTTGTAATCAGAGCCAGGGCAGCAACAATAATATCCTGTGTACTCTTTGAAGCATTGTCAGCAAGCGCCATCTTGACATATCGAACTGCATCTGATTCCTTGTAGCCTAAAGCGGTCATTGCAGCTACAGCTTCATTGAATGACTCGTTTGCTGCACTAAGAGCTCCTGAGCTGACATCTGCAGTAGCTGTTAATGAGCCGGCAGTATCTTTTAAGCTGTCCTTTAACTCAACAACCATTCTCTGCGCTGTTTTTTTGCCAACTCCAGGGATCTGCTCTAGGGCCTTTGACTGCTCAGCAAGAACTGTCTGCACAAATGAGTCCACCTCAAATGTAGACAGCACGGCAAGAGCCATTTTTGGTCCCACGCCATTTACCTTTATGAGAGTCCTAAACAGTGCTCTTTGCTCTATGGTGGTAAAACCATAGAGAACCTGCGCATCTTCCCTTACTGTATGATGAATGTACACAAAGGTGCTCTCGCCGATTTTCAGTGAGCCAAGACATGGAACTGGCATATCTACATCGTAGCCAACCCCTGCCACCTCAATGAGCGCAGTAACACCATCTATTCTTAGGACTTTACCTGAAAGACTTCCTATCATTTAAACCTTTTCTCTCTGGAATCTGCCATGAACGGATCCTACAGTTGCAACACCCGCTCCAATGGCCCTGGTAACCTTACTTGTAAAACAGTGACATAGTGCGCAGGCAAGACCATCAGCCGCATCTGCCTGAGGATTTCCGTTAAGGCGCAGAAGTCTTTTGACCATAAACTGAACCTGTTCCTTGTCAGCCCAGCCATAACCTACAACAGACTGTTTTATCTGCATTGGAGTGTACTCAAATATTGCCACCCCAAGATTGGCCCCTGCAACAATTGCACTGGCCCTCGCCTCTGACAGCTTTACTGTTGACTGGACATTTTTTGACAGAAAGGTTTCTTCAACTGACATGGAATCCGGTTTAAACTGCTCGATAAGAGAAGTGACTCCATCATAGATAACCTTAAGCTTTGAAGCCAGATCTCCATCTCCTGTCTTTATACATCCCGATCCGAGGTAAGTAACGTCATTGCCATCCATTCTGACTACGCCGTAACCTGTAAACCTTGAGCCAGGATCGATTCCTATTACAACCTCAGACATATTCTTCCACTTGATGTCACAAATAATATCAATTATATCGCATTTTTCATGGCACACCCAAAAGCAGATGCATTTGCATCCACTTGTTACAGTCAGGATGAGTCAGGAAAAGACTGCGCTATTTCACCGATTCATGAGACTTTATAAAAGTCTTTGGTTATTTTTTTTCACTTAGCAGTGAATCGTCATCATGTGTTTTTTTCCACAGATCTCTTATCCTTTCAGGGAGACGATCAGGGATCATGCTTTTAAGCTTTTCCTCACTGCCATCCTTTATCGCTTGAGTGTAATACCAGATTTTAAACTCAAGCATTGCCATAACCTTGCTGAGTTTTTCCATCTCCAGGCAGACCTGCTCTTTCTGCTTCTCAAAAAGAGCCTTTCTTTGCTCATAAGTATCGGCCCCTTCTTTGCACCAGAGCATGAACTGCTTTATATCCTTGATCTCAAGGCCAGACTTTTTCAGACATTCAATTACTCTAAGTGCCCCTAAATCGCGCTCGGAGAATTTTCTGATACCGCTTTTTCTTGACAGCTCAGGAAACAGGCCCTCCTGATCATAGTATCTTAGTGTAGATACAGGAATGGCAAACTGTTTTGATACCTCACCAATATTCATTTCCATAAGAATTTCTCTGTTATTATCTTGACCTAAAGTTAACTTTAGGTTCTATACTGAAAAGGTAACATTCAAACTTATCTTTGTCAAATAAGGAACAAGCATGAAAAAGATCATTAAAAACATCCTTTGCGCAGCGGTCTTATCTTCAGGAGCTGCAAGTGCTGATACTCTGGTCGTCTACTACTCTGCTTCAGGATGCACACAAAGAGTAGCAGAAATCATCGCAAGAACTGTAAATGCAGAAACTGTGTCTTTACAGCCAGTTCAGACCTATACAGATGATGATCTCAACTGGAGAGATCCGAATTCTAGAGTTTCAAGAGAGCACGATAACGAGTCACTAAGAGATGTAAATCTTGTAAATGCAAAGATAGAGAATTTTGACCGATACGATACCGTGTTTGTAGGTTATCCAATTTGGTGGAGCATTGCCGCCTGGCCTGTGAACACCTTTATAAAATCGAACAGCCTAAAGGGAAAAAAGATTATTCCTTTTGCAACATCAGCAAGTTCGCCTTTTGCTCAGAGCGGAGAGCTGCTTGAAAAAATGGCTGACGGCGGCAACTGGACTGAAGGCAAAAGATTTAGTAGCTATGCTGATGAAAGAGAAATAGTTCAATGGGCACAAGCAGTTAGCAGCAGGTAAACTACAGGATAATTTACAGAAGACAGGAGAAGACAAGAGTGTCCGTCTGATCCTTGCTCCCTATGAACAGAAGACCATGACAAATCATGGTCTTCTCCTGTAACTTTGCAGATTACAGAACTTCTATAGGTCTGAAACCTGCGAAATATCAAATCTCAGATCGTCATACAGCTTTGATGTAACCTTTGAATCCTGCTTGATAATATCAAAGATGTGATACTCACCTGCATAAAGATGAAGACTTACCTTAACATTTGACTTGGCAAGTCTTGAGGCAAACTCAAGACATTCTGGAGCAAACAGATCAATACTTCCTACGTATATTCCTGTAGGTGGAAGATCTTCAAGCTTTTTGGCATAGGTTGGCGAGAAATAGCCAAACTCTTTTTCTGACAGCTCCCTGTCTGGTTTTAATACGCTCCAGGCAAAGGCATTTGACTTTCTGTTCCAGACAATCTGCCCGTTTTTAGGATCATCCAAAGTGTTAGTTTCTGATCCTGTCTTGTAATCAAGCATCGGATAGAGAAGGGCTACAAAACTGATTTTTATGTTTGAATTGTCAAGATTGTACAGTGCCAGAGCCTGTGCCAGATTGCCTCCTGCACTGCCTCCCATCAGGACAGTTTTATTCTTGTCAAAATGGTATGACTTATGCTCTTTTATAAAATACTCAAGCGCTTTGTATGAAGCCTCAATTGCTCCTGGAAACGGATTTTCAAATACCATTGGATATCTTGGAACGACAACAGCCGCTTCTAGCTTATCTGCCATGAAAAGAAAACGCTCATAATTGTAATAAAGGCTCCTGAACAGATAGCCTCCTTCATGCAGGAAAAACACGAGTGGATATTTATCTCTGGCAGTCTTTGGATAGTACACCATACTTTCTATACCGCCATTATCTGCAGATGCCTGAACTACTTTGATTCTGTCTGTATCAGGAACAGGAGGCGGAGGCATTTTAGAGGCCTCAAGAGGTACTGACATATCATTGTAGGTAAAGATAAGCGAATCGGCCTGTGCGACATACTCCCTGTCTATAAGGGCTTTCTGCTCATCTGCAAGCTGGGCCTGACAGGTGTCAGTCTGAAAACAAAAAGCCAATAGACCTAACAGAAAAAACAAGCGACATTTCATATTGTTCACCTTAACTTGTTAGAACATATTATGGAGGATCATATATAGAATTCTAGATCAGATCTTTTTTTTTGAAAGTTCTCATACTGTCATGATCAAAAAAGCCCAGTTCCAACAGCAACTGAGCTTTTATCAGGACCTGCTATCAGTCCTTTTTCTTAAGTATTCCTGATATTAAAGATACTTTACAAGTTCATTACCAAACTCTGAGGTGGTTAAGGTTGTAGCACCTTCCATTAAACCTGCAAAGTCAGATGTTACTCTCTTTGAGGTGATTGCCTTTTCCATTGCCTCAACAATAAGATCAGCGGCCTCTTCCCAGCCAATGTGGCGAAGCATCAGTTCTGCTGAAAGAATAATTGAACCTGGATTTGCCTTACCTGTTCCGGCAATGGTAGGTGCTGTACCATGAGTTGCCTCAAAGATTGCACTGTCAGCACCAATATTTGCACCAGGGGCAATACCAATACCGCCAACCTCTGCAGCAAGTGCATCTGAAATATAGTCTCCATTCAGGTTCATAGCGCAGACTACATCATAATCCTGTGGATAGAGAAGAATGTTCTGCAAGAAGGCATCTGCAATGCAGTCCTTAACCACAATCTTCTTGCCGTTCTTTGGATTTACAAAGCTGACAACACCCTTTTCATCCTTGGTTGCACCATATTTTTCCTCAGCAAGCTTGTAACCCCAGTTCTTGAAGGCTCCTTCTGTAAACTTCATAATGTTGCCCTTGTGAACAATGGTTACAGATTTTCTATCATGATCGATTGCATACTCAAAGGCTGCCCCAATCAGTCTTTCAGTTCCTGCCTTTGACATTGGCTTTACACCGATACCGCAGCTGTCTGTAAAACGGATCTTTTTAACGCCCATTTCTTTTTCTAAAAAGGCGATCAGTTTCTTTGCACCCTCAGAATCAGCTTCCCATTCGATACCTGCATAGATATCCTCAGCGTTCTCTCTGAAAATGACAGTATCTACAAGCTCTGGATGCTTTACCGGTGATGGCACACCTGCAAAATAACGTACAGGACGCAGACAGATATAAAGATCAAGTGTCTGGCGCAGTGCAACATTTAATGAACGAATACCACCACCTACAGGTGTTGTAAGAGGTCCTTTAATTGCTACATGATACTTTCTGATAAAATCATAGGTTTCATCTGGCAGCCAGGTATTGTCACCATATACCTCAACAGAACGGCCACCTGCATAGATCTCCATCCATGAAATCTTTTTCTCGCCGTTGTAGGCTTTTTTAACTGCGGCGTCTACAACCTTCTGCATTACAGGAGTAATATCAGCACCGATACCATCACCGCGAATAAAAGGGATGATTGGGTTAGCAGGCACATTAAGCTTTCCGTTTGCATCAATCTCAATGGCACTGCCTTCACCTGGAACAACAACTTTACTTGTAAACATTCAAAGCTCCTGAATAAAAATTTTCTCGTTTCTTTATTGTATGCGTTTTAATCTTTTTATCAAAGAAGGCACTAGTTATGGAGAAAATACTCTATTTTAGTGCAGAAAACTGTTTAACGCATGAGCATGAGCTGAGCAAATTATTTTCCTGTTCTCATACATATATCCATCATACAGATAACTGGATCCTGTAATGGTGAGGCCACAGTAGTTGAGATACTGAATAACAGGAAAACTTCTAAGATAAGCAGATGAACCCCATAAGTAATTCAGGTCCATTTAAAGATGTTTCATATGAAGACTACATCTATATAGATAAAACAGAAACAATCTATATTCTTTTAAGAATTCAGAAAAAGATTTTCATCCCCGTCCCCCGTAGATTTGGAAAATCCCGACAATAAATACCATAGGTACACTGTATGAGTATGGGGTAGAGCCATACTTTATCAGCTTTTCTGACTTCTCTTTCCCCTGCTCGATTCAGTTATAAATAGTATGCCATCTATGTTGTTTAAAGTACGTCACAAAAATTCAAAAACACAATTGAAATCTGTTAAAATTAAGGCTCGTTGGAGAAATAAAGAATGTCAGAAAGATTCAAACCATACGCAACTGTTGCTCTTATCATAGAGCACGAGGGAAAATACCTCATAGTTGAAGAATACAATGAAGATCAGGATAATCGTCTGGTCTTTGGAAATCCTTGTGGCCATATCGATGCAAAAGAAACCATTGAACAGGCTGCCATCCGCGAGGGACATGAGGAAACAGGCTGTGATATTGAGCTTGTAAGTCTTGTTTCGATCAATGACTATGTAAAGGACAACGAAACTATTTACCGCTTCTGTTTTGAAGCAAAACTTAAAAACTATGCAGGCAATATGGATCCAGATGATCCTGACAACGAGATCCTTGCTGTAAAATGGTACACCAAAGAGGAAATCTATAACGGAAAGGATAATTGGAGAACACGTCTTGTAGGACAGAACTTTGATGCCTATTTTGCAGGACAGAGATACCCCCTCTCTCTTATCAAGAGCATTCATCCCTAGAGATTAAATCATGGAATTTGATGCACGTATACCTTATGAGGAGCTTTCAGGAAAGCACGTGGTGCTAGGACTGTCAGGTGGAGTTGATTCATCTGTAAGTGCCGCTCTTTTAAAGCAGAACGGTATGAATGTAACAGCTCTTTTCATGAAGAACTGGGAAGAGGATGATACTGACAGTTACTGCGCAGCGGCAAAGGACAGAGAGGATGCTCAAAAAGTCTGCGACAGACTCGGTATTGAGCTTAAAACCATCAATTTTGCTGCAGAGTATTGGGATAATGTTTTTGAAATCTTTCTGTCCGAATACAGAGAAGGCAGAACCCCAAATCCAGATATTCTGTGCAACAAGGAAATCAAATTCAAAGCTTTCATGCAGTATGCAACTGAAGTCTTAAAGGCTGACTATATTGCCACAGGACACTACTGTCAGAGAAGCTTTAATACACCCAAAGCTCATCTTCTTAGAGGTTTTGACAAGAACAAGGATCAGAGTTATTTCTTGCATGCCATTGATGGTTCTGTCCTTGACAGAGTGCTCTTCCCTGTAGGAGACATTGAAAAGCCAAAGGTAAGAGAAATTGCTCAGTCATTAGGACTTGAAACTGCTAAAAAGAAAGATTCAACAGGGATCTGTTTTATCGGAGAGAAAAGATTCCATGAGTTTTTATCAAAGTATATTCCTGCTACACCCGGCATTATCAGAAGTGTTGACGGCAGTGTGGTTGGAAAGCATGACGGTCTCATGTACGCAACAATAGGACAGAGAAAAGGTCTTCATATCGGCGGAACAAAAAATGGCAACGGCAAACCTTGGTATGTGGTTGAAAAAGACATAAAAAACAACGAACTGATTGTAGCTGAGGGAAATGACGATTCAGCATTGTACTCAGTTGGACTTGAAGCTGTTCATGAGACATTCATAACGCCTCCTGATGACTATCCTTTTGAATGCACCTGCAAGATCCGCTACCGCCAGCCAGATGTTGAATGTACAGTGTTCAGAGAAGATGGCAAACTTAAGGTTATGTTTCAAAAACCTGTTGCAGCTGTAGCTCCAGGTCAGTCTGTGGTGTTCTATAATGGTCCTGACTGCCTTGGTGGAGCTGTTATTGACAGGCATATAAAAGAGAATCAGTAATATGGCAGATATCAAATCAGAATCAATCGCGCTGGCAGCTCTTTTTCAGTGCTGTACTCAGATCCAAAGAGTCGCAACCACCGGTTATTATGATGAAAACGCAGTTTCCTGCGTGATGAGAGCTGTTTTTGTTACAAACCCCAAAACCGTTGAGGATATATACGATCCAGCAAAACTTGTGGTAGGTTTCAAACAGCTTACTGACAGTCTTGGAAAAAGTGATATTACCAAAACGGCTGACACCATAGTCATAACCAAGATGGCATTAAAGGTTATTACTCTTGCAAACAATATTGAACGCAACGAGAAAATCAATACAAGATTGTCAGAAAAGGTAGACGAGCTTGCTGACAGTATTTTGCAGGATAATCCAGATCTTCTTGATAGCGACGTGTCAAATGACACTATTCTCAGCGATGAGAATATCAGAAACTGCGGACATATCTACCAGAGTCTGATAAGCCCTAACTTTGCAAAACTTATAATCTACGGTGAGGAAAGATTCTTAAGAAATACTGAGAATCAGGATAAAATCAGAGCTCTTCTGCTGTGTGCCATCAGAGCAGTGGTACTCTGGAGACAGGTCGGCGGAAAGAGACGATATCTGATATTCCGCCGCAAAGATATTCTCGAATACGCACAGAATCATTCATAGCAGAATTCTATTAACTTTTAGAGGAAAAAAATGGAATTATCATCATTATCAGCTGTTTCCCCATTAGATGGTCGTTACGGCTCAAAAACTGAAGAACTACGCCCAATCTTCTCTGAGTACGGTCTTATGCGTTTCCGTGTTCAGGTAGAGCTTACCTGGTTAAAGCATCTTGCTGCCTGTTCACAGATCAGTGAGGTTCCTGCTTTCTCAAAGGAAACAATCGCTTTTATTGATGAAATCATCAAAAATTTCTCTGAGGATGATGCTGAGGATATCAAAAAGCGCGAAGCTGTAACCAATCACGATGTTAAGGCTGTTGAGTATTTCCTCAAGGATAAGACCGCATCAAACGCGGAAATTGCAAAAGTTCGTGAGTTCATCCATTTTGCATGTACCTCTGAGGATATCAATAACAACTCTCACGCTCTGATGCTCAAGGAAGCTCGTGAGCTTGTTATTCTTCCAGTAATTGATGAAATCATTTCAAAGATTGCAGAACTTGCACACAAGTACGCTGATGTACCTCTTCTGGCCCGTACCCACGGTCAGCCTGCTTCACCTACCACTATCGGCAAGGAAATGGCTAACGTTGTCTATCGTATGCGCCGTCAGAGAGATGAGATCGCTCGTGTTCAGATTATGGGCAAGATCAATGGTGCAGTCGGCAACTTCAATGCCCACTCAATTGCATACCCAGAAATCAACTGGTACGAGTTCTCAAAGAATTTTGAAGAAGATCTCGGCTTAACCTTCAATCCTTATACAACTCAGATTGAACCTCATGACTACATGGCTGAACTCTTTGCCGCAGTTGACAGATTCAATACCATCCTGATTGATTTTGACCGTGATATCTGGGGTTATATCTCAAACGGCGTATTTACCCAGAAGACTATTCAGGGAGAAATCGGTTCTTCAACAATGCCTCACAAGGTAAATCCTATCGATTTTGAGAACTCTGAAGGTAACCTTGGTATTGCAAACGCTCTGTTTGTACATCTTGGAAACAAACTACCTATCTCAAGATTCCAGCGCGATCTGACAGATTCTACCGTACTGCGTAATCTTGGTGTTGCTTTTGGCTACTCTCTGATTGCCTACAAGTCAACCTTAAAAGGTATCTCAAAGCTTCAGGCAAATCCTGAACACACTGCTCAAGAGCTCGACAACAACTGGGAAGTTTTAGCTGAGCCATATCAGACAGTAATGCGCCGTTACGGCATTGAGAATCCTTATGAAAAACTCAAGGCATTAACCCGTGGTCAGAAAGTTACAAGAGAGATCATGGAGAACTTCCTAGAATCTCTTGATATGCCAGAAGAAGCTAAAGCTCTGCTTCGCGGACTAACCCCTGCAAGCTACATTGGCAGAGCTGTTGAATTTGCTAAAGAAATCTAATCCTGTTTTCAAAAAACAGCTAGGGGACCTATAGGTCCCCTTTTTGTTGTGATAATACTAAAAGCTAATTCAGCTTTAGAGCCTTGGTCGCAATATCAGTTGCACCAGCCTGTGTCTTTAATGCAGTTGCGCCTGTATTAGCTGCAGCAGCTTTTGTGTTGGCTACCTGAGCTTCTGTACTTGAGGCTTCAAGAGCTCCTGACTGAGCACTCACCTCATCTGAAGCTAGTGAACTTTCAGTCTGTGCTGCTGATACCTGATTTGAATCTAATACAGTAATATCCTCAGTTGGAGCTATCAGCTTATTTCCTGTTACGCTCTTTTTTTCATGATTGGTTACAGTTGCAGCAAGAAGTATATCGCTTGCTATTCCTGCAACGGCTGTTGCAACAACAACCGAACACATTTTTGCCATTTCACCTACAGTCTGCTCTGTTTTACTGTCCATGATCCCATTCATCCTCTGATGTCGTTATAATCCTTGTCTTACAAATATAGAAGTTGACTTATGCAGATCAAGGTGCTTGCAAGACAATATTTCTAGCAGCTGTTGCATCTTCAATTTTCTTTCCATAAAAACATATGTCAGCATTAGTACTTGCCTGAATCTTATCGCACTCAATACTCATACTGCTGACTTTGCGTTTAAGAAGAACTCTCAATGCTATAACAGCTTGCAGCAAATAACCTATCTTTGTTAATGATGACAAAACGATCTCTACAATATCTCGTGTACCAAGTTTTTCTATATCGCTTCTGCATGTATACTTAGTATTGTCTTCACCATCGACAAGCTCAAATGTTGTATTAACAATTTCCTCAATAAGAGAGAGTATTTTTGTTACTGCTATATAACATTTAACACCATGAGCGACTTTTGAAGATGTATCTTTTTTAAGCTGAATACTTCTAAAGTTCTGTGCAATTTCAAACAGCTCCTCAACAATATCCACAGCTTCATCGAGGTACTCTGTTCCCAAATCTGTATTAGTTTGTAAAGTTTCTAATTTGTCGTCTTTTGAAGTGCTTTTTTCAATTACTTTAGCAATCATATTTGCAAAGTCTGCAACTCGTTTTGTTAATGATGCCACAGAAGATGCCACAGATGAGAAATCTGTAGAAGACAATGATACTGTAGCTCCTCTTATTGATGCCAATCCAGTACATATTGCCACTTTTCCTGCATATCCATCTTCAAGAGCTGCAGAATATGCTCCACTGAGTTTTACATCAGTTCCCTTTGCAGTCAGTGAACCTAGCGTATTAAGTTTGATACTTGATGAGAATGCAGTATTTTTTACAGGGAACATATTTGCTGTAATACTGATTCCGCTCTGATCAATAACTATTGAATTATTGGCCACAGACAGTTTGATTTTCTTTGCTGACTTTATAGTAATTTCATCTGAAGCCTCAAGACTGATTTTTCCTGTTTTATCTTCTGATGAATCAGACTGACTTCCACTATCTGTTGTAGAAGGCGAAGAATTATCTTGATCTGCAGTGGATGGCTCTTCTGTATCACTATCATCTGCAGATGAATTTTCTTCAGAGTCTTTTACTTTTTGCAGAGCATTGTAACTGCTGTTAAATGCCTTAAGGGTAATTCCAGAGTTTCCTGATATAGTAAGACTTGATGTTATATCCTCATCATCAGATTTACTATTTAAACTGATTGTGGATGATTTGGCTGTGATTGAGCCTTTAGTTTCAAACTGGCTGTCATCTAAAGAATCCTCCAGTTCACTGCCAAGCGATTTTGCATACGAATCGATAAGTTTATATGTATCTGCCAGAACTGACTTAGCTGTATCCAAATCATCAAGATCCTGCTCTTTTACCTCACCTGAGAGCTCCTTTGTTTTTATTCTCTCAGAGATGCTGCTAAGATATTCCTTATTCTCAGATAATAATGATGGAATAAAACATGACCATTCAAAATATGACTTAAGCTGTGTCTTCTCTGTCTGAGAATATCCCAAACCGTTAGATCCAGAACTAATTACCTTGTAACTCATCTGCAGTTTACAGTTGCGATAGAATGAGCTTACCGCTCCTGTATCATAAGAAGCATCAAGATTATCTATAAGAGTATTGAGTTCATTTCTTATAAGCAGATCTTTTATCTTTGTCTCAAGAGAACAGGACGGGGTTATATATACTCCATCATTCGTTTTTTCCTGTACTAGCACCAGAGACTTTGACCTGTACTCATCATATTTCTGATCATTGACTCCGATAGTCTGGCTATTAGGCAGAATTCCATTTAAATAATAGCAGTTACCATTAAAAATCATAGAAACGCTCTGGCCTAACAGAGGAATTGATCCTGATGTGTCTGAGCCGATTTTTACGACATTTGTGCAGATAACAGGGGTCAGTGCATTTTTTATCTTTACATAAAAACAGTTGTACAGTCCTCGGTTTGAGAATGAAGGAATCCTCAGACTTTCATCTTCACCACTGATATTTCCATCCTTGTCACAGACAATACCACTTACAATTCTAAAATCGCTGTTAGCACCTTCTTTTCCTGATGAATATCTGCCGTTACCTGCAGTTAAAAGTTTCTTCTCTTGAATTGAAAAATCATTAATGTTGAACTTACTTACAGGACCTAATACATCTGAACTTCCGTCTGTGTTGCTCTTTATTGACACAAAACACTGCTCTACAACACTTTCTTTTGAAATCAATTCATCATCAGAAGCCAGTCCTTTTGGATAATCTGTTGTAAAATTCAGATAGGATCTTGCGATAATGTAAGTTGTATCAGGAATTCCTAACTGACCACAGTCAAAATCTATATTACATCCTGGTACATATACCAGATCAGAAGCATATGAGAGAACGCATTCTTCACTGAATCTCTTTACACACTCCTCACTCTCCTGAAGATAGTTTTTCTGCTTTTCATTAGCGCTGATATCATCATTTAGATCTGATGAGAATCCGTCTAAACCACACACAGCAGATCTGTCTTCATAGATTGAATCCTGCATACCACTTACACAGTATAAGCAGTCATGCACTGTATAGTGGCCATCAATCAGCTGTATATCCTTGTTTAATGAAGCCTTTATCGAATTTTTTGGACTGATCTGACTGTTTTTGACCATTACAGGGTACTGACGGTAAAGCTGTGCCCCTCTAGAGAAGATGGTTGCTGACAGTTTTCTTTGATCATCCAAATAGCCGTAGGTGATGTTAAGTGAAAAACGAACGCAAAGCTTCTGTATAAACTCAAGATCACTCTCTTCAAACTGCTCAAAGATAAAACTCTTGATGCTAAGCATATCGCCAGCCATAAGCTCTTTGTCAAATACCACATTCATGCTGTATTCTTCAAAGATTGCCCCAATTATTTCGCTTACGCTACAGCTATTCCATGATCTGGTTTTCTTCATAAGGCCCATAAGAACCAGTTCAGGCTCTAATGTAAACTCATAACTGTAACAGTCATCAAGCCCAAGCTGATTTGATACGACTCTGCCTGTCATTCTGTAGGAGGTAACAATACCTTCTAACTGCCTTTCTCGTAACGTTTGGTGATTCTCATTTAGCTGAACAAGCTCAAGAGTATACTTTCTCTTTAATGTTGCCTTAAGAGCTGAGGCGCTAAACTGCCTGCCACTCAGAACTGTTAACTTCAGGCAAAAAGGTTCACTGATACCTTCTGTCAATTCAACTGCATATGGAAAGACCTTCTCATCTGTCAGTGAATTGTCAAACTCACCTGCCTTTTCAACAGGGGTCAATCTGATATTATGAAACTGAAATCTGCTAGCTGAATCTGTCATATCTACCTTCCCGTATATAGCTAAAGCCAAATACTAGAATTTAAATCTTGTAAACTGCTCTGATGTTTTTAGATTGAATTTTTCCTCGTCATCAGGAGGAGCAATCTTCTGAACTGCTTTGTCTTTTTCTTCTGCGCAATTCTCTTCCTCTTCATCAAAATTCATATCAAGGAAACCTGTAAAGCGATCCTCTCCTTTATCCTCATGAGGAGGGATTTCTTTTGACAGATACTCAGACCAATTGTTTACCCCAAAGCCAATCTCCTGACCAATCTTAAAATAATGCTCAATACGCTCATTTGGTTTTCTATATCCTCCCTTTGCCAATGAGCACAGATTGATTAGTGAGTTAAATCCGTTTGAGGCTAGACCTACTGGCGTCTTGATAACCATGGCATCCTTTTTGAGAGGATCTGGATTGAGGTTGCCATATGACCAGAAACATACTAAAGCAAGCATTCCTTCAGGAGTATCAGGACACAGATTGCCATAGGCCATGCAGTTTCTGGCATTAAGCTCATTTGGAGCCACGATAAATGCATAGGCAGAGTTAATCGCATTGCTTGTGTTAAAGAGCATCTCCTCTTCGCTCTTTTTTGGAAGCGCATCCTTGATGTTCTTTACAGCCTCTGTTCTGATCTTTTCAATCTTTTCTTTAAGATCTTTTTCAGCTTTGAATATAGGTGATTTTAAAAGATCATCCTCAATATCGCTGTCCTTGTTTTCTTCAATGAGCGCTGTTGCCTTGGCAAGCAGATCGTTAACGCTCATTCCTAATTCCTTTTCAACAACAGAATAAACTTCAGCTCTTGTGGCCTCATAGCGCTTTTTCACAGTATCAGGAAAACTCTCATAGATCTGCTGAAGATCAGCCTTCTTCTTTTCAAGGTTGGATATTAACTCATCTATCTGGTGATCAATCTCAGTATCATCTTTCAGATCGTTTAGCTGTTCACTGAAGAATTCAGGCTGAGCCCACTCTGGAATCTTAAGCTCTCGAGGCTTTCCGATATCTCCAATGTCTCTTGGTTTGTCAGGCTGCTTTTCTATTTCCTCTCTGATTGAAAGCACACAGCAGTATGCCCACCATGCCAGGACTCTATGCTGAAAATTGTATGACAGGAACTCACATGCCTGCTTGTACATGTCATTACTTGTCAGAAAATCTATAAATTCAATACTGTTGTCGTGATCTTTTACAAAATCCTTATAGTCAAAAGGCAGTTTGTAGTTCTCACTGTTTACCACTTCTGACACACTCTTATGCTGAAGCAGCACATAATGCTTGTTTAACCAGTCTAGTTTATCTGACATCTTATTTCTCCTGTAAACCACTGTTTCATCCATAGATGCCCGAACAGATCACAGTGGTCAATTGCAATTGTGCAGTAAAATTACTTCCTAAAAGGCAGTAATTGAAGGCCAGTTCTCAGAATCAGGCCATTCATCAGGTCTTAAAAGCTCCTTGTTAAACTCTACCTTTATAAACAGTACACTCTTATCACCCATGCGGTTCTTTACCACTACAGGAACATATGAGCAGTGCTCTTTTTCTGAATATACCGCCTTTTCATCAAGATACATTCTGATTGCCGCATAGTTTCCTGCAACTTTGTAGGTAACATCAGGTAGCTTAGCATCAGAGTAACGATACAGACTTATGACAAAATTAGCTCCATTTACGTCATTTTCATAAATGACTCTTGGATCACTCTTTTGCACATTTTCTACAACTGTACTAAAACGCTCAGACTTTTTGTCATCAGAAGATATGCTTACGTATCTGAAGAAGAATGATGCATTTGGAAGACCGATGCCACTCTGCTTTATCAGTTCTTCCTGTGCACCGATATCAGGGATACTCAGTTTTGCAACTGTACGATTCTTTCGGTCTCCTAGATCAGATAGGATCCTGCTTACAGAGCCTGCCCAGGTACGTACATCCTGACGTCCTGCCATTACATTGTTTAAAAGCGGATCCTGAAGATTATCAACGCTCTCATCTGCAGCCATCTCAATCTTTTCTGTACCAGGTTCATTTTTCTCCTTCTCTTTGACAATACCATATGATTTGAGTTCACGGTTGAGTACCGGCATATCATCAATATCAAGAGTCATGGTATCTGTTGAAGCATCTTTCAGCACAGGGAAGTAATACAGTCTGTTCTGGAAAGCCTCTAATCCTGCAGCTGTCTGATATGATGCTTCAGACTTTAGCAGTGTGGTTCCAAGATTTACAAATGAGGTCCACCAAGGAATGTTTCCCTTTGCATCTGAAAGATTGCGAACCAGAGTGTAGTCGTTTCTTACAGACTTTTTGTCAAGGGCACTTACATAACGGTTGGCCTTTAGCGCATCCTCAGGAAGCATTGCCCAGGCATTTAGAACATTGGTGCAGGCCTGAGTGAAGTTCAAAGACAGTGTTTTGCGCCTGTCATCAATGACCTTGAGTGCGTATTTCCTGGTGTTCTTGGTCTTTGAGAAGACTGAATCATCGTTTACCGATGAGAGCAGATCATATGAGAAGTTATAAATATCAAGAAGCTGAGTATTTATAAGATATGATTTGCTGTTGAGGGCAAACTCATGGAATGACTGATAATCACTCTCATATGGCTTTAGTGTATCTGCAAATGTTGCCCAGTAGTTTACAAATCTGTCTGCATAATCTCCTACTGTCTGAGTTACAGATACTGCTCTTGCGTTCTTTGACAGGTAATTTGCAAAGGCTGCATTTGCCTGAGATAAAGGGGTTTTCTCCTTGCCATCCTCGATCTTTACATTTCTGAAGTTCTCAAGTACTGCAACCGGATTTATGTAGTCCCTTACAGCTGATGGAGAGAACTGATCATCAATTTCAAAATATCCTAATGATTCTCTTGCAACATCAGGTGAGAGAATCTTCTCGTACTCTCTGTCATCTGATTGGCTGATTAAATCGCCTAACTTTGCAAGATTGGATGTTCTTGACTGTGTGTCAGGATATAAAGACAGCAGCTGTTTTGTCAGGATCATCTTTGAGGTGAATTCTGCAAATACCAGATAGTCAGAAATTGAAGATGCCAGTTTTGCAAGATTAGGCATCTGAGCTACTCTCTTCTGGAAATTATCAAGTGCGATATTTCGGTTCTTGAAAATAGTATTGAGTGTATTGAATCGCTCTACAAAATCAGATGTCTTTTCAAGTTTTCCTCTGATATCTGTGGTATCAGCAATGCTCATAAGCTCATTTGCAAGCTGGTAATTGAGTTTTTTACCGGTAGGATCACCTGCGACCTTATCAAAAACTCTTGTCAGATTGACTGTCTCCATCAGATCATAGATATTCTGCTTGTCTCTCTCAAGCGCCGCTATGGTAGTGTTTTTTGCAGTGTAGACATCTGTAGGCAGAACCACACTCTCAACCATATCCGTACCAGTTGAATCGCTGATTGAAACATAATTGTCAAATGACTCAAAATCAGAAAGCACAATATCGGTGTAGTTCTTGTGAGCTATGTTGACTAAAAGCTGTCTTTGCAGAGTAATACTCTCAGACTCACCTTCTTTTGCAGATAAGGCACTTACAGGAGATGAATAATCCTGCAGGAACATTCCTCCTGTAGAATCAAGATTTTCTGCTGTCACAACAGCATTGTGAACTGCCTGCTGCAGTACACGATACTCCTTGATATATTCATCATCTGACTTTTCATCAGAATACGCATAATCATAGTTCATTAGCTTGATATATGTGCGTGACAGACTGTAGCCGTCCTGAAGATTCTTTTTGATAAGCTGATATCTTGACTCAGGATAGGCCTCTACTCTTGAGAACTGCCCCATCAGCATTTTGATACCGTGATTGACAGCAGGTGCGTAATTCGGATCAAGCAGGATCTGAGTTGCTGCAGCCTTGGCATAGTCATCATCACCGCTTTTCATATCAGTTATCTGTGCTAAAAGCTTTGGAGAGATATCTGGATACTGATAGGCAAGGATCTTCTCAACACTGTCCTCAAGGATCTCGATTCCCTTTACATCATCAGCACTTCTTGCAACAGAAAGATACATAAAAGACAGCAGGGCATCTGCCTTCTTTTCTGTAAACAGATCTTCTCGTCTTAACAGATCAAGTGCAAAACTTGAGGTTGCAGGCGAATACACCATGTTTATCAGGATCTGATTGTAAATGGTGTTTCTCTCATCCTCACAGATATTATTGAAATCTCCCATAAGATATGAGGATGGGAAATAGATAATAGGAAGTGACTTGGTATTTAGAAGCCTTGCTTTTGCCTCGGTGAAGAAGTTTATTCTGCTACTTCTTAAATTTCCTTCCATGAAATCATTGAATCGGTTATAGCCGTGACCTGACTCATCCACATCAATAAGAGGAGAATTGACAATGTAGTTATTCTCAAACATGCTCTTCAGACTCTTGAAGTACACAAGATCAGAATGCAGTCTGTCATAGATGAGAGTCCTTCCCATCAGCGCGCCTGATATGTAGTTGATGCTAAGTGCGCATAAAACCGTATAGAGTGTCACTATAGGTATATTTCTTATGAGTCTTTCACGCTTTGTAAATACAGCATTTGAATCCATGCCATGTATGAGATTCAAAAACAGCTGCTTGATAAAATATGATTTCTTCGAACTCTTGTCTGAATCAACAATCAGAGCCTCATCAACAGACTTGCCCTGAAGTGAGGCAAAACCAGGTGATAAGCTTATGCCCTGATCAACTGAGGAGACAAAATAGACGCCATCTATCAGATTTGGTCTGAATGATGATGTCTTTTCAAAAATGGTTTTAAGATAAAGCTCTAAAGACTGACCGATGGCATCTATATGCTCAGGAAATGAGTATATGTAGGCAGATTTGTCAAGTCTGTTTCCTCCGTTGAAACTTCTGTCTGTCACCTCTTTTGATGACATCAGCGCTACAGCTCCATTCTTGAGTCTTGAAACAAAATCTGTCCACTTCTCTAAAAAGTCCTCTTCTGAAAAGAAGCCATCCTCTGTTGTCAGATCAATTCCCACCACCTGCTCACGCTGAGACTGTGACAGATTAGAGAAAAATTCCCTGAATCCTAATATGCAGTCACTCTTGGTGATTACAACCTTGCATGGAAGATTCATGCACAGCACTGAACTTAATTTGTGAAGCTCGGATGCAATAAGATTTGCCTTCTTAACTGTAAGCTCTCTGTCATCTGCTATAAGTGCATCTGCAGGAATGGTAAGAACTACTCCTGATAGTGGCTTTGAATGATGGTATTTTTTTATCTGTTCACAGATAACTTCCCACTGTGCCGATGATCCTCCAAGCCATGTGTCAAAAAAGGTTTTTCCCTTCACATCCAGAAATACGGTATTTCTGTTTACAAAAAAGTGCAGACACTCCTCATCATTAGCATCAAGCTCACGACGAGAAAGGTCACATCCTAATGAACTGTTTGCTAATATTGAACTTTTGCCCGATAAAGGCTCACCTAAAATAACAACCCATGGGGTCTTCAGCTTTTTATAGCACTTAGCTCTGATTAGAGAGAGCGCTGAATCAAAGATCATTCTGACAATCTTTACATCTGCTGTCAGATCCTCTTTGCCTTTCTTGCGCTTCTTTCCTCCTGCCACAAGATTTGCAAGACTAGACCAGATCATGAGATCTTCTTTTAAGGATCGGCGCTCCTTGCTGATGTCATGCTTGAATTTGATCCTCTTGAAAAGAAAATACACAATCACAAGCGAAATGATAATAATCAGTGCCAGCAGGATAATGCCTGTTGTACTGTCAAGAAGACTGCTACCTAGGTTTTCAGCCATTTGAGTATTGTTTTCCATATTAGCTATTCCGCATCAGCTTTGCTTTTTCCAAGATCCTCTCTTGCCTCTATTTCTGCTGACATATTAAGGTAAGGCGATGCAGCATCTACTGTCTGCTCAAGGATCTCGTTAAATTTGTTTACGTTTTTATGAACACTTGCAAGATTTATTACAAGGCTTAGTACTGTTACTGCCACAAGAATGAAGAGAAAATTCTTTTTAAGCAGAAAACTTCTGACCTCATTCTTGCCGCTTTCTTTGATTTCATTGTCATTAGGCTGTACCAGAGGTGTTATATAATCAGTCTTGAAATCCACTGCACAGTCTATTCTGTCCCTGCAGTTGTGTATATAAGGGATCACATCTTTAGGTTCTCTTTTGAAGGCTCCGTCAAAACCAAGACCTAACATCAGATAGAAGGTCTCTATAACATCCTTTGAGGTATTTTCGTTTTTAAGATATGAATCAAGTATGTCAAAGAACTTGTCGTCACCCGAAAGCTCGTTGTACATTCTGGCCATCGGCTCATAATCTCTTGAAAAGGAGAAGCCACTCTCTTTGATAAAATAATCCACAAAGAAAACCAAAGGCTTTTCTATAAGCTGATAATCTCTTCTTAGAAAATCGTCAGCTTCTACCTTGCGGTGTATTTCTGAAAATAGAGACTGCAGTCTTGTCACCACATTGCTTTTCTGCTCCTCTACACCATGCTTCTTGTACAGATAGTAGTCACTGACACATAACAGAACCGGACGGATTAACTCATGAAGTGCGCTGATTGCCATAATTACTCCACAGACTCATCATCAACAATGGCCACATACAGCTTGGCATTGAATTTTCCGAACATGCTCTGAGCAAAATCAATCACCATCTGGTGATCTTCAACGATATATCTCCATATTCTTGGAGACTCGTCTCTCATGATCTTGAAGAACACTGTATCTGAACCTGATACTGGCAGATATCTTGGAGGGAAACGAACATAGCTCAGCTTAAGACCGCGGATTCGGCTGTCTTTTGATCCTAAATCCATAACTCTGAAGTTGTCACCTGTCTCGATATCATCAATCAGGTTCTTCCACTCAAGATTGCCACGTAGTGCAATATAGTAATCCTTAGCCTTGACAATATGCTCATCTTCAAGATTTGCACACAGACACTGAGCAGTATCATTCACTGTAAACTCAATCTCCATGCACTCAGCCTTACCCTGTGATGTCAGAAGCGATCTGATACCAAAGAGAAGATCTTTAAATACACTGTACAGATCATAATGATCATAGTTTCTTATCTCACTTGAATCTGACAGCGGGAAGAATGCCTTGAGAGCTGAGAGAAACTCTGCAAGTTTCAGATAAATCGCAAATGGACTTACCCTCTGTGGCAGAAGCAGCGAATTCAAATCTGTAATGCTGATGTTAAGCTGCTGCAGCTGCATAAGTCTTAAAAAGCCGGTACCCGTAATAATGTTCGGATCAAAACCCTCTGCCTCAATGTCAGAGAGGATCTTGCTCTTGTAGGATTTGAGTTCAAATACAAATTCTCTCAGCATTGTATAAAGCATGCTATTCTCATCTAGAACCACATACGGTGGCAGATACTTGCTGTCCACCTCAAGATAATGCTCGTTATTTTCAAGCCTTACCCAGTTGAGCTTTAAAACAGGAAGCACTGTGCAGTCAGACACGGCCTTAGTATCGGTTGTCAATCTGGTGTTTATCTTTCTTGTGACAACTGTTGTTACATTCACTCCGGTGTTCTCGTCAGCAACCTCAAGTGCATGAACATCATATCGCCCGTAATTCTTATTGCCGTTCTGAGTCAGATTAGGTTCGTCAGGAAGATAGTTTGGTACACAAAGATATACAGTTAGTGAACTGTCAATCATGCTTGCATCAAACTGTATGGTAAGCGGATCAATTGTACAGTTGCCAGGAAAACTTATACCTGCTCCATCTGGCATAATGGCATCTAACTTTCTGATCACCACTCGGTTTGCTCTTAGTGCATCAGTGTCAATATCAATGCCAATAAGCCCTTCTGTATATGGAGAATATAAGGATCTTTCCGAATAGATGGTCTTTAGCAGTGATCTCTGCATCTGCTGGAAATGATGCGGCTGCAGAAACTGACCTTCTGACCAGTGAACATACTGTGGATATTTCATATTTGTTATTCCTTATTCTTCATAGTCTTGCAGGATAGATCCTTGCTGTTCTTCTGTCCTGTACACCTGAGCGAAATATTAACAGGCTGATTTTCTGACTCTAATGATGAAGGACTATCCTTGATAGCTTCCCGCTTTGTTGTTTTGATAAGACCTGTCGCTCCGATCTTAATGTACAGGTCGCTTTGTGATGAGAAGAAGCCGTCTTCGATTCTTAATATATATTTTCTAGGATCAAGTGTTTTGCTCTCCTTGTCTGCATATGGCAGATTGGCAATCAGAACAAGATAAACAGGTTCTTTTTCCATGATCCTTGCAAATGCCTCATTGTCAGGATCTAGAACCTTGGTTTTCAGATCCTCCTGAGAGAAATGCATGGTGTAAGGCTCAAGATATGCCCTAAGCCCAGAGTTATCCTCAAAATACTTATCTACAGGATAGGATGAGAATTTGACTGCATCTGATTCAGACAGACCTGCCACATCCACCTCTACAGACGGATAATAGCCGTATTTTTTTACTAAAGCTGTTGACGGGCTGACCTCAATGTCAAACTTCGGATATGAGCTTCCACATCCTGAAAGTATCACCGATAGCACACCCATCCATATGTAATTCTTTATCATCATCTATCCTTAGGTATCAGCCAGAGGCTGATACCCTTCTGTCAAATAGTCACCTGCTATGATGAAGCCTCATCTTCAAAACTGTAGGTGAACTTGTGCTCACTGCAGTCTGCCTGTACTGAGATGATCTTTCTTCCATTCATGGTCTTCTCAAGGAACTGAGAACTGATTTCAGGAAGCAGATCATTGCTGATAATAGCATCAATCATACGTGCGCCTGATGCAATATTATTGCATCTTGCAATAATCTCATCACGCAGTGCCTGAGTAAAGCTGAAGTCTGCTCCATAGTTCTCCTTTACTCTCTTTACAATCTTAGAAAGCTTGAGATCAATAATATGATTCAGACTCTTAGTTGATAAAGGATAGTATGGAACTATGCTCATGCGTCCAATCAGAGCTGCAGGGAATACCTTGTACATTGCAGGTCTTGCAGCTTGTTCAAGAGTATCAACACCTGGCAGATTGCTCTCATCCTGACACAGAGCCATAATCTCATTGTCACCCACGTTTGTGGTGAGAATAATCACTGTGTTCCTGAAATTGATAAGTCTGCCCTCACCATCTTCCATCTGTCCTTTGTCAAAGACCTGGAAGAACAGCTCATGAACGTCTTTGTGCGCTTTTTCAACCTCATCAAGGAGCACTACACTATATGGTTTTCTGCGTACTGCCTCGGTCAGAACACCACCTTCACCATAACCTACATATCCTGGAGGCGCACCCTTGAGAGTTGAAACAGTATGGGCTTCCTGGAATTCACTCATGTTAATGGTGATAAGATTCTTCTCTGAACCGTAGAGAGTCTCTGCAAGAGTCAGCGCAGTTTCTGTCTTACCCACACCAGAAGGTCCGGCCAGCATGATAACTGCAATAGGCTTGTTCGGATCACCTAGTGATGCTCTTGCTGTGGTTATGCGCTTTGCAATAAGGTCAAGTGAATGATCCTGACCAATCACTCTCTGCTTCATGATATCTGCCAGAGAGAGGACTGATTTGATCTCATCTTTTACCATCTTGCCAAGTGGAATACCTGTCCACTCAGAGATAACTGTAGCTACCGCCTGTGCATCAACCTCAGGTAAAAACATCGGACTCTCACCCTGAAGCTCGTTTAAAGAAGCTCTAAGCTCCATAAGCTCTTTGCGCTTTTCATCCTGCTCGCTTTTATCTTCACTTTCTGCAAAGGCATCACGCTTCTCAATATACTCTTTTGCCTTCTCTTTGATCTTCTCGTGCAGCTCATTGAGGTCATCCAAAGACTTCTGTGTCTGCCCGATCATTTCATTGACTTTTTCAAGTTTTTCTCCGGCATCAAAGCCTGTTGCATCCTCTTTTTGAAGAATATCCTGCTCAATTTTAAGTGACTCAAGCTTGCGCCTTAGATACTCAATGGCATAAGGTTCTGAACTCTGTGACAGTGAAACTTTTGCGCAGGCAGTATCAAGTACTGATACGGCCTTGTCAGGCAACTGTCTTGAAGGGATGTATCGTCTTGACAGAGACACGGCAGCTGACAGCGCCTCATCAAGAACCGTAACTCCATGATACTTGTGCAGAGCGCCAACCATACCGCGCATCATCTGCACAGCCCTGTCATCATCAGGCTCATCAACTAGGATCTTTTCAAAGCGTCTTGATAAGGCAGGATCTTTTTCAAAATACTTTACATACTCTTTCCATGTTGTAGCTGCAACACAGCGTAACTGACCGCGAGCAAGCGCAGGTTTTAAGAGATTTGCCGCATCATTCTGACCGGCCTGTCCTCCTGCACCTACAAGAGTATGGGCTTCATCAATAAAGAGAATGATTGGTGTATCTGAATGCTGCACCTCTTCAATAACCTGCTTTAAACGGTTTTCAAATTCGCCCTTCATTGAGGCTCCTGCCTGCAGAAGACCTATATCAAGTGACAGAAGCTTTGAACCTTTTAGACAATCAGGAACATCACCATTTGCAAGACGGCAGGCAAAGCCCTCAACTACAGCTGTCTTTCCTACGCCGGCCTCACCTGTAAGAATAGGATTGTTCTGTCTGCGACGCAGAAGAATATCTATGATTTTTCTGATTTCCTCATCACGGCCCACAATGCTGTCTATTTTTCCGTCAAGAGCTTTCTGAGTTAAATCCTGTGTATAAAGAGATAAGGCCTCACCTTTGCCCATTGCAGGCTCTGAAAGCATCTTTGTTGCCTGACCTGTAGCACTTGCACTATCAGCCTTTACTGATGTCTCATCAGAGTTTTTTACAATATTTGCAAAATTGTCCACCAGAAGATCAGCATTGATCTTCTTGAACTCAGGTGAAATCTGATGCAGTTTTCTTGACAGCTCCGCATTCTGCTTTAGCGCAGCTATCAGATGACCGGTTCTGATAAGAGATTCTGAACAGACCAGTGAACAGATCATCCAGGCCTCTTTGATTGTCTGCTCAATATCGGATGAGAAATCCTCAATGGAGCTAGCTCCTCTTGGAAGAGAATCCATAGATTCAATCAGATCTTCTGATAATCTGCCAGCATCAATTGAGAATGAACTGATTATCTGATGCAGATCAGTGTTGTTTCCCATCAGGATCTGATTGATAAAATGTGCAAGTTCCACATAGGGATTGCCCCTGGTTTTACACAGAACTGTTGCACTCTCCAGCGCCTGATAGGCGGTCTTGTCAAGTTTCTTGAACAGAGCGATTCTTTTGAGTTTCATCTATGCTCCTTACCTTTATTCTACCGGTCGTTTAAAATCCTTTTTTTCAGATGCTCCTTAAAGATGCTCATCTTAGTATGATGAAATATCAATCTTTATGGTTGTAATCTGTCTGTATGTATGATCAGATATTAAGTGACAGCTCTGACCTAAAGCAAACTTTCCATTGAGTTTTGGTTTTTTTATGCTAGGAACTTCAATTTTTAGGTACAGATCAAATCCAAGCTGTCTTTCAAGATACAGCTGCACTATTTCGTGAAGTTGCTCAATCAGCCTGTGACCTGGCATAAAATCAAGACTTCTGTCAAAACTCATAGGACCTACTGTTATTGCAAACTTTTTGGTCCTCGATAAATAATGTGAGCCAAGCTGGGAATTCACACCAAGTGTACAGTTATCTTTTGAACCGAGTCTTAGTCTGTATTCCTTTGGTATTACCTCTGTATCCTCTACAAATGTGTTCAGACTTATGCCATGACCAAAAAACAGATGCAGCATACGTCGAAGACCATCGGCACTTCTGTTTCGTAGGGACAGAAACGTTTCCATCGATTTGATGGCAAAATGAGGCAGAGAACTGTTTTTGCGTGGAGTACTGCATGTAAGGGCCATGAGTATCCTTTCAAACTGACTGTCCTTTCTGTCAAAAGACACCGCAAGTTCCTTGTTTGAAAATGCTCTGTAGAACAATGTCAGCATACGATGATTGATAATATCCAGAAAACGTCTGGTTGCCGAGTCATAGTCATGATATGTTCTCTTGCAAACATAACTTGTAGTCTCAAGAGGCATCGGCCCGTTTACCCCTAAAAGACCGAAAAAATATACCAAAACAGCGAGTTCTTCACTTGCGTGCAGATGATTCTCTTCTATGCTCGCTATGCTGGTTTCAGGAAACCTCAGATATGGAAGCTGACCTAATCTTACAGCCTCGCCCTCAGGTCCCTTTGCATTACCTATTTTCGGAAGATTAGGTCGTGAATTCTCAATAAGTCGCAGAAGGTAAAAGAAATCCGGCTCACCTGCGCCTCTTTTGAGTCTTGATGAATATCTGGCTATCAGTCGTTTAAGATCTTGCATGAGTAGACTACTCCCTGATCATCTAAGGCCAGATCGATATTCAATGGAATATTTACAGGTGTATATGTCTGCAGTACCGTTGCTATGATCTTTGAGAAGACAAAGAAGCCGACACCTTCAAGTTCTTTCTGTGAAAAGGTTACCCTTACAGTGTAGCCGTTCTCAAAATAGACACAGCCCTTTGAGATGAAACGGAATACCTTTGGGCTGATATCTACACTCTTTAGAGATGACACAAGATTGGAAACCTCACTTTCCTTTCTGGTATTGAACAGAGAGACAACCTGTCTTAGATTCTCAAGACAGACAATATTTCCGCCCTTGAGCATTGATGCAAAATTCTGCAGTATATACGAAATCTTTTTTATCTCATCACTGCCTTTCATGGTGATCATAGATCTCTTAGGACCTGTTGGATTTGATAGCAGCTTGAGTCTTTTTAAAAGCTCAATATCCTTTGATGAGAATGTATCCTTTGCGGTTATAAATAGAGGCAGATCAGCGTTTGTGCAGCGACACACAGCACTGAACTGAAGCTGCTCATCCATATGCTCTGTATAATCCTGACCAGACACACTCACAAAACATTCTGTCTTGTTGTAGCCAGAGCGGGGATTACCGTTAAGTCCAGTCTGTCTTAGCCTTCGGTTGAGCGAGAAAAAGTTGCGGTACTCGCCTTTTATGTTTTCTGTAACTCCACCTGTTGTAAAGAACGGATAAGCTGAGAACAGATACTGATTGTATGAATTGAAAAACTGCAACTCACTTATTGAACTTATCTCATAGTTCAAAGGTGAGGTTGCCTGTGCGCTGACATTGACCTCATAGCAGTCAGACATGCTTACTCTGTCAGATCGTCTTGAAAAAAGATTTATAAGAGGAATACAGTTTAATAGCACAGAGTCTACAAAAACCTTGCTCTCAAGAGAAACACTTGTATTCTTTTTAAAGACAAACAGAAGCTCGACATTCTGATTTCGGACAATACTATGCAGTCTGTTAAGGCCCTTTAATCTTACGAACTTGAACAGATCAGGATAGGCTGAAAAAGCTGTCATCAGCGAGGTGCCGCTAAGAGTCTTCTCTGAAAACAGTGTAATTTCATCGCGCTCGTCAATCATTGAATACTCAAAACTTAGATCATCAACGCTCTGATAACTGCCATCCTGATTTTTAACTAAAATCCTCTCAAGCTTGGAAAAAAGTATCTCGCTTAAAAGTGAGGCATCCTGATCATTTAGGTTCAGAAACAGATCAATGTAGTCAAGCTTCTGGCTGACTGCATCACTAAAACCTGAAAAATCAATCTCTAATGATGTGGTAGCACCGTTGAGAGCAAGTTCAGAGAGTCGGGAATCATGTCCTGTAAGAGCGATTTTTGAAATCTTTAATGGAGAGAGTGTGGTATTGAACACTGTCTCAAAGCGCACTACAGTCTCAAAAACAGGCGAATCTTTGAAGAACTCACTTCCGCGGGGAAGAATGTATGACGAATCAGTTATCTGTGTATCTGATCCTTTGAGTATACATACTGAAGGAATAGGAGAGAGTACATCCGGAGCTAATGACAGAATGATTGACTCTAGAAATCTGTCATTGCCATCATCCAGCTTTTTTTCTACTCTGGCAGATAAAAATGCTGTGCCTTCTAAAAGTCTTTCGATAAAAGGATCTTGGCACTCAAGGGAATTTATATCAAGCCTTGATGCTATTTTTGGATACTCTTTTGCAAATTCCGCTCCTAATTTTCTTATAAAAGAAAGATTATCGCTGTAATAATCCAAAAAATCCTTACTCATCCGCGACCCTTATCAAGTTTCACTGTTGCGCTTCCGGTTTCAAGATCAAGGCTTGATATGCACAGAAACTCACCAGTCAGAGCTTTTACCGCATACTGCGCACTGATCTGCAATGAGAAAGTTGAGGTAGATCTTGGAAGCTCTGAATTCAAGATTGTGATACTGATGCTCTCGGGCTTTAGCCTAGGTTCAAAGGTCTGAAGCTGCAACATTATTTCATGACGTATTTTTTCAAGTTCAGGCAGTGAATTTGAGATACCGCAGAAATCAGATACTCCAAAGCCTAATACTGACCTTACAATCTGCTCATTATTATTCAGATCACGAGCCTCTGGACGTGATCTGGAATTTAGGATCTGACTTATGTTATCAATTATTTCCTGTCTGATTTTTTCAAGGGGCACAAATCTGTCGGTCCTGTCAATTCTGGACTGCGGTTCATCATCTGCCAGTCTTGACAGAACACATGGGACATATTTGTCTTTATATGATACCGCCATCTGTTCACCCTGAAAAAATCACACAGGACGGCTCAAGAGCCGTCCGTATATGATGCCAGTTTTTAAACTAGCCGTTCTCAACCTGATTGTAGCTTGCCTCAACAGCACCGTCCTTGGTATTGTCAGGCTTGATAGCTGTTGCCTTCCAGGTAGCTTTGCCAGCAATTAAAGAAATCTCTTCAACAGGCAGCTCTACTCTTTCACGGAAGCTCTGTGACTCATCAGCAAGAAGAGTGCTTACTTTTGCTGAGGCAATCTTTACATTCTCAAGAGTTACCTCATATACAGGAACTTGAGCACCAGCTACTGCACGGCATACAACAAACTCAACCTTCGCAATCTTCTGACCTGACATACAGAACTGCTGAAGTTTTGGTGTTGCTTTGTCAACAAGATGAACAAATGTAAATGGTTCAAAGTGACCACGACCTGATACATCTGTTGAACGACCTGCAGCTATCTGCTGAATTGAGCCGTGTGAGAATTTGATAACTTCAATCCACTTCTTGTGGGAATTATCATTTGACTCGCCATCAATGCCATCAACTTTAACAAAAAAATCGCTAGCCATAATATCAACTCCTTTTGTATTAAGTAATACCTACCGTTTCTTTTACTTAGCTCCAGATGGAACCTTAGTTGTTAATCTTAATGATGTGGTAAGACCCTCTAACTGATAGTGAGGTCTTAAATAGAATTTTGCACTGTAATATCCAGGCTGACCTTCAATATCCTCAACTGTTACCTTTGCCTCTGAGAGTGGGTATTTTGCCTTTACCTCTTCAGATGCATTAGGATCTGATGTCACATAGTTGCTGATCCAGTCAGACAGCCATCTTTCCATATCTGCTCTTTCCTTGAATGAGCCAACCTTGTCACGCACAATACACTTTAGATAGTGTGCAAAGCGACAGGTTGCAAAAATGTATGGAAGTCTTGCTGACAGAGCTGCATTTGCAGTTGCATCAGGGTTATCATACTCTTTTGCCTTGTTTACGGTCTGTCCGCCTAGGAATACAGCATAGTCTGTATTCTTCCAGTAGCACAGAGGGAGGAAGCCGTTCTTTGACAGTTCTGCCTCGCGTCTGTCGGTAATTGCAATCTCAGTTGGGCACTTCATTGCAACGCCACCATCATCTGTAGGGAAGGTATGAGTAGGAAGAGACTCAACAATACCACCTGACTCAACACCTCTGATCCTTGCACACCAGCCGTAATCAGCAAAGGAACGGTTGATGTTTACACCCATTGCATAGGCTGCATTCATCCAGTTGTATTTCTCTGAATTGCCAGCTCCTGTATCCTCAACAAAGTTGAAGCCTTCAACTGCGTTGGTATCAGGACCGTAAGGAACACGGCTTAATACTCTTGGCAGAGTTAGTGCCACATAACGGCTGTCATCAGATTCTCTAAATGATCTCCATGCAGCATACTCTGGAGTTGAGAAAATCTTTGTCAGATCTCTTGGATTTGACAGATCCTGCCATGAATCAAGATTCATGATTGTAGGATCAGCTGAACTGATAAATGGAGCATGAGCTGCAGATGCAATCTGAGCAATACCCTTCATAAGCTCAATATCCTGAGCTGAGTGATTGAAGTAGTAATCACCGATGAGTGCGCCATAAGGCTCACCGCCTGCTGTGCCGTACTCGTCCTCGTACATGCGCTTGAACAGAGGGCTCTGATCCCATGCTGTACCCTTGTACTTCTTGATGGTTTTCTGAAGGTCCTTCTTGCTGATGTTAAGCACTCTGATCTTAAGGGTTTCACTTGTCTGAGTGTTGTTTACAAGATAGGACAGACCTCTCCAGGCACTCTCCATGTTCTCAAAATCTGGATTATGAATAATGGCGTTTACCTGAGCAGACAGTTTTTTGTCAAGCTCAGCAATCATGCCCTCAATGGTCTTGATTGAATTATCAGAAATCAGACTGGCATTCTGCA
The DNA here is from genome assembly GCA_051891035.1 of Succinivibrio sp. GTDB lineage: Bacteria > Pseudomonadota > Gammaproteobacteria > Enterobacterales > Succinivibrionaceae > Succinivibrio. Next base: position 7,775 of record JBJFET010000139.1, on the reverse strand, counting down.
GTGCTTGCTGTACAAGGGTTTTTACCGCACCTTTAACAGCAGAATCAGCTTCTTCTGATTTTGGCTTGAATTCTTTGTTTAAAAGCTGCTCAAAATCAGACACTTCCATGGTAGAGGCTGCATTCTGGTTTTCTAACTGTACATTATCAGACATATTTTATTACTCCTCTGCCTTGTTATCCTGTGCTGCACCTTCGTCCTGAACTTTTGCCTTTGAAGCTAATGCCTTAAGCAGATTCTCATCCTCTAAAAGCTTGGTGATAAGCTCCTCTGCTCCGGTTTTGCCATCCATGTAGCTCAAAAGATTTGACAGCTGCTTTCTTGCCTCTAAAAGCTCTTTTACACCATCTACCTTTTCTGCAACCTTGTCAGGAGAGAAATCATCCATGCTTTCAAATGAAACGTCTACTGCAAGATTACCCTCACCTGTCATAACGTTTGGAACATTAAAAGCAACTCTTGGCTTGATGCTCTTCATTCTGTCATCGAAATTGTCTGTATCGATCTCAAGAAACTTCTTATCCTCTACCCTCTGATCCTTATCTACTTCACTCTTTCCTGACAGATCAGCCATTACACCCATTACAAACGGCAGGTTCACCTTTTTTTCAGCACCATAAAGTTCTACATCGTACTCAACCTGAACTCTAGGGGCTCTATTTTTTCCGATAAACTTCTGACCGCTTTTTACATTTGCCATAAAGTTATACTCCTTGATACAAATAAAATTCTTTCATTCTGTCTTTAATTCAGATAACTCAGTTAACTGTCATTATTCTCAACTTTTACACCAAGCTGCTCTCGACCTCTGTCAACTGCGTTCTGATCAATCTCTGCAAGCAGATCCATAAAGTTCATATTGGCCATTCGAACTGCTCTGTTTATCAGAAATGGAACCGGACTTGTAGGCTCTGCACTTGTAAAGTACTCAGCACTCTTCTTTAACAGCATGATGGCCTCATTACGGTTCTTTGGTACGTAGTCATCTATGTTTAATACAGGCTTTGCCATACTAACCGAACCTGAAGGAGGGGTTGCACCACTGACTGCAACAGATCCAACGACAGAAGAATTAGGTGCTAAAGAGCTGACTGATGCACTACTTTCATCTGACTGTACATCTGACACAGAGTTTTTCAGCACATTTGCATACATGTTCCTCATAACCTGAAGTTCATGCTTTAGTGAATCTAATGATAAATATCCTGCGTTGCCTATCTTCTCATTAAAAGTATCACAGATACTGTTAGCAAGAGTAATCACCTCATCTAATACACCCAACTGTTCCTTTACTGAAGAAGCTGGTACTGAGCACAGCTGAGCATTGAGGGAAGAAAGATCATATGAATCTTCTGACTCAAGATAACCTGAGGCTACAAGATAATCTCTTAGTGTATAGTCAAGCTCCTTTACAAGTCTGAATTCTCTTACATGGGACAGAAACTTGTATGGGTCTGAATAGGCTCCTTCAACAGGAGAGAGCATTGATAGAATATTAATTCTCTCAGTAGGATCATTATCATCATCTGGATCAGGCTGAGGATAAAAACTGTCAAACTGCTCTTTTACAAGTGAATCAACAATTCTAAGACCATCCTTAAGCCCTTTCAGACCGAACAGGCATACTGATGACAGGGTAAAGAAACATGCTACTCGTAAATCCCTGGTCTTTTCCCACAGGGTCAGGCATGTTTTATACAGTGCTCGGTAATCAGGCTCCTTACCTTCAATTACACTATCTCCCATCTCATCTTCAGGGGTTCCTAGTGCATAGGAGTCTAAAGCCAGATATAACTCATCGTATTCACAGTTTTCGCCAGCAGGATTATCTCCGTTTAATGGAGAGAGTACTACTGCAAAATCACTATCTGTAATTCTTTCCACAAAAGCACCTTATTTTTCTATGAACCTGAGTATGATGCAACAAAGGTTCTTTCTTACTTATTCAGTCTCAGTATATATTAGTAAATAATTAACAAAATTCACTTAAAAAACGTAGAAAAATGTGATAAATCCGTAATATTTGATAAAGTATGTGCAGTATTGCACAATTTTTTTTCAAAAAATAGATTTTGTATAATTATTAAGAATAAGCCAAATATCCTACAGTTAGATGAGATTTATACCCTTATGGCACTATTTACGCACACTTTTGTAAAATATTCAGCAGTATTTTGGTTAAATCAAAAAAAATCCTGCAGATATGGACTACCTGCAGGAATATTGTCTAACCTAACAATTTCTTCTGTTTAACCAAAATCTAGGCTGTCAAGTGACAGAGACTCCTGAACAGGCTCAGTTTTAGGAGCCTGACTCTCCTCTGAAGGAGCATTGTTTACTTCTATCACAAAAGCCTCTTCCTCAACGCCTTCATTTGACAGAGCGTCCTCCTGCACAGAATCAGCTTCAGTCTCCTTTGGCTGTTCCTCCTCACTGACAGTCTCATTGACAGGAGCTGCCAAAACTTCTGGCTCTTTAGCAGAAGTCTCTTCATTTTCTTTTGGTGGAGCCACTTCATCTTTGACTTTAGCTGCTTTTACAGGATTGCCAATTGAGCGGTCAATTTCATTTTTAGCCCTGACCATTGCATTCTTTGCTGAGACCTTTCCACTTAGAACATCAAAGAGAGCCTTGTTTGCAGGATCCCAGACTTTTGCCATTTCTGGAACTGAAGGAGTAGGCTCTGAGGTCATTGCCTGAACTGCAATTGCATTGGCAAAATCATCGTTGCGGATAATAGGCTGATCCAATACCTCATGCAGAGGAGGCAGCTCGAGGATCACTCCATATCTTTCAAGAGCATGTGAAGTCTTGTTGATATACTTTAACAGTTTCTCTGCAAGAGCCTTCTGCTTGCAGTCCTTTGTAATGGCATATCCTCTAAAGCCCAGAAATGGACACATACTGTTGCCGTTTGGCAGTTTTGGCAGTGGAGCCACACCAAAGTTGACTCCGGATTTGGCAATAAGTTCAAGCTCCCATGGACCTGTAATTACGGCAGCAGCCTTGCCTTGAGTAAAGTAATCCTCGATTTTTGTAAAGCCGTCAGGACCAATTACATCTTTTGGCAGAAGCTGTGAAGAGATTCTTGACAGAAACTCAGCACCCTCTATTGCTCCAGGAGATGCAAGTCCCACATCTTTGACATTAACTGAGCCATCGCTGTTTTCTCCAAAGATATAGCCGTTATATCCTCTGATAAATCCGTAGGCAAAATAGATATAATCCCATTTTCCGATAAGACCGTATTTACCCTGCTTTTTGAGCTCATGAGACATTTTCTCATAATCCTCAAAATGCTCATAAGGATATTTGAGGAGATCCTGATTGTAGTAAACCACCATTGTTTCTACAGAACGGGGAACAGCATAGATCTCATTCTTATAGGTGAAAGCCTTTACTGCAGATGACAGATAGCTCGCCTGCTCCTGTTTCATTGAAGATAAAGGAACAATGTATCCAGATGAAGCTACATCACCTACTCTATCTGCAGGAAGCATCAGAATGTCAGGGATCTGACCGCCGTTTTTCTTGTTTTCAACATACTGAGTGATATGAGTGACGTAGTCAGAACCAACAACTCTAACTTTGCATCCTGTGTCCTTTTCAAATTCTGCCACAGCCTTGCTGATTCCTGCAGTCTTGCCAACATCCTCCCAGATTGTAAGTTCTGTAGAAAATGCCGTGTTGAGGTATATGGAAGCAGAAGCTAAAAGGGCTAGTTTCCAATTTATTGTAACCATATTGCAAACTCTCTTATATTTTTTGAAAATCAGGTCTTTATATTTAGTTGTAATATATTTATTAACGACTGCCATAAATTAATATTTAAAATCTATAGCAATTCACAATATTACTATGTGCAGTCGATACATTTTTAAAGATTAAAACTGATCTTTCTCTTTTACTCTCTTTTCTATCAGATCTTTTGCATCCTCAAGAATATTGTCAATTTCCTTGTCTGTATGAATAACAGACCATAATGCCTTATCCATTATTTCCCAGACAAAAGTCATTTCAGGAGCTGATGGCATGTTTACAGCAAGTGTAGACTGCTGCGCTATTACCTGAATCAGTTCGTCATTTGCAAGCGAAGAGTCCTGCAGTACTGATAATACAGGAGGTATCTGACGTGACAACTTATAGCGGGCCATAGCCTGCTCATGAGTATTGATAAACCTTAAAAATTCCTCGGCAAGTTCCTGATTATTGGACCACTTTGAAATTGAATAGCCCTTTGTTCCAAGAAAACCTGCCATTGGATTGCCGTTTGGTAGGATTGGCAGTGTGGTAAGACCTATGTTTACTCCTGCTTTGATGTAGTCATCAATTGCCCAAGGCCCGTTGATTACCGCTAAAGCCTTGCCCTGTGTAAAAAGCTCATACATTCGGTTGTAGCCGTTTACTCCTGACAGGTAATCATAAATCAAACCTTCTTTGTACATGCGTCTGACCAGTGACAGAGCTTCTTCTGATCCTCTTGATTCAAGTCCGCAGGTTGCCATTTCAAGAAAACTGTCATTGTCTGAATTAAAGATGCAGGATCCGTAACCATGCATGAGAGCAAAGGTAGTATAGAAAAGCTCCCATTTTGCCAAAATACCGAACCTGCCTTTCTTTCGCTGCTCTTTTGAAAGAGATATATATTCTTCGAGTGTTAAAGGAGGTTCAGACATCAGATCCTTGTTATAGAAAACTATCAGAGTTTCAATGGTCTTTGGCACAGCATACAGCTGACCGTCAAATACTAAAGACTGAACTGAATTTGGCAGATACTGATTGGCCTCAACCTGCATAAAGTCTATAGGGGAAAGAAGATCTCTATCCTTTGCAAGACCGACCATGTCGGATGCTAGCACCACTATGTCAGGTCCCTCGCCCTTAGGTCCCTTCAATGCAAGAGAGCTTACCTGATTGTACATAGGAAGTTCTTTAACCACAATCTCACAGTCTGCGATTTCCTCAAAGGCTTTAACAGAATGCTCAATGGTGGATGATCTGCCTATATCTTCCCAAATTACAAGTTTTTCTTTTGCACTGCAGTTAAATGAAATGGTAGTGATAACTGCAGCTGTTAGGACTGCAATAACTTTCTTCATCTGATTATTCCTTTATAATCCTGATCTGAAAGCTTCAATCTGATAATCAATATGCTCTACAGCAGATTTTAAAGCATCCTTTACCTTTTCCTTGCCTTCAATGGATACATCTAAAGCTCCATCAATAGGCCCCCATACTTCTGACATCTCTGGAATTGAAGGGATTGGTACTGCTCTACTTGCCTGAACTGCAATTGCATTGGCCATATCATCATTGGTGATAACTGGATCAGCCATCACAGATTTGACAGGAGGAATCTCTAGTGTTTCCTGATAGCGGATCTTTGCGTACTTTGGCTGATTGATATACTGCAAGAAGGTCTCTGCCAGATCATGATCTTTTGCCCATGATGAAACAACATAGCCCTTTACACCCAAAAATGAGCTCATTGGTCTTCCGTTTGGAAGAATCGGAAGAGGAAGCACTCCATAATTGATCTTCATCTTGGAATAAGGTTCAATTGCCCAAGGTCCATTGATTACAGCCGCCGCTTTGCCCTTGGAGAAAAGATCATCTATTACGTCAGCACCCTTGTCTCCCTTGATTGAACTTGGGAAACAGCCTGAATCAAAGAACTTTTTGATTAGTTCAATACCCTTTACAGCTCCTTCATTTGCAAGACCTACATCTCGAGCATCAAGATTACCGTCTGAATCAGTTCCAAACACATATACGCCGTATGGCTGCAGAACTCCGTAGGCAAAGTAGAATGAATCCCACTTTGCAAGCAGTCCATACTCACCTTCATTTTCAGTTACCTTTTTGATTGAATAGTCATAGTATTCATTGAGCGTATCAAACGGCTGCTTTAAGACATCCTTGTTGTAAAAAAGAACCAGTGATTCTACGACCTTTGGAACAGCATATATCTCACCGCTCTGAGCAAAGGCAATTACTGCAGAACGGATATACTTATCCTGATCTTCCTGCATAAACTTGATTGGTGATATGAGCCCCTGAACTACAGCAGCGCCTACTCTGTCAGCAGGAATCATCAAAACGTCAGGACCGTCACCGGTCGGACCGTCTATTCTTAATCTGTCAATCTGTGTTACAAAAGGGATCTCCTCAATTACAACCTTACAGTCATATTCTGCCTCAAAATCTTTTACGGCCTGTTTTATACCCTGTGATTTATATATATCTTCCCATACACGAAGTTCTGATGTAGCAGATGCAGTTGTCATCAGCGCAGATGCTATTATGGCTACAGCTACTTTTGATAATTTCATTATTTCATCCCTAATATGAACAAAGTATGACTTGTATACAATAAAACATTCTGTTTTAAGAGCTATTCTTATTTTAGCTAATAAAAAATATATCTTCAGAGATTTTGCGTGACACATTTCTCATATTAGGAATTGTCAAAAAAAAACTCCCAAAAGCTTTCGCTTTCAGGAGCTTTAGACAACATAAAATCTACGTCTATACGGACTAACTGTTAGAACCAGGCTTCAGCCTGAGCACCGAAGAAGGTTTCACTCTTCTTGCCTGCGCACAAGCTTTCAACTTCTCCTGCAGGATTCATTACAGTATATCCATTTGAATAAGTTGCAATATGCTCTTTATGACCGACATGCTTGTATGTTGCAAAGATTCTGATCTCAGGACGAGAGAAAAGATTTCCTGCATCAGGTGTAATACCATATGCTAAGGTGACCTTCTGACGCTGAGTATTTACACGATCCTCGCCTGTCTTTTCAAAGGTGTTAGTAGTGAAACCGCCTTCCAACATAATTCTTGTCATCTTAGTCAACTGATACATAGGACGTACAACAACCTGGAAGTCTCTTGAGACTTTCTTTATGCCATCATAATCCTTAACATTTCCAAAGTTAAACCAGGTGTGATAAAGCATACCTAAATTATCAGTAAACTTAAGAGATCCCATTGAGATTAAATCGATACTGTATGAATCGTTACCTTGATTATCTGTTGTATAGGTATGGCTCCCGTATCCTGAGCCTGCGGTGGAGCCTTTTACATAGCGAAGCACTGTTGTGTTCCAACCGCCAAAGAGGCCCTGATCTAATTTTGCTGTAAACAGATGACCATTACCAACCTCTTTATTAAGCTTATAGCCATAATTGCTGTATTCGCTAGCATAACGCTGAGGAGCTACCAGAGTGTACCCCAAATCTAATGTTGCACCATCATATACAGGGAAGACATAGCTTACATCAAACATATTTGTTGCAGTCTTTTCTGGATAGCTATGGGTAATATCATATAATTTTGTTACATTTCCAGTAGGTCTGCCGTTATCATCATACTCTAAAAGCTTTGCCTGAGTCTCGGCTGCAGATTCACCGTCTTTATAGCCCTGTGCATATGCAGTAAAGTTTCTAGAATCATCTCGTCTTGTCCAGTTTGCACGTAATTTACCAAAACCTAGTGATAAATTCTCAAAACCGATACCATTACCTGTTACGTTTCTCCAGTAGCAATCAACCACATGAGAATCCTGACGTAAGTATTTTCTACCAACCCAAAGAGTTGCATCCGGATCAGAATCTAGTAAACCAGTAACTCTTAAGTAAGCCTGAGTTAAGGCAAAATGTGCTCTATCTGTATCATAGCCATCTGTATCCTGCCATGCGCCCTGATAACCTGATTGCATAGCAAATGATGTAACAAAACGCCACTCAGTACCATCAACTTCAGCTAAAGTA
>JBJFET010000138.1:0-1587 GCA_051891035.1 Succinivibrio sp. | reverse complement strand
ATTGATATAGGCTTGAATTTCTTCTCTTTGCAAAAAAAAAAGAAAACCCTGCTACAGATCTTTCAATCCGTAACAGGGCTACATAAAAGGGTTACCCTTTTTATACGATGAAGTTTACATTACCACCATGCTTCAGCATGTGCTCCAAAGATAACAGTGTTGGTAGTCTTTGTGCATGATCTTACCTTTACACCGTTAACTGATACATCATAGTTCTGTGAACCATATTCTGAGTAGTCAATACCGTTCTCATTTCCGTGTAAATAGGTTACAAAGAACTGAATTTCAGGCTTTGACCAGAAGTTGCTTGCATCTGGAGAAATTACATAAGCTAAAGATAATTTCTGTCCCTGCTCAACTGTCTTCTCAGTTCCCTTAAATGCTTTTCTTTCATCATTGAGAACATAATTGTTAGTTGAGGTTACATACATGGCACCCTCTAGTTCAACCTTTGTCATCTTGGTTAACTGATAGAATGGTCTTAAAGTTACCTGGAATGACTTATCTGACTTCTTGGTTCTGTCATTTGAATCTGAGATTACATTTATGTTTTCGTCATATCCGCTTGAAGCAGTTAAGTAAACATTATGAGCAAGACCGAATTTTTGGGTAAAGTTAACTACACCAAAGTTAAATAATGACCAGCGGTATGCCTTGTTGGATGCGCCTGACTGATCAAGCCATGTACCTGTACCAAAACCTGCCCAGTTTGCATTAGAACCATGATCATAGATCAGAACTGTTTTGTTGAAGCCTGATGAGAATCCCTGAGTTAAATCAACAGCATATCTCTGAGCATTGCTGTAATCATTTTTAGCATGAGCATACTTCATCCAGCCATCTGAATAGCGGTGAGGGATCATTGTAGTATGACGTAACTGCATGTTACCGCCATCCCAAACAGGGAATGCATAGATGAGATCTAAGAAGTTCACAGTACCTTCACCTTTTAGATCTGCACTCTTAATTTCACGATTCTGGGTGTATGTGATTTCATATGCCTCATCTGGCAGATAGGTATCCCATAAATAATCCTTAGACTCGTCACGACGTAACCATGCTAAAGATAACTTGCCCTGACCTAAAGACATACCATCGATACCAACGCCAACACCTGACATATCATAGTAACGCCAATCGTTAACATAGGTATCATCTCTGTGATAAAATCTCTTACCTGTCCAGACGGTTGCATCTTTGTCAAAATCAAAGATACCTTTTACACTTGAATAGAATTCTCTGAATGCAAAACCACTACCACCGGCAGTCTCACCTGCGGTGAACCAGTCTCTGTTTCTGTGGGCTTTATAACCTAAACGAGAAGAAATTGACCATACAGTGTCATCAACATTTGCCAGATCAGCGTCTAACACAATTTCGCCATAGGTACCTGGCTCATAACCTAAACGACCCAAGTGAGCTTTCTCGCCGTCATCGTTCTGAATGTTCTTTGACTGCAGACCAGTACGTAAGAAACCACCGAAATTAGCTTCGACAGCGTTAGCTGAAGGAATTGCTAAAACTGAAGCAAGTACAGCACTTGCCAGAAGATTAACTTTTTTCATTTTTTACATCCCATAATAAAAG
>JBJFET010000137.1:0-6419 GCA_051891035.1 Succinivibrio sp. | reverse complement strand
AGCTATCGAACAGGAAGCCCCTACCTCTACAGGTAGGGGAGGATGTCACAGAAGAGAAGTAATCATGTTACTCCTTAATCCTTATAAGCATATTTGAGATTATTGCAACAATACCACCTGTTGTAATACCAGAGGAGAGCAGTGATGATAACTGCTCAGGAAGCTTTGAAAGGATCTCAGGGACAAGTTCTACCGATAAACCAAAAGAGAAACTCAGTGCCATTACCAGAATTGCCTTGCGGTTCATTTTCTGAGTGGCAATGATCTTGATACCTGCCGCTGCAACTGTTCCAAACATCAGCAGAGTTGCGCCACCTAATACAGGATCGGGGATCAGAGCAAAAACCTTTCCTACTACAGGGAACAGGCCTAAAATCACAAGGAACAGGGCAATAAAATATCCTACATAGCGGGAGGCAACGCCTGTTAACTGTATCATACCGTTATTCTGAGCAAAAATTGAATTCGGGAATGAGTTGATAATACCTGAGAGCATTGAGTTAAAACCGTCAGCAAGAATTCCTCCTGAGGAACGCTTCTGGAATGCCTCACCTTCGATGCTCTGACCTGAGATAAGGGAATTTGCTGTAATGTCTCCGTAAGCTTCAATTGCTGTAATAAGGTATACAATACCAAGTCCAATGATGGCAGCAGGATCAAAGGAAAGTCCATATTTGAAAGGAACAGGAATATTAAAGCCACCGTAACTGTCAATCGCATTAAAATCAACACGACCTAGAATATAGGCAATGATAAAGCCTATGATAAGACCAATGACAATTGAGCTCATTCTTAGGTACTTGTTTGAGCTTCTGTTAAAAAAGAGAATGCAGATTATTACAAGTGATGAGAGCCCAAGATTCTCAAGTGAACCAAATGAGCCGTCAGACTTGGCAGCAAATCCGCCGCCACAGGCAATAACACCAACCTTGATTAGGCTAAGTCCTATGAGTGTTACTACAATTCCTGAGACCAGAGGAGTGATGATCTTTCTTGTATATCTGAGAATGCGACTGATGAACATCTCAACTACAGAGCCTGTGATAACAGCTCCAAAGATGGCACTGAGTCCTCCGTTAAGACCTGCACCAATAATAGGTGAAATAAATGAGAATGAGGTACCCTGAATGCACAGAAGTCCACATCCTACAGGACCAATGCGTCTGCACTGAATAAAAGTTGAAATGCCAGAGGCAAGAAGTGACATGGAGATAAGGTAACCTGTAGTCTCAAGATCAAGCTTCAGAGCGCCTGCAATAATAAGAGGAGGAGTGATAATTGCCACAAAAATAGCGAGTAGATGCTGGAACGCTGCAAATAAAGACTCCTTTAAAGGAGGTCTGTCATCAAGGGCATAAATAAGCTCTGTCTTATGTTCAAAAAGAGCAGAAGCGTGAGTTTGAGCATTCTCTATCTGAGTTCTCTCTGTAGTATCGATTTTAGCCTTATTTTCAGATTTACGCTTATCCATGAAACTGTCCAAGGTTAACATATGCCAAATAATTCTATAAAAATTATTCTTTGAAAGTAATTGTGCAGTTATCAAGTGAATCAATAATTGCCAGTGATTCAACCTGATATCCCTGCTCTCTTAAATAGTCACCGCCGTGCTGGAAGGATTTCTCAACTATAAAGCCCATTCCTGATATGTTTGCCTTTGCCTGTTTTATCAGATCGATAATGCCTTTTGCTGCATTTCCATTTGCCAGAAAATCATCAATGAAGAGAATGTTGTCCCCTTCATTTATGAAATCACGAGAGCAGCATACGGTATAGCTTCTGTTTTTGGTAAATGAGAAAACCTCTGTTGTAAGCATATTGTCCATTGTTGAAGGCTTTTTCTTTTTTGCAAAGACAACAGGCACATTCAGAAGAAAGCCTACCATTACTGCAGGGGCTATGCCTGATGCCTCAATAGTCAGGATCTTGCTGATCTCTCTGTTTGCAAAACGTCTTACAAACTCAATTGACATTGACTGAAGCAGAGTAGGATCAATCTGATGATTGATAAAACTGTCCACTTTTAAAATTCCGCCTTCAAGACATCTGCCGTCTTTTCTGATCCTCTCAACTAAAGGCATAAAAGGTTTGTAGCTAAAGGTCATTTGTGTACCTCAGTTAGTTTTTAACAAAAGAAATAGCGCCATCAGTCCTGCCGACAAGCTCTGCTTCCATATCATATTCGTTGTGTCCTGTGATCTTTGCTAAAACCAGATCACCTACAGACACGTTCTTTGCATTGGCAATTGTGATAACACCGTCCACATCAGGAGACTCATATTTTGATCGTCCCACGGCATTGCCTTCATCATCAATATAATCAATGAGGATCTGATATTCCTTACCCATTCTCTTTTCAAGAAGCTCGTAGGAAATATCCTCCTGCAGAGACATCAGTCTGTGCATTCTCTCCTCACGGATCTCCTCATCTACAGGATTTAAATAGGAGTTGGCGCTTGCTCCCTCCACATCAGAGTATGGAAAGCAGCCAACATGATCAATTTTAGCTTCCCTGATAAAATCAAGAAGCTCATTGAACTGATCTTCAGTTTCACCTGGGAATCCGGTAATAAAAGTTGATCTGATAGAAATATCAGGACAGATTGATCGCCATTGTTCGATCATCCTGAAAGTCTTTTCAATGTTTCCAGGTCGTTTCATTGACCTTAGAATTGTAGGATTCACATGCTGAAATGGCACATCAAGATAAGGAAGCACAAGTCCCTGAGCCATAAGCTCTACAACCTTTGTTGCCTCATCTGATGGGTAGACATAATGAACTCTAAGCCATCTGTTAAACTCAGAGAGCTGTTTTAAAAGATATGACAGGGAAGGTTTGCTTTTTAAATCACGACCATAGTCAGAGCTATCCTGTGCAATGACCATAATCTCCTTTACCCCTCTTCTTGCAAGATCGGCAGTCTCACTTACAATTGATGAAACTTCTCGTGATCTTAAAGGACCTCTGAGAGATGGAATGATACAGAAAGAGCAGTGATGGCGGCATCCTTCTGCAATTTTAAGATAGGCATAGTGCGGTGGAGTCAGCAGAATTCCTGAATGTCTTACTCTCTGCCTGTCGCCTTCATCTGGTTTTCCGACAATAGAGATAATTCCTCTGATTACTGCAGCTCTCATACCAGGACCATATACAGATGCAACCTGTGGATATCTGTCCATTATCAGCTTGGCTCTTGCGCCAAGACAGCCTGTAACAATGACCTTTCTTGAATAATTGAGAGCTTCACCTATGGCTTGCATTGATTCTTCAACTGCAGGTCCTATAAAACCGCAGGTGTTTACAATTACCAGGTCGCATTTGCTGTACTCACTTTCAATTGAGTAGCCCATAGCTACAAGAACTGAGGTAAGTCGCTGTGAGTCTACAAGGTTTTTTGCACACCCGAGTGAAACAAGACCGATTTTGGGAGAATTTGAAACCATATGAATCCTGATGTATTAGGCAAAAGCCAGGTATAAACCTGGCTTTTACAGTATAAAAATCATAAATTATGCTTTAAATGCAGCCTGAAGTGGTGGAACAACCTGCTTCTTGCGGCTCATTACACCAGGCATCCACATTACATCTGCCTTCTTGCAGCCTAATGCGTCAATGATTCTGTTCTCATCATCAGAGCAGACAAGAAGCTCTGAACCTTCCTTCATGATGTCGGTCAGAACCAGTACTGCACTGTGACGGCCTTCAGCCTTAACTTTTGCAAGCTCCAGTACAAGAGTGTTTTTCAGTTCTGGAGTTACCATTGACAGAGAGATCAGCTCAAGCTGACCGATACCTATCTTGCAACCTCCCATGTCAAAGTCCTTGAAATCTCTGAAAATCAGATCACGAGGACTTGCATCGAGATTGGATTTTGCCTTGAACATTTCCATGCCAAGCGCCTCAAGATCAGATACACCTGCAATCTGTGCAAGAGATTTAGCAGCATCCTTGTCAAACTGAGTGCAGGTTGGGCTCTTGAACAGTACTGTGTCAGAGAGAATTGCACAGAGCATTGCACCTGCAATATCAGCGGGAATGCTGATGCCATAGTAGTCAGCTACCATCTTTACGATGGTGTTTGAGCACCCGTAAGGCTGAATCCAGCATTCAAGAGGAGTATCTGATGTAACATCACCTAACTTGTGGTGATCAACAATACCAACAAGTCTTGCCTTTGAAAAATCTTCAGGAGCCTGAGCCAGATCAGAAAAATCTACAAGATATACATCCTTGTCTTCAACAGAGGTAACAACCTCAGGAGCATTGAGACTGAATTTTTTTAATACGAAATCTGTTTCAGGAGCAGCAGCACCCTGAGCTACAGCCTTAGCATCAATTCCTCTTTTGTTTAATACATATGAATATGAAATTGCTGCTACAATAGAGTCAGTATCCGGATTTTTATGACCTAGAACCAAAACGCTCATCAGTTTTTCCTCAGTAAAATGTCATTTATTGAATATTTCATAATTTTTGGTGTCAGTATTTTACTATAAACTCACTTTGAGTGCTAAAGAATTTGCAGATATTAACTGTTCATATACGCAGCTATTTATGCAAAATATTGCGGATTTTTGAAATTTCAATGCCAATTGCAAATATCAGAGGATCTAATCACATTAACAGGTGCGGTTGCGTGGTATTATTTACACAAGCTGTTTTTACACAGTAATCAGGTCTTATAGCCAGGATCCAAGCATCAGATGCAATGTACAGGCAAAAGAGAACTCACAAGCGCATGAGGTTTTTCTGTTCTGGCAGCATGAAAGATTAGAAAAGCCTGAGCAAACCGAAACATCATGACACAGTCAGAGGCTGATTTGTTTTTTTTGTGGTGAGTATCTTTTGGGGCAGGACAGTAGGTTGTCTGTCATAGAGTATATTGTTTGTCATTACACTAATGAGAAGTGAAGGTAACTAGAAATTTATTATAGGAAAGATCAACATGACTAAACTGCTTGTTACAATTTTAGCGATGATACCTGTCTTTTGTGCCTTTGCCGGCAATGACGATACTGTTTCATCTGATTTGGATCTTAATGAGCTTAACAGTCAGTGTACAGCAGGTGATCTTGATGCATGCTTTCTGTCAGGAACTCTGTATATTGAAGGTGATGGAGTTGACAAGGATGTGTTTTCTGGAGTGAAACTTACAGAAAAAGCCTGTGAGGGCGGAATTATTCAGGCCTGTTCAGTCCTAGGTGAAATGTACCTGTCAGGCCGTGATATACCACAGAACTCAAGTCAGGCGGTATACTATATAGACAAGGCCTGCAACGGTTCAGACATGTATGCATGTGCTGTATTAGGCTCAATGAGAGCAAGAGGTATTGGCGCATCACGTGATCTTCAGAAGGCGTCGGAGCTTTTTATCAGATCATGTGAGGGAAACGAAGCTTTTGGCTGTCTGCTTCTTGCCAAGCTCTATGAGGATGGTTTTGGTGTTTCAAAGAATTATGAAAAGGCTCTTTTGTACTTTGATAAAGCCTGCACTCTTGGCAATACGGATGCCTGCATGAATTTAGAGGAGCTTAAGAGAAAACTTGATGACTCTCAGTCACAGAACAGGTAAACGAATGGTTCTGAGTCTTTGAGAAGATATGAGAAAAAACATATGTGTAGTATCATTTTTAGCTGATGGTACATGGTGTTAAGATATTAAAAATATAACAGGCGACAGTTTAAATGGTGTTGGCAGAATGTCGCTTACGAAGAAGTGACATTCGCAACTGTCAGAAAATCAGTCAGTATATGAAATTGAGTATTAAAACAGCTATTAACCCTCTATTTGTCGGTCTGCTGCTTGCAGCCTGTTCCATGGTGAGAGTCTGTGACGCTATTACCATGCCATCTCCACCACCAGAGCTCCCTGACACACTGACCAAATTCAGAACATTAGAGCAGCTTAATGAGGGCAAGAGAATTGACAGGGACAGCTCCTCTCAGATAATCGATTCACTTGAAGTGGAGTCTGCTCCGTTTGTTCCTGGTGATGACGTGTCAGGCATCTTAAGAATAGGCTATGTCTATACACCAGAGGCAACTGTTGGGGTACCATCCTATGGTGCATCTATAATCAGGTTTTATGACCTTGAGGGTATCCCTTGGGATATCAGCTCTGTTCGCACTGAGAATCAGGGCTTTTCTGCAGAGGTAACAGCATCTCCATCTGAACTTCTCATTAAGCAGGGCGTTGGTGCAACCTCAAGCAAAATGGTGGTCACCCTCGATAATCATGACTCTCCGCTTGTGTTTACCCTCTCACCTGTAAGGTTAAAAAGAGAAGGTGTGATGATAAATACCATCATCAGCACAGTCAGAGTGAAAAGCTATACAAATATTCAGGGATATGTCTATCCTCAGATTGAGAAGATCCCAAAGCCAAATCCTTCAGACAGCAATATAAAGGCACAGGGAA
>JBJFET010000136.1:0-28867 GCA_051891035.1 Succinivibrio sp. | reverse complement strand
AGAGAATCAATACCAAGGATAATACCCCTACTGTAGTTCACATTGAAATGGTTCACGGTGACAAGGTTGAGGTTGCTATTGCATCAAAGGGAGGCGGTTCTGAGAACAAGACCCATATGCGTATGCTAAATCCATCTGACAGTGTTGTAGATTACGTATTAAGTCAGATTCCTCATATGGGTGCTGGTTGGTGTCCTCCAGGAATCATCGGCATCGGTGTTGGCGGAACTCCTGAGAAATCAGCAATTCTTGCCAAGGAAGCATTAAATGATCCGATTGATATTCAGGAGCTTATTGCTCGTGGTCCAAAGAATGCCGAAGAAGAGCTGCGTCTTGAACTTTATGACAAGATCAACAAGCTTGGCATCGGTGCTCAGGGCTTAGGTGGTATCACAACAGTTCTTGATGTCAAGGTTAAGACTTATCCTTGTCACGCTGTATCAAAGGCTACCACAATTATTCCTAACTGTGCTGCAACCCGCCATATCGATTTTGAGTTAGATGGTTCTGGTCCTGCAACATTCACTCCTCCTTCAATTGATGATTACCCAGATCTGCAGATTGGCAGTGCAGGAGATACAATCAAGAGAGTAAATCTTGATACAATCACCAAAGAGGAGATTGCCTCATGGAAGATGGGTGAGACCCTGCTTCTGACAGGTACTATCCTCACCGGCCGTGATGCAGCTCATAAGAGAGTTTGTGATCTTATTGCACAGGGCAAACCTCTGCCAGAGGGTGTTGATTTCCACAAGAAGTTTATCTACTACGTAGGTCCTGTTCCAGCAGTTGGTGATGAGGTTGTAGGTCCAGCAGGTCCAACCACATCAACCCGTATGGATAAATTTGTTGAAACAATGCTTTCACAGACCGGACTTTACGGAATGATCGGTAAATCAGAGCGTGGTCCAGAGGCAATTGCTTCTATCAAGAAGCACAAGGCTGCCTATCTGATGGCAACCGGAGGGGCCGCATACCTGGTATCAAAAGCTATCAAATCAGCTAAGGTTCTGGCTTTTGAAGATCTTGGCATGGAGGCTATCCGTGAATACAAGGTTGTTGATATGCCGGTAACTGTAGCTGTTGACAGTGAGGGTAATTCAATCCATCAGATTGGACCTCAGATCTGGTCTGAAAAGATTAAAGAGATCAACTTCAAGTATATCTAGTTTGATTAGATAGAAAGATTAGATTATTCTGGCAATCTCAGCTGTTCCCTGATATTTAAGGCTTCAGCTGAGATTTTTATTTGACTGTCAGTTAGTACAGTTCCATTAGTCGCTTACAAAATCTTTTCAGCAATGGATCTGTGTTTTGTATTAAGAGTTTTGCAAGAATTATTCATAAATGGCTACAGATACATATCAGATACCTGATCTTAAAAAAGATGAGTTTCACAGAACCGAGCTTGTTGTAAAAAAGAGTCGTTTTATTACCTCTGTTGCAAGAACGCATGGCGTAGATGAGGCTAAGGCTTTCATAGATAAAATCTGTGCTGAGTTCTCTGATGCAAGGCATAACTGTTTTGCCTATAACGCAGATAAACCAGGAACATCAGGCTATGCCGGATGCTCTGATGATGGTGAACCTCACGGTACAGCAGGGCAGCCAATGCTGAATGTTCTGCTACACGCACCTGTAGGTGAGATTACAGTTGTTGTCACACGATATTTTGGAGGTATTCTCCTTGGTACAGGCGGTCTTGTCAAAGCCTATCAGGATAGTGTCAAGAATGCACTGGATTCTCTAAAAACCACAGATATGGTACTGATGAGCTGTTTTTCAGTTGAGCTTGATCATTCCTCTGTGACTCTCTTTCAGAGACTAGCCAAACAGTTGAACGCCAGAATTGTAAATCAGGAATACACTCAGATTGTAAGATATACAATTGATGTGCCTAATGACAGTGTAGAGCAGTTTACACAGGCTGTTACAAAAATGACATCAGGCACCTGCAGGATTGAAAAGCTTGACTAGCTAGTCCGCCATTGCCAGTTCAAGTTCTTCCTGCTTTTCAAGCCAGAGCAGCTCATTGTCCTCAAGCTCTGCTGAGAGATTAGAGCGTTTGATTGAAAACTCTTCGACCTTTTCAGGATTATTGGCATACAGTTCAGGATCAGACATGCTCATGTCAATACTCTCAATTTCGGCCTTTATCCTGTTCATAGACTTTTCAATTCTCTCTATTTCCTGTTTTAGCGGTCTTAGAGCCTGTCTTTTCTGAGCCTCTAGCTTCTTCTGTTCCTTGCTCTTGAAACTCTTTTCTATTGCCTTATCCGAGAGAGTTGCTGCACTTTGTACTGAGTTTTTATTTGCTGACAGCTGTTCCTTGTACTGTTTGTTCTTTTCATTCAGGTAGTTCTGATAATCATCAAGATCACCCTCAAACTCTTTGACTTTCCCCTCATCTATCAGCCAGAGTTTATCTGCAATGGCTTCTAGCAGATGTCTGTCGTGAGAAACAAGGATCAGAGCTCCCTTATAAGATGAAAGTGCTACAGATAATGCCTCTCGCATATCAAGATCAAGGTGGTTAGTAGGCTCATCTAGCAGCAGAAGATTAGGCTTCTGATAGGCGATAATTGCCAGAGCAAGTCTTGCCTGCTCGCCTCCAGACATATCCTGAACTTTCTGACTGGCCTTGTCTCCACTGAATGAAAATGCGCCTAAAAATGATCTGATATCCTTTTCTTTTGCGTTTTTATCTACCATTCTCAGGTGATCTATTGCGCTCATCTGTCCTGAGAGCTGATCAAGCTCATGCTGCGCAAAATAGCCGATTCTTATTCCTTTACCAAGCGTTACAGTTCCATGAACAGGTTTAATGACATCACAAAGAGTCTTTATCAGTGTTGATTTTCCCTGACCGTTGCGCCCTAACAGTCCAATTCTGTCTCCGGCAATAAGCATCAGATTGATGTTTTTAAGGATGATGTCATTTTCAGAGTATCCGCATGACAGCTCTTTTAAGTCTGCGATAATATCTACAGTTCGCTCGGGATCTTCAAAACGGATGTGATATGGTGACTCTTCCTGAGTTACAGCTGTGAGTTTGAGCTTTTCAATGGCCTTGAGCATGCTCTGAGCCTGTTTTGCTTTTGAGGCTTTGTATCTGAATCTGTCAACAAAGTCCTGCATATGAGCAAGAGTGGCCTCTTCTTTTCGTCTGTTTGCCTTCTCGTTTTGAATTCTCTGTGCTCTTAATCTCTCATAATCAGAGTAGTTTCCTGTATACAATACAAGGCGACAGTCCTCAAAATGCAGAATGTGGCTGCAGAAGGTATCAAGAAAATCTCTGTCATGTGAGATACATAAGATGGTACCTTCGTATGATTTGAGATAATTCTCAAGAAAGATGATGGTATCAAGATCAAGATGGTTGGTAGGCTCATCAAGAAGAAGTACATCAGATTTGTAGATTAAAGCCTGAGCCAGATTTAATCTCATTCTCCATCCGCCAGAGAATTCCTTTACCGGTTTTGTCATTTCCTCTTCAGAAAAACCAAGACCATGCAGGAGAATTCTTGCTCTGGAATCTATTGTCCAAGCACCGATAATCCCTAGCTGATCTTCAATCAGAGCTATCTTTTCGCCTTCATTGTTCCTGTAAGCCTCTTCCTTTTTTTTCAGAAGGGCAGTCAGATCCTTGTCACCCTGTTTAACATAATCAAGAGCAGCTATATCCAATGAGGGAGTTTGCTGAGATACTGCAGATATTTTAAAATCACGAGGTACACTGATTGAACCTGTCTCGGTTGCAACCTCGCCTTCAATTGCGCTGAACAGTGTTGATTTACCGCAGCCGTTTCTTCCGATAATACCAACCTTCTGTCCAGGATAAATTGTGGTTTGAGCATTTTTCAGGAGGTATTTAGTACCTCTCATGATTGTTACATCTGATAGGGAAATCACATTAGCCTACGAATAAAAATAAAGACAGTGGAGAGCCACTGTCTATAAGATAAATAAACAAAACTAAAGCTGTGTGGTGTTCTGAACCAGGGTAATACCGTCTTTAGCTCTCATATTTCTGATATTGATGACAACTTTTGGTCCTATGTGTCTTATCACAGAAACATTGATAAGAGGAATACCAGCCTGTCTGCAGGCACGAACAAGTGAAGGTATCATTGATGATGAGCCACTGTTCTGTGAAACTGCAATACCACTTGATGATACAGTCTGAACACCTGACTGAGCCAGGGCCTGTCTGATTACACCTGAAAGATCGGTAACACAGTCTGAAAGATCATCTGGAATAACTGTAGGCGCAATATATATAGGACCAACCTCGTTCTGCAATCTTGTAGCCTGCGACCTTACAATCTTATAGGCTGTAGCTGATGCACTAGAGATGGAAACTGTGCCACATTTGTCACTGCCAGATGAAGTTGAAAGCGAGGTGAGATTATTGCCAAGAGAGTTGACAATCTCAACTTCAGCTTCTTCTTTAACTGTATTGTCAGTCTGCACGATTTGTGAGTAATCTTGTGCTTTGCCATCATCAGGATTATCAAGTGTAAAAGCTGAATCTTCAGGAAGATTCAGACTCTGATCCTGCTTATTACTGCTATTGCTACTGTTAATCTCATTGAGGTCGACAGTGCCATTCACTACATCCTTTATTGATATAGTGTTAAGTACTGATTTGGGCTCTTTTGCCTTAAAACCATTAATAGTTGGCAAAAGTGTACCCTGAGTATCTGATTTAACAGGTTCATCAGTAACATATGGCTTTACAACTCCTGCCTGAGTAGAGTTGTTTGTATTCTGTTTTTTGACTGGAGTTTTTGTGGAGGTGTTCTTTGCCGTTTTACGAGCAGGTTTTTGTTTGTTCTTTTTTTTGTCTACATTCTCGACAAGAACCTGCTGATCTTCAGGGGCGATAGAACTATCAAAGTAATAGTTGTTACATGCACTTAAATTCAGGCAAGAGAAAGCCGCAATACACAATGATGATTTTATAAATGAATTTTTTTTCATCGGTAATTAAATCTTATCGTGAGGGAAACCAAAACCACCTAGATAACCACCTGCCAGAAGGTGCATATGGATGTGAGGAACCTCCTGACAGCCATCTTTGCCTACGTTAACAATAAGACGGTATCCGCTTTCACTGACTCCAAGATCCTCGGCAATTTTTCTTGCTACGATGAACAGATGTCCCATCATCTGCTCATCTTCATCTTCAACATGTGAAACTGAAGGAATAGGTTTGTTTGTAACAATTAGAATGTGGTGTTCAGCTTTAGGATTGATATCTAAAAATGCAGTTACAAGATCATCATGATAAATAGTTTTTGAAGGAAGAGTTCCGTTGATGATTTTGGTAAAAATAGTTTCTTCACTCATTTTATATCCTCAGCTATTTTGTAAATTCATATTCAAAACAATCTCAAGTTGTCAGATTATAACATATTTATCAGAATCAAATTTTTATCAGAATCTATTTAGTTAATTATTTACTAGGATTGCCGATAAGAAAGTAAGGGAGGAGATATATTTTAGCAGTCAGCAGGTTGTGTTTCTGGAGGTCAGTATGAGTCAGGATTTTTTATATGCACTTGTCCCAAGAATCGCTCCTGGACCTGAAAGCTTGATTTTCAGACGAAGGGTTAGTGCCCCTTCTGCCGATAACAAATCCAAACATACAGCATCAAAGGAGCACAAGTACGAAAAGGAAAACTCAGGCGCAGCAGATCCTACTGATTCATTTGATGATGTATTGGAAGATACCTTAAAAAGAAAAGGTGGGCACATTGACAATATGGCATAAGACATTCACAGATAATAGCAAATGAGAGTAATTGTGCAGGAGCGGTTACTCTCATTTTTATTGTGGAAGAAACTAAACTGGTAACAGTAGGAATGATGGTATGGAATTATCTCCTCATTTGTGCGCACTCTAATGTATATAATGAACTGCTGAAGGTCATGCTCAATTAGAGAAATGAACCTTCATTTATTATTTTTGAGTCAAAATACATCACTGGGTGTGCTGTTTTACATACTCTTTCATCCATAACAGATCAGACAGTTTTAAGAAATCTCAATTTAAGTTATCTTCTGCTTTTATTTTCTACCTTTGTAATTAACTGCGGTTAACTTTTCTTTAAATGATGCTTAAGTACATTTAATAACCTTTGTTTTGCTTATTTATCAGTGTAAATCCCATTCTTTTTTTGCTGGTTTTAAATTAACGCATTATTTTGGTGAATTTTAAGATCAAAAGACGTGCATGCACCAAAATCATGCTTTAATCATGGGCAAAATGATTTTTATCATTGCAATGAAATATAGGCATCTTTAATCTTGTATCAAAGTCAATTTTGGCTTGAGTTCAAGGAGATTGTTTATGAGAGTATCTAAAAGTGCAATTCTAGCTTCTGCACTAGCTGTTGCTCCTAGCGTTTTCGCTGAAGAAGCAGCATTGGACAGAGCTGACAACGGCTTCATTCTGATGTCAGCCATGTTGGTTCTTTTAATGTCAATTCCAGGCATCGGCCTGTTCTACGGTGGTTTAACCCGTTCTAAGAACGTTCTGTCAACCATGGAACAGTGTCTTGCTGTTTTCTGTATGGCAATTATCTTATGGGTAATCATTGGTTACAGCTTTGCCTTTGGTCCAACCGAGGGTGTTCTTGGTGACTACTTCGGTGGTTTTGGAACAATGTTCCTGGCTGGTATTGATTTAAATTCACTGTCTGGAACCCTTTCTGAGTACACATGGGTTATCTTTCAGGGTGCATTCTGTGCTATTTCAGCATGTCTTATCGTTGGTGCTACTGTAGAGCGTGTTAAGTTCTCAGCAATCCTGATCGCAGTTGGCATCTGGATCGTATTATCATACGCTCCTTTAGCTCACCAGGTTTGGGGCGGTGGCTTCATCGATTCAGTATTCAAGTCTTATGACTTTGCCGGTGGTACCGTTGTGCATGTTAATGCTGCTGTCTGCGGTTTA
Source organism: Succinivibrio sp. (assembly GCA_051891035.1). Taxonomy (GTDB): domain Bacteria; phylum Pseudomonadota; class Gammaproteobacteria; order Enterobacterales; family Succinivibrionaceae; genus Succinivibrio. Next base: position 21,906 of record JBJFET010000136.1, on the reverse strand, counting down.
ACAGGTGCCTTCGTTCTTGGTCGCCGTCATGACTTAGGTCGTGTAGCTATGGCTCCACATAACCTTGGTTTAACCTACGTAGGTACATGCTTACTGTGGATCGGCTGGTTAGGCTTCAATGCAGGTTCTGAGTTAGTAGCAGATGGTATTTCAGCATTAGCTTTCATCAACACTGTATTATGCCCTGCAGTTGCAGCTATGACCTGGATGGTTGCTGAGTGGGTAATCTTTAAGAAACCTTCAACCTTAGGTACAGCATCAGGTGTATTAGCAGGTTTAGTTGCAATTACTCCAGCCTGTGCATTCGTAGGTCCTATGGGTGCTATCGTAATCGGTATCGCTTCAGGCTTAGCATGCTTATGGGGAGTTCATGGTTTCAAGAGATTAACCAAGGTAGATGATTCACTTGACGTATTCGGTGTTCACGGTATCGGTGCTATCGTCGGTGGTATCTTAACTGGTGTATTCTGCTCACCTTCATTAGGTGGTGTAGGCTTCAAGGAAGGCTGGGATTCAATCGCAGGCCAGGTATACGGTCAGACAATGTCTTTAGTTGTTGCAATCGTATGGTCACTTGTAGTTTCAGTAATCGCCTTTAAGTTTGCAGGTCTGCTTGTTGGTCTGAGAGTAACTTCAGACGAAGAGTCAGAAGGTCTGGATCTTGCTTCTCATGGCGAGCGTGGTTACAACTTATAGTTCAGAGGATAGATTACTATGAAACGCATTGTTGCAATTATTAAACCTTTCAAGTTAGATGATGTTCGTGAAGCCCTGGCTACAGTTGGCATCTCTGGTATGACAGTATCTGATGTTAAGGGCTTTGGTAGACAGAAAGGTCACACTGAGTTATATCGTGGAGCTGAGTACGTGGTTGATTTCCTACCTAAGTGCAAGCTTGAGATTGTTGTTGCAGACGAGGAAGCTGACAAGTGTATCCAGTCAATCGTAAATGCAGCTCATACTGGTAAGATCGGTGATGGTAAGATTTTCGTATCTAATGTTGAACGAATTATCAGAATTCGTACTTCAGAAGAAAACGAAGAAGCTATTTAAGATAGCTCTCTAAACACAGGTAAACTCCATTCTTTGAATGGAGTTTTTTTATGTCCTTAATGCTTATTCAGTCTTTTTCAGATAGCTTTGAGCAAGAAGCAAAGGATAGTGTCTGTTTTTAAAGATATATATTACTCTTGCAGATAGAATGATAAAGGAACTTGTCAGCGCACATATAAATCCAATCCAGATCCCGTAAGCTTCCATTTTTCTTCCGATAATTCCCCACGATAGTATTATTCCAATAGGCATTCCTACTATCCAGTATGAGAAAATCGTGTTAATAAAAATAAGTCTTGAATCTTTAAAACCCTGAAGCACTCCTAACAGCAGACACTGCATGGCATCAGGAAACATGTAAATGCAGTTTAATACCATGAGGCATACAGCCATGCTGATAACTTCAGGATCGTTACTGTAGATGCTAGCTATCTGCTCTCTAAAGACAAATATTAGCGCAGCATAAACAGCAAGCATGGCAATATTCATGGACATTGATGTTTTCAGACTCAGATAGGCCCTGGCCCAGTTCCTGCTACCCATTGCATAGGCAGATCTGATTGTAGCTGTCATATGCATACACAGAGGGATCATAAAGATAAGTCCTGACACATTTAGTGTTATAGAGTGGGCTGCCACTACGGTTGGGCCAAAAGGACTGAGGAGCAGAGCTGCAAGTGAGAAGCAGGCAACCTCAATTGTTCTTGAAAGGCCAATTGGAAATGAAAGTTTTATAAAATGACTGCAGATTTCTTTGTCAAGGATATTTGTTTTTTCTTTTACCTCAAACTGCTTGAAGAAAGCTCCTTTTTTTACATACAGGAACATTGCCAGTGAGAAAATGACACAGATAAAGCAGCTTGTCATTCCACATCCTGCACCACCCATGGCAGGCATGCCAAATTTTCCGAATATGAAGATGTAGTTTAAGGGAATATTTACAAGTAGCATCAGAATGCCAAGTATCATCGTAGGCTTTGTATATCCAAGTCCTTCAGCATAAGATTTGTACACATTGAATATGACAGTTGTAGGCAACGATAAAGCCACAAAGAACAGATATTTTCTGGCAACCTCAATCATCAATGGATCAGATGGTAAAAAATTGAATACAAGAGGGGACAGCCCCAGAAGAATTGCCACTGCAGTTCCAAATACAAGGCAGACTATTAGAGCATTAAACAGATTCTTTTGCATAAGTGCATAGTTCCTGCCTGCAAGCAGATGAGAAACCGTTGGAGTTACAGCGTAGGCCATACCTGCTATGAACAGATATGCTGGCCAGTAAAATGCGCACCCAATAGCCACACCCGAGATATCAGGTGTACCTGCAAGTCCTGCCATAACAGTATCAACTGTACCCATGGCCGTTGCACAAATCTGTCCAAACAGAAATGGAACGAAAAGCCTTAACTGAGTCTTAAACTCTTTTTTATAGGCTCTTGTTAGTGTAAACATTAGTAATCCTTACTATATTAAGAAACGGGTAGTGTAAAGTATTCCTTGTACAGAAACTGTAGCACAATCAATCTGTAATGATTTACGATTTGAGGGAGGTTGTTTATCAGTTGAGGGATTTTACAGGCCGATCATATACCGATCGGCCATATAATTACTAGTGGATTCTGTCGCCGTTCTTTGCTCCAGAATCAACACTTAACAGGAATACTTCAGCAGCTCCCGGACCTGCGGCAGTTACCATTCCTTCTGACAGACCAAACTTCATCTGTCTTGGTTTGAGGTTTGCAACAAGCACTACCTTGCGTCCAATCAGTGACTGAACATCCTGGTAAGCCTGCTTGATTCCTGCAAACACCTGTCTTGTTTCAAAACCGATATCAACTTTGAGCTTGAGCAGTTTCTTAGCCTCAGGAACCTCACTTGCCTCAATGATAGTACCAACTCTAAGATCGATCTTTGCAAAATCATCAATTGTGATCTCTGGTGCTAAAGGCTCAATTCTCTCATCAGAATTCTCTTTTTTGACTGCAGCACTCTTCTGTGCTTCTTTGAGATCTTCTTTTGAAGTCTCAATCATTGCATCAATCTGAGTCTTTTCTATTCTTGAGAAAAGAGGTTTGAACTTGTTGATAACGTGTGATGATAAAGGTGTATCAACACAGTTAAAATCAAGCTTGCAGTTTAGGAATTCTTCAGCATTTGCTGCAACCTCAGGCAGAATTGGCTTGAGGTAGGTAATCAGAGCTCTGAAAAGATTGATGCCGTCTGAACACACCTGCTGTAACTTTTCATCACAGCCTTCCTGTTTTGCAATTACCCATGGAGCCTGAGCATCAATGTAGCGGTTTGCCTCATCTGCTAGATTCATGATAATTCTTACAGCTTCAGCATAATTCAGACTCTGATATGCAGCGATTACTTTTTCCTTGATGGATGCAGCCTGTTTTAGAATTTCCTCATTGTATGGAGTAGCAGCTAACCTGCCATCAAAACGCTTGGTAATAAAACCTGCTGTACGAGATGCAAGATTTACCACCTTGCCAACGATGTCTGAGTTTACCTTTGCCATAAAATCATCAAGTGACAAATCGATATCAACAGCAGTTGAATTCATCTTTGAAGCAAAGTAGTAGCGCAGAGTCTCAGGCTTTAGGAACTTCAGGAATGTCTTTGCCTTGATGAATGTACCCTTTGACTTTGACATCTTTGCACCGTTTACGGTTACATAGCCGTGAACATAGATGTGAGATGGCAGACGCAGTTCTGATGCCTTTAGAGTTGCAGGCCAGAACAGTGAGTGGAAGTAAAGAATATCCTTGCCGATAAAATGATCCATTTCTATATCTGAATCAGGCTTTACAAAATCCTCGTAATTATCTCCTGTCTTTTTGCAAAGCGCTTTGAGCGATGCAAAATAGCCAATTGGAGCATCAAGCCATACATAGAAATACTTATCCTCTGTTCCTGGGATCTTAAATCCAAAATAAGGAGCATCTCTTGAGATATCCCATGGCTTTAGCCCCTGATCAAACCATTCCTGCAGCTTGTTTGACATTTCTGTCTGAAGCACGCCTGAATTATTGATGTAATCGTGCAGAAAATCCTTTGCTTTTGGAAGATCAAAGAAATAGTGCAGAGAATCCTTGAGTACTGGTTTTGCCCCAGATACCACAGAATAGGCATCTTTAAGTTCTGTAGGGGAGTATGTTGCTCCGCAGACTTCACAGTTATCTCCATACTGATCTTTTGCTCCACACTTTGGACAGGTTCCCTTTACGAATCTGTCTGGCAGGAACATCTGCTTTTCAGGATCATATAGCTGAGAAATTGTCTTTGTCTGAATATAGCCGTTATCTAACGCCTTTTTATACATATATGAAGAGATTTCTTCATTTTCAGGTGAATGGGTTTTGTAGTAGTTGTCATAATCTACTAAAAAGCCCTTAAGATCTTCAGCATGATCTGCAGATGTCATTTCGATCATCTGTTCTGGAGTGATGCCAAGCTGACCTGCTTTGATCATTACAGGTGTTCCATGACAATCATCGCCACATACATATAAAACCTTATTGCCGATAGCTCTGTTAAAACGTACAAAGATATCTGACTGAATGTGCTCAAGCATATGTCCTAAATGAATAGGTCCGTTTGCATATGGAAGAGCGTTTGTAACCAGCAGGGTTTTAGTGCTACTCATTTGACCCTCTATACTAATGAATAAAACTGAATGTGCACATTCTACTATATTTGCAACTTTTTTGCTTGAAAATCAAATGTCTTGGATTGGCGAATATCAGCGAACATACAGGGCTATTGCCAACCTCTGTCATTTAATTTCTTTTATGGTGCTAATTCTAATCCTTTACATGCTTATTTTTGTTTCTGAATGACAGTTTAAGCTGAGTTAAGATCACTGCTGTGAACATAAGCGCAGCTCCTGTTATCTCTCTTAATGTCATGATCTCATTTAAGAACAGAACACCAAATACAGCTCCCATTACTGACTCAAGTGACATAATCAGCGAGGCTATTGCAGGGTTGATCCCTCTTTGTCCTACGATCTGCAGAGTATAGGCAACACCATTTGACATGATACCTACATAAAGGATTGCTGGCAGTGCAAGATATAGATTGTCAGCTGGAGGTACCCCATCAAAAATCATCATGAAAAAGCCCATTAAAGATGCGCAGAAGAACTGACCGCATGAGAGCATTACACCGTCGACATGATTTATGAAATACGAAATTACCAGAATATGAAAGGCAAAACCTATGGCACACATCAGAATGAGCAGATCACCAAGCTTCAGGCTGAATGATCCTTTCATACAGAAAAGATAGAGTCCAAAAGTGGATAGTGCTACGGCAAAAGAGAGTTTGAACGTAATTTTATGACCGGCAAACACTCCAAACAGTGGCACAAAAACCATGTACAGAGAAGTAATGAAACTTGCCTTGTTAACGTCAGTATACAAAAGACCGAACTGCTGAAAAGATTCAGACATGATAAGGAAGAAACCACAGGACAGTGAGCCTAAAAAGAGCATCTTTCTGTCTGTTCTGCACTCTTTGCCGAGCCTTACATTGATCCTTCTCATAAGAATGATGATAGGGATCAGGCACACACCTCCTATAAAGGTTCTGAAAAACGTGAATGCAAAAGGTGAGATGAATGCTATGCCAAGCTTCTGTCCGATGAAACCTGAGCCCCATATGGTAGCTGTCAGAAACAGGAGCAGATATTGTCTTAATTCAAACATTTAAACCTCAATTATTACTGTGAGGCCTATTATAAGTACAAAATGGAAAATATCTATATGTATTTGGCATTCTATCAGTATTTAACAAAATTTTATCATGTAATAATTAGGTTATTCTAAAGTCAGATTCTCTTTAGAATAACTGAAGCTGCAAGATCGAATTTACAGATTTTATTTACAGAATTCAAAAAAATGTATAGTTTCTCTGAATATGTATTAAATATTGATATAAAATATATATGTTTGAAAATAATGTCCTCTAGTACAGGATTGTTATAGAACTGTAAAAGCCCTGCTTATTGTTAAAAGTAGAATAGTGGTTGCATTTTTATAATTTTTTTTTCATTACTGTATGTAAATAAGCTAATATAGCTGTACATTCGCATTTATAGCATTTTTTTTCACTAAAAATCAGATGTCCGATACTGTTTCGAATAGCTCTTTGGCCACAAATCCAGCTGTGGCTGAAAGATTAAATGCGCTTCCTCAGGAAAAAGTGCATAAATTTGTACGCTCAAAGGATAGATGCCATATTCTGTCCAGGACACCTATTTATGATAAGAAATGTAATCTTCTGGCCTATAAATTCAGATATACAGCCGGAGAGAACAGTTTCAGACCTGATGAGCAGGAAAAGAAACATGTAAAGCATATACTGATTGGTTTTTTTATCAGAAGACACATTGATCAGTTTACGCAGGATAACGGCTTTGCCATGACAGAACTGCCATTAAGCGGTGAAATTACAAAGTTTGCCAAGGCGCTTCCTGCAAACAGGTTTATCTTGCACCTGCAGGACAGACAGAATTCTGCAGCATCCTATCAGCATCAGGTAAATGTTCTAAAGCGAGAATCCATGGCCATTGCTGCTGACGTTTATACCATCGTCTATACAAACTGGTTCAGAGAGATTCGTTCGATATCATATGCCGTGATAGATATGACAGGAGATGTTGAAGAGCAGTTTATTCTTGTCAGAACCGTTCAGAAAAAAGCACCATGGATTAAGGTTATCTGCGACAGATGTGATAATCTGAATCTGGCATCTATTGCTTTTGAAGCTGGAGCCGATTATGTCTGCTGTCCTTATATTGCAAAAGATCTGATAAAGCCAAAATTTAATCCAAATCACTACAAGCTCAACAAAGCTACATACGACAAGCTTCTTGCTGTGATCCTCGAGCTTTTGGAACCAAGACCAAATTACGACAGATTTCTGGATGTCATCTCTTCAAGAAATGACATAAAATCCATGATCCAGTATTTGCTTGAACTTTTCCAGAAGGACAGAAACCCAGATTATATATACACTGATATAGATAATTCCCTGTACGACATTGACTCTGATGTTCTGCACAAACTGATCTGTATCGTTTTTCTGATGATGATTGAAGAATATTACAGAGAGAGAACCAACAGCTACAAGTTCTTGAGATTTGAACCTGTAAAGCAGATCATCGTAAGAGCAGCTTTTATAGAAGAACTTCTGAAATACAAGTCAGAAGAGGTTGACATCTCATGGGGATTTTCTGTTGCCATCTGTAGCATGGTTTCAACAATGTATGTATATACAAACAAGATCTCAGCAGAGCTCATCAATCAGATCAATTCAAGGCTTATGGTTCTTCTTCAGGAAAATCCTCTGATTGAAGCTGCTCTGAATATCGCAAAGCATATGGAAGAGTCTGATCTTGAATATGTTGATGCTGTGATAGCTTCAAATCAGTGGTCTAGACATGACATACTGTTTTCTTATGAAAATGCAGTATGTTTTACAGCAGAGCTTGTTGATATGCTCTCTCAGAAACGATTCTAGTTATTTGAGCAGCTGAGTACCATAGTAAAGATCTTCAAGATCGCTTTTGTTTACCCCTTCAAGTTTTAATCCTGAGTCTGTGTTGTCCTCATTCTTGAACTTTCCCTTGCGAGGATCATTTCTGATGATGATGGTGGTTTCTTCATCGTTTCTTTTATATCCATTGATAGAGTAGTTGTTGTTACCGCTCGAAAATGCTCCATAGGCATTGTCATCATCACATATAGCATTATAGTCAAGCTCAAAGGCAGAGGATGCAAAGGTAACAATCATTATCGATAGGGCTGCAAGACCAGTTTTCATATCATTTCCTCATAGTTTTACGTTCTAATTATAGTCAGATATGAAAGAAAATTTTCCAGAATGTTTTATATATGTGAAATATGCTCACACTAAAGCTGCTAGAAAGAGTTCCGGTAATCATCTTTCAGAGAATTATGTTCTTGATCTTTACGTTAGCTGAATATATGATTTTTTATAAAGTTCAGTATGATGTCCAAATAGATAAGTTCGATTAAACTGTTTCATTCAGATAAAATCTGACTATTCTGAGCTCTGATATGTCGTAATTCCAGTATAAAAGGGTCTTTATCATATGCTATCTTACAAACATGGTTTTCATAGTGGCAACCACGCTGATATCATAAAGCATTTTACTTTATGTCTTCTGATAAGACTCCTAAACAAAAAGGATAAGCCTTATACTCTGATTGATACCCATTCAGGATCGGGCGTGTACAGACTTGACGGCTTTATGGCCCTTAAGAATCAGGAATTCAGAACCGGTATAGAAAAGATAAGAAACAACTCTGTCTTAAAAGATCTTGTTCCTGAATTCTATGAAGTATTTGAAGGTCTTAACCGTGATCTTAACAACACATATCCAGGCTCACCCTATTTTGAGGCAAAGCTTGCAAGAATGACAGATCATTTAACTTTTATTGATCTGCATCCATCTGAATTTGAAAACCTGAGAAACAATTTCAAGAGAGACCGTCGCTGCAACATTCAGCATCGAGATGGACTTGAGGCCATAAATGCGCTGCTGCCTCCTACTCCAAGACGAGGCATGGTGTTTATTGATCCTGCCTTTGAAGAGAAAAATGAATATGTTGAGCTAGCAAGGGCAGTAAAACTTGGTCTTTCCAAGTGGAATACCGGCATATTTGCAGTATGGTATCCGGTACTTGGAAAACTAAGAGATCATTCAAAGAATCTCACAAATGATCTTAGACGTCTGAATGTTCCTATGCTTCAGGTAGAGCTATGCATCGAGCCTCAGGAAGAGGTCTTTGGTATGTGCGGTTCAGGTATGCTTATTCTAAACTATCCTTTTGGCCTTGATGAGCTTTTAAATCCTGTTGTAGATGAACTGTACAAGGCTCTGTCAAGAAAAGGCGGTAGTGCCAGACTCAAAGTACTAAACAGTCGTGAATAGCTCAAATACGAATGATTAGAACCTTTTTATATTTACATCTGGCTGTATTTCTTGCTGGATTTACAGGAGTGTTTGGCAGGCTGATATCCTATGATGCATTTATTCTGGTTTTTATCAGATTTATGATTGCAGCACTGGTTGTTTATGCTGTTGTAAGATGCACTGGAAAGTTAGGTTCATGTACCTCAAGAGAAAAGCTTCAGTCCTTTTTTGTAGGATCGCTTTTGGCCCTGCATCTTGTATTCTTTTACCTGTCCATAAAGCTGTCAAATATATCCATTGGCACGATTACCCTAGCTGCAGCAGGTTTTTTTACATCATTTATTGAACCTAAGATTTTGGGATCTAGGTTTTCAGTTTTGAATGTTATCTATACGCTTATCTGTGTGCTTGGTCTGCTGCTGATCTTTAATTTTGACAGCCAGTACAGGCTTGGTATTGCTGTAGGCATTTTTTCAGCATTCTTAACCTCACTGTTTTCAATCTTTAACAAGAAATTCTCATACGGAAAAGATCCGTATACCTTCCTGTCCTATGAAATGATTGGCGGATTCTGCCTGACTGTGCTCATATTGCCTGTCTATCTTTATTTTTGTGGAACAGACGGCTTTTACTATTCATCCAAGGATATTTTTTATCTGATACTGCTATCTACAGTATTTACAGCAGGCCTGTATTTTATGGTTATACAGCTTGCAAGGACCCTCTCTGCTTTCACCATATCACTGACGTTTAACCTTGAGCCGATATACGCCATTATTGTGGCTATGATTATGTTCAAAGAGGCAAGTGAACTAGGGATCTCATTCTATGTGGGGCTGCTTATGATTATTGTTAGTGTGCTTCTGCAGAATATGAAATTCTCAGCAGTGAACAAGGATAGACACTGACAAGATCTTTCTTGTATTCCCAAATAGGCTATGATTATGGAAAATTATGGTCTGCTAGCACAGATTCAGTTGAGTTTCTGATAGTAGTCGTCAGACAAGATCGGTTTGCTGTAATAATATCCCTGAATTTCATCACAGCCTAATTTCTTTAGGATTTCGCTCTGTTCCTTATCCTCAACGCCTTCAGCAATAGTCTTAATACCCAGCTTCTTGCACATAGTTATAAGAACACTCAGGATAGTGGTAAGCTTTTTGTTGTTCTTTTTTGACAGGTTGTCTATAAGCTTCTTGTCAAACTTGACCTCAGAAACAGCAAGATCAGCAAGAGAATATATGTTTGCATGAGCTGTACCAAAATCGTCAATAGAAATATTAAAACCTTCTTTTGCAAGATCTTCTGTTACTTCAACGAGTTCTTTATGTTTTGCTGTATTGGTATGCTCAGAAACCTCAAGAGGGATCAGATTATAATTGAGCTTATACCTGTTCATGATTTCCATGAGCTTGCTCTTAAACTCAGGTCTTACGATAGTATGTCTTGAGAAATTACAGGAAACCGGTAATACAACCTTTCCCGCATCGATTCTGTCTCTCATCTTTTTGCAGATGGTTTCAAAAACAAAATAATCAATCAGATGAGTATAGTGCGCAGATTCTAAAGCTGGAATGAAATCATCAGGAGGAATTACAGCTCCATTGATGATAAGTCTTACCAAAGCCTCTGCTCCAGCAATCTTGGCTACATCGCCTTGTATTTTGAATTTAGGTTGATAAAGCACTTTAAAGCAGTTATTTTCAATGAGCTCCTGAATTTTTGCCGGCTCAATGATGTTTAACACAGCATCGCTCTGTGAGCGGTAGCGGGCAGTCTGCTCATTGTTATCAGGGTGTATTCTGTAGTACTTCTTTTTCTCTACATACATATCAGATTCTGCCTGATTGATTGCAGACTGTATCAGAACTCCAGATTTAACCCAGCTTGTACCTACAGAAACAGAGAATCCCTTATCAGATGTCATGAAAGCCTTGAGCATGTCTGATACCATGTCAAATTCATGTTCTTCGATATTAGGATAGATACCTACAAATTCATCACCACCAATTCGGTAGATATACTCGCTGTTATGAAGAAGCTGCTTTAAGAGTGAAGCTGTCTTGACTAGAATGGTATCGCCGTTCTTAATACCCAGGTTTGAATTGATCTGCTTTAATCCGTTTACATTCAGATAGAGAACGCCAATATCATGGGTGATTGCAAGAGAATTGATATCACTTAACAGTGATTTTCTGTTCTTCAGCTTTGTAAGTGAATCTCTGTTTTCAACATTTGTAAGTTCTGAATGCATAATTCTGTGCATTAGAGAACTGGACATAAAGCCAGAGATTGTCGAAATTGCAGGTTCCAGTACTGCAATTGCATCTTTTGCAGGATCCTTTATAAAAACAGTTCCAAGGAATGTCTCATCGGAAATCAGCGGGAATGAAAAGAACTCATCAGTGCCGTTTTCAGCCTTTATAGAAAAACTCTTCTGTTCTGCTACAGCCTTGTTAAGTATTTCTGCAGGAACCTCAAGGCTGTCCTGATCATGAGCTGAATCCTCACGAACCCAAAGATGAGCTCTGTGAAAATTATCCTCGTGAGAATGTTCTTCAACGTCATTATCCCCCAGAACCTTCTGCTCATAAATACAGCAGAACTTTGCATTGGTCTCAATACCAAGACACTCAATAAACCTGTATAACTGTACATTCGGTTCTTTTAGATTCTTGGTGTAGATTGTGGTAAAAGGGGCAACAATGTCATTTAAGTGAAGCCCGCCAGCATTGTTAAGTACATTCTGGCTGATTTCGCAATTCTTTTTCATTGCTACATTGATGGTGTACATCCTGTTGTACAGCTCAATGTTTTTTGATTTGGTTACGTTATAGTCTTTGAGTTTTGACTCAATGATTGTAGTAACGTAGAACTTGCCATCGATAGCATGATTGTTATTGCATTCCTTGCAAGGCTTGTCACAGCCGCGAAGAAGTTCATGGCATGTTCCTACAAAAGATCCGGAAACACCTAATGCTTTTGCTAATGGCTTGTTTATATAAACAATATTTTTTGTGTTTGAGTCTGTAATAAATACATACTCATCAATATTGTCAAGAAGCAGATCTGCAATTTCACTGATATCAAAGGAACTAGAGGAATTGTATACAACATCATCCAGAAGATCATAATCCATGCTTGACTGGAAATCCCCATCAAGAAAAGAATCAGAAAGTACATCTGCAGTGGTGTTATCGCAATCTTTTTTCAGTGTCATAAGACAATTTTACACTTAATATGGACCTGCTATTCCTGCAGGCTTTGTTAACTCAGTTCACAAGTGAACACAGATCATTTTTTATTATATAAAAAAAACTGCTAAAGCAGTACTTACAAGCTTGTTTGTCTAATCTGTATCACGTTTTTCAATACAGACAATATAAGTGGACTTTCTTGTATATCTATATTCTATAGGAAATAAATTTTAATTCAATAAAATAATAGGTAAAAAAAATTTGAAAATCTCAGATAAACAAAGGGCTGTAAGCATATATTTATCAAAAAGTTATACCCGTTTTATACGAATAATTATACTAATATAAATACTGCATCCTGCTTCATTAATGATTGCTGCACAAGTAGTAAGCTGATCTGATGTGTAGAGCAGTTGCGCTCAAAATTATCATGTCTTTTATATAATTCAAAAGTGAATTTCAAAATATAGTTTTTTATAGGAAATATATTGTAATTCAGTATGTAATATTATTGTCTTTTTTCTTGTTAAGAATAATTCCTAATAGTTGTGAGATAATTAACAGAAAATATTACAACTTTTCTATAAGATCATTGAAAGTGTGAAGTACATATGACTATATCTTTCATAATTATTTGAATAATACATATCAGAACATATACTTCAGACAGATAGTATAGAAAAACATACTGATTCTAAAAAGAATCAGTTTATAAAATGGAACCCACCTTTTGAATATGTCTGCTATTTACAGGAAAGATCCGTTAGCAGCGATAGGAGAACACAGATGAGCAATAATGCCATGTTTAAGTTAAGTTACGGTCTTTTTATTCTGACAGCAAGAGAAGGAAGCAAGGATAATGGCTGCATAATCAATACTGCTATGCAGGTAGCATCAAATCCAGACCGACTGTGCATCTGTGTAAATAAGGCAAATTATACCCATGACATGGTTAAGAATACTGGTGTTTTTACAATTTCTGTATTAAGCCAGAGAGCTTCATTTGATCTGTTTAAGCAGTTTGGTTTTGCCTCAGGAAAGGACACTGACAAGTTTTCTGCATTTACCCAGTACAAAAGAGCAGAGAACGGTCTTGTTTATGTAACACAGGGGACCAATGCATTCCTTTCAGTCAAGGTTGATAATGTCATCGATCTTGGTTCTCACTCAATGTTTATAGGACCAATTACTCAGATGGAGGTTCTCAATAACGATCCATCTGCTACCTATGAGTACTATCAGAACTTTATTAAACCAAAGCCACAGGCAGTAGGCACAACCGCTTCAGGTCAGACTATCTGGAGATGTACCATCTGTGGCTATGAATACGTAGGAGAGGAGATCCCATCTGATTATATCTGTCCGCTTTGCAAGCATCCTGCATCTGATTTTGAAAAGGTGGTAGTAAATAGTGCTGATGAGAATGCAGCAAAGGGTAAATATGCTGGGACAAAGACAGAAAAGAATCTTGAAGCTGCTTTTGCAGGCGAATCTCAGGCAAGGAACAAATACACATACTTTGCCTCGGTAGCAAAGAAAGCTGGGTACGAACAGATTGCAGCAATCTTTTTAAAGACTGCAGAAAATGAGATGGAACACGCTAAAATGTGGTTTACAGAGCTAGGCGGAATAGGCTGTACCGAAGATAATCTGTTAAGTGCTGCAGATGGCGAGAATCATGAATGGACCGATATGTATGAAACAATGGCAAAAGATGCCGAAGATGAAGGTTTTTCTGAGCTTGCAGCAAAATTCAGAGCTGTAGGAGCCATTGAGAAGGCTCATGAGGAAAGATACAGAAAGCTCCTTGAAAATGTGAAGGCAAAACAGATCTTTGAAAAGAGCGGTGTCAAAGTCTGGGAGTGCAGAAACTGCGGGCATATTGCAATGGGAACAAAAGCTCCAGAACTATGTCCAATCTGCCAGCATCCTCAAAGTTATTTTGAGATTACTGAAGAAAATATCTAATTACTGTAATTGTTAACATATAATTTTAGGCTCATAGTGATATGGGCCTTTATTTGAACTTAAAATCGCAAATTTCTTTTTTGAAAGTATCAACTTCGCATAATTTATATTATGTTAAATATATAGATATATCTATCTGATTTATCTTTATAAATACAGATAACGGTAACATGCAAATGGTGTTACTGCCAAATGAGTCTCCTGCAGTTGTCTGTCTTTGGTACGAATCAGGTCTGACAAAAGTTTTCACAATTATTTTGAACTTTTTTACAAAAGTATTATCTAAATTCCCATTACATAACAATCTATAACATTAAGGCAATAGTAATGATGCGCATAGGTAAGGGAATTTACCCTTTATTCGTTTTTTTTGTTCTCTCTGTCATCCTTCTGACTCTTTCAAGAACTGCTCTTTTAATCTGGCATCCTGAAGATATACAGGGACATCTGCTTGAAATATATGGCTATGGCTTAAAATATGATATTTCAATCTGCTGCAGCTTATATTCGCTACCTCTTGTTCTATGCCTTATCTGTAACTGTTTAAAGACAGTTCCTAAATCCCTGATCTTAGTTCAGAGAATTCTTCTGTGTGTCTGCATATGTGTTCTGTTTTTACTTGAGATCACGACACCATCCTTTATTCTAGAATATGGTGTAAGACCAAATCATATCTACATTGAGTATCTAATTTATCCTAATGAGGTGATTGCCACCTTATACTCAGGACACCTGATTGAAGGGATTATATGTATATGTCTTACTGTCCTATTCTCATATGGTGTTTTTAAACTTTCAGGAAAGCTATATAAAAACTATCAGACGCTCTCTTTATTACCCTTGTCAGCACTTGCTCTGTGTCTGCCACTTCTTTTCTTTGTAGGTATCAGAGGATCAGTTATCGATCACAAGCCATTAAACCCATCCAACTCAAGCTTCTGTTCCAATCCTCTGGCAAACACATTGCCAGTCAACTCGGCATTTAATGTTTTTTATGCCTTCAGACACTTAAATGACAGTAATGTCAGAAGCTCTGAAATTTATGCATTTGATACAAAAGAGAACGTATTGGACAATCTTGCTACTTTTTCAAAGAGAAATACTGCAGTTGCAGACGATGAGCTGTGTAAAATCAATCAGCTTATTACTCCATCGTTTTTACCAAAGAAAAAAAGAAACATTGTTATTATCCTTGAGGAGAGCTTTGGTGCAAGGTATGTAAAATCACTTGGCGGAGATAATGTTGCTGTAAACCTAGATGCTCTCAAAAACAAAGGCTGGTGGTTTGAAAATATGTATGCAACAGGACATCGCTCTGTCAGGGGCATTGAAGCTGTTACCGCTTCATATCCTCCTGGACCGCTATCTTCAATGGTGAAGATAGAACAGAGGCAAAAACTGACAACCATCTCTTCAATCTACAGTATGCTTGGCTATAAGACTGACTTTATCTATGGAGGAGAAAGTCACTTTGATAATATGCGTGCGTACTTTTTAAACAATGGAGTCAGCCATATCACAGAACAGAAGGATTATAAAAAACCTATGTTTAATGGTTCCTGGGGAGTTTCAGATGAAGATCTTTTCAGTAAGGCAAATGACACCTTTGTAAAATACCACTCACAGGGACAGCCTTTCTGCTCTGTAATTTTTTCAAGCTCCTTCCATGATCCGTTTGATATTCCTGAAGGTAAGGTAGATCTTGATGGAATTAAGACAGACGATCCAAAAAGACTGTTAGGCGCAAAATATGCTGATTATGCATTGGGAAAGTTCTTTGAAAAGGCTCAAAATGAAGACTATTACAAAAATACTGTTTTTGTAATTATTGCAGATCATGATTCAAGAGTACGAGGAATAGGTGCATTCCCTATCGAGAACTTCCATATTCCTGCACTTATCATCAGTCCCGACATTACTGAACATATCAGTGATAAAAGAATTGTAAGTCAGATTGATATACTGCCAACTATTCTCTCTCTGACAGGTGTATCAGGAGAAGTTCCTCTTGTAGGACAGGATCTTACAAAGCCTGATACCTTCAACAGAGCTCCTCTTTGCTACAATGAGCTTTATGGTTATCGTGAGGGGAATAACTTTACCCTTTTAGCTCCAGGTATGGATCCATTCTCATTTGAAATAACTGACGATAATCATTTAGTCAGAATTGATGATAATAGGACTGATATCAGAAAGGTAGTAAGCTACCTGAATACAGGTATTGTAATTTACGAGAACAATTACCAGAAAGTAGGTTGTATCAAGGGACTGAAACAGTAGTAGCTGTCTGCTTGTAGGGAACTGATAGATGATGGGCATGCGTATGCCCAATCATCTTGATTAACATTTAATTTGAACGTTTCTTTGCTTCATAAGATAGAAACTTAATAAAGCCTTCAAGCTTTGCCTCAGTTTCTGGACTTCTACCAGAGATTGCAAGAAGCACTAGCTCGGTATTATCGCCAAAGACGATAGCTTCAATACCTTCCTTAGGACAGTCAAAACTCCAGCCGTTTTCAATCAGATTGGAATTTGTCGGGATCTGACACTGCATCTGCTCTGCCGCTACACGGGCATAGGATTCTGCAGTAACAAATGAGTCAAGTCCTGTATGGATACTGGTTACACTCACAGCAAGCGTAGAATCTGCATCAATATAATTGAGTGAGTCATCAACGCTTGGATTAGGCTCAACAGACCAGCCAAAAGGGCATGGAATGATCTGTGATGTCCTGACAGCTGGAGCTACTTCGAAAATTTGGCTGACCTGCTGTTCATTGTTTGTAGCACCGTCAGCACTGTAAACTGAAGCTGAACCAAATATAAGGGCACCTAGAAGGTATTTTCTTGCGTTCATAATTAGTTCTTGAGAGTATTGATAATATCGTCTGAGATTACCTGTACATCACGGTTGCCATCAAATGCGACGTACTTGGTTGGAGCTGTCTTTGATAACTCTTTATAGAAAGCTACAAGAGGCTCTGTCTGCTCGTGGTAAACCTTAAGGCGGTTACGTACAGTGCTTTCCTCATCATCAGGACGGATAACTAGTGGCTCACCAGTCTCATCATCAACACCTTCAACCTTTGGAGGGTTGTATACAATGTGATAGGTTCTGCCTGAGGCTAAATGAACGCGTCTGCCTGACATTCTCTTTACAATCTTCTCGTCAGGAACCTGAAGCTCTACAACTGCATCAATAACAATACCGTTGTCCACAAGAGCCTGAGCTTGTGGAATGGTACGAGGGAAACCGTCAAAAAGGAAGCCGTTTTTGCAATCATCCTTGGCAATTCTCTCTTTTACGAGACCTAAAATAATCTCATCAGATACAAGCTTGCCTGCATCCATAACAGCTTTTGCCTTTAAACCAAGCTCTGTTCCAGCCTTGATTGCAGCTCTTAACATATCACCAGTTGAAATCTGTGGAATATCAAAAGCCTTGGTTAAATTCTGTGCCTGGGTGCCTTTACCTGCGCCTGGAGGTCCTAAAAGGATAATACGCATTTCTGTTCCTCTAAAAGTATAAAAAAATCAATAATGAAGATTATAGCATGACTTGGCAATATAGGCATTATCTGACTTATCAGAGTTCTCTAATCAAGCGGATCGATGCCTCTGGTCCTTGCAATTTTTTCCTTGTAGTCCTCAAAATATGCCGGAAACCATTTTTTTACTGGTTTTGCACTTTCAAGCTCTTCAAGGTATATCACCACTTTTGAGTTGTGTGATGCCGGAGCAAGCTCCCCTCTGACAAAGACAAACTCAATTCCATCTGGCAGAAGAATAAAGTTTTTGGGTGCAACCTCAACTGAAGCTTTTATTAAACTTAACTTTGGATAGTCAAAGCTTTTAAAGCTGTCATAAATGGCGTTTGCACAGATCATGGAAGCTTTTTGCGGATCTTCAAATAAATCTTCAAAGTGGATAATATTCTTTGAATTCAGATCGATATTGAATATCTCTGTATTGGCTGAATTCATCTCCTTGTAGGACTGACTGATCTTTGCTATCACAGAGAAAAATCCAAATTCACTGATAACTCTAAAATCAAGATCAACCTTCTGTATCGCTATTTCTCTTTGGGCATAATCATCGTTGTATAGGGATTCAAGATTTATCCTGTCTGTTATAAAACCAATGTAGTCATGTTCAAAACGACCTGCAAAATAGTTTGTAAAGTAGGAACAGGTTTTTGCAAATTCAGGCTCTTTGCAAAGCATGGGATAAGTGAATGTTGTAGTGGTATAGCTTCTGTCCACAATCTCCTGATAAGTGGGCTTGGCATAAGAATATGACGACAGGAATAAAAGGCAGATCAGAATAAATAAAGACTTTATGCTACTCATTCACTCTCATCCTGATTTACTGTAACACTGATGACTTTTGAAACAATTTTTCCGTCTTTTAGCATAGTGGAGATCTTCTGCCCCTCGTGCGCATCATGCGCACATATACTTCTGCCGGTCTCATCAAAAGTAACGGAATATCCGTTTTTAAGAATATAAAGAGGATTTAACCCCTCAAGCTTTGATAATAGACTATTAAAATTAGTATTGACTGAGCTTAGTCTGTATGGAATATCACAATCTGATATGCGATTAACCTTATCGTTCAGTTCTGATATCAGGGTGTTTAGCACACCATCAATTCTGATGTTAAGAGACAGCACTCTTGCTCTGTAATCTAGCCTCTGCCCTATTGTCTGATAAGAGAGCTGCAGCGCATCATCCATTCTCTTTGCTAGCTGTGAAATACTGTTTTTTGAGATTGCAATCAGTACTGATGGCTCATAATTAGAAAGTTTCTGCAGATATCTGCTGACAATCTGACTCTTATTGTTGATAAGAGATTCTAAGGCTCTGTCCATTGAGGATAAGGCATAGTTAAGATCAGATTTTGTCTTGCTGATATGAGCTTCAGGACTTGAAGCCTTTAGACTCTTTGTCAGAGAGTCTATCTTTAATGAGTATGTGTCAAAAAGAGTACTTATCTGGTTGTTTAAATCTTTAAGATAACCATCAATGGCACTGTTCAGATCATCTTTTGTAACCGTAGTTACAAGTTGTGCAGCTCCTGTAGGAGTCGGAGCTCTGAGATCAGCTGCAAAATCAGTAAGCGCATAATCAGGTTCATGTCCTACAGCAGAAATAACCGGGATGGAGCTTCTGGCAACAGCCCTTACAAGAGTCTCATCAGAAAAAGGCAATAAATCCTCAAAAGAACCGCCTCCTCTTCCAATTATCAGAACCTCGCAGCAGTTTTCCTCATTTGCTAGCCTGAGAGCTTCAATCAGTGATACTGCAGCATCTGGTCCCTGAACCAGAGCAGGATACAGTCTGATATTCACACCGGGGTTTCTGCATTGCATTGTTGTCTTTATATCATGGAGTACACGGCCTTCAGCTGATGTTATGACTCCAACTGTATTGATAAATCTTGGAATTGTTCTTTTGTGATACGAGAATACACCTTCTTGAGTCAGTTTCTCCTTTAAAAGCCTCAGCTGTTCCATAATCAGACCAAGACCGGCCTGTTTCATGGTATTGGCTATAAGTCTGAACTGCCCTGTTTTTGTGTAGACAGAACTCTCTCCGACAATGACAACTTTCTGTCCGACCTGTGGAGTAAAACTGAGCATAGATACCTGAGAACTCCACATCAGGCAGTCAACATAGGAGAATTCATCCTTGATTTTAAAATAAAGATGATTGTACCTTTTAAGCTCGCTTATCTCTCCTATTACAACAGCTGTACCAAATCTCTTGATGGCATTGTTAGTGACGTTCAGATACTCAGAAACAGTCATCGCATTCTGAATATCTAAGGCAATCGACTCTTTGCTGTTTACAAGAGTGTCAGATACAGAAGAATCTAGTCTCTCGTCTGTTATGGTCACAAAATCTTTTAACATCTGCCACTCATCGATGAAAATCAGCTGCGCTGGTACTGATAGTACTGGTAAAAAACTCTCTACCATTATATGAATTATCTTTAGGTTTTATAGCAGAATTACCAATAATTTTGACATTATGAAAAAAATATTGTCATATGCCGGTTTTTCAGTATTACCTATGTTCTGTATTGCTGAAACTGATGGAGCTAAGATTGAATAAATCTTATTAAGGTTAATAAAAACATGACTGTAGCTTTTACGGAAAAAGAAAAGCTAGTTTATCAGTCCAGATCATAAAAAGAAGCATAATAATGAGCTAATGAAAGTATAACGTATTGATAAATAAAGAATATAGATTGTAAAAAAATTGAGATTTAATAAAAATAATTTGTTGACATAAGAAAAATAATCTATATAATGGCACACATCGGATGCGGGAATAGCTCAGTTGGTAGAGCATAACCTTGCCATGGTTAGGGTCGCGAGTTCGAACCTCGTTTCCCGCTCCAGATTTGGCGCGTTAGTAAAGCGGTTATACAGCGGATTGCAAATTCGTACAGTCCAGTTCGACTCTGGAACGCGCCTCCACTCTAAAGTTTGCCCAGGTGGTGAAATTGGTAGACACAAGGGACTTAAAATCCCTCGGAACTTATACTTCCGTGTCGGTTCGACTCCGACCCCGGGCACCACTTATTTATTCCCCCAAGTTTTGCAACCCAATCCAAGCTTTAGCAACAGTTGTCTGCTAGTTCAAGTTTGTCATGACTTTTTTCAGCAAAAAGATCTCGGTTTACGGTATGATCCTAGTCTCAGCATCACTTCCTGCTTTTGTATTTTAGCTGTTTCTTTTTTTGATCTTCTGTTTTGTACTGTTGATTGTAACTTTCTATCAAAACTGTTTATTGGTCTTATTTCCTCATCTCTGAATATAATATTACAAATAATAATTATATTTAATACTTTTATTAAAATTAAAAATATACTATAATAAATATGTAAGATTAATAAATTATATTTGTTAATACTTCCCTCTTTATTTCAATAAGTTACTGATATTGATAGTGCCTGCTGATATAGGCTGTGGTCAGCAGGAGTACTTATGAATGATATGTTCAGCTGCAAATTATTTATCGTGAAGATAACTTATAGAAAATGTAATGATTGATGCTTTCTTTTTCATACACAAAGGAGATTAAAAATGAAAAATAAGAGACGCGTAATTAAACTTGATTATGTACATCACTTAAATTCTTTTTGATCCTGATAATTACAGTATTTACTGCAGGCGTTCCCACAGTGTTGAAGTCCTTGATAATAAACAGATAAGAAAGTGCTCTACTTGCCTTCTAATTGAAGGCGCTCTTCAGGGAAATGGTGTTGAATGCTTCTGGGAAGATGATGTCAGCACACAGGATACAACAGTATGGAGCAAAGATCCGTATGAGGAATATAAAAGAGTTGATCTCATGATAAAGGCAAAGATCATTAACAAGCGCTTAAATACAAAAAAGATCCTTGCTGACTATGATGTACGTTTTACTACTTCACATTCAGTAGAATGTTCTGATATGGAGAACTCATGATAGCAGTAACTAAAAGCAATGACGCACACGTCTTCTGATACGCATTAAACAGCGTTTTGAATGCTTTTTTAAAGAAGACAAAAGTTCAGATTTGCCTAACCGCATTGAATATAAAAAACAATGAAAAATAGAATAATTATCTGGTAAGAATCGGCTGAGAAACAGGGATTGAAAAAGGGATATCATCTTTTTGATAATGGAGCGGGAAACGAGGTTCGAACTCGCGACCCTAACCATGGCAAGGTTATGCTC
>JBJFET010000135.1:0-29090 GCA_051891035.1 Succinivibrio sp. | reverse complement strand
GATCTAAAAGATAAGATGTTTTATGTGTCACAAACTATTTTGACGCCTAAGGAAACTCTGAAATTAGCAACCAATGAGGGAGAAATAGAAGCAAAAGATATAATAAGAAAATTCAACATAAAGGCAAACATAGCTTCTTACTTTATAAAAAATATGAGAGAGAAAAAACTAATATTTCCTAGAGAAGAAGGGAAGAGATCTTATATTCTGAATCTGTCAGCACAGCCTTTGATGATGGGAATTATAAAATCATTAGAGAAAGTAGATTTAATTCCTCGAAGTATAATCAAAAACTAAAATTTAAAGATCTTGAAAATAGAAATTCAAGATCTCTCAAACCAGGGAAACCTGCAATTTCCAAGCCGTTTGCAAGTTTCAGAAGTGTATTTAAGAAGGGTTTGCATTGCCGTTTTCAATTTTAGACAAATCTGCCTGAGTAATACCTGTCAGCTTAGATAGCTCCTTCTGAGTAAGATTCTTCTCTTTACGAGCCAGAATAATACTTTCAATCAGAGCATATTTTGACTCTAATGCATCGTACTCCTTCTTTACTTTTGGATCTTTTAGCTGCTCTGCAAGAAAATCTTCAAATTTATTACTCATTTTCATTGCTCCTTCTTAAAAAATCTTCTCTGTATTTTTTAGCCATTTCTATTTCTTTTCTTGCTGCAATTAAAGCTCTAATCATGGAAAATTCTGGTTCAATAGCTTCAAATTCTTTTTTAAAGACAGGATCCTTTAACTGCTCATTTAAGGCATCTCTAAATCTAATACTCATGTTGTCCCCCTTCTCTGCGTAAATCATCTTACGATATTTTTTTTGCTTTTTCTTTACAAAACCATTAGTTAATACAGCTTTTTTACCAAAAAAGAAGAAATTAAAGAATTCGACAGGTAGTTTTGAAACCTTAAGCAATGAAGCCTGTCTGCGATTATCTCGTTCATTCTGCTCAGAGGAAGTAAAAGTTACATTACATCATATACTCAAGTTTTCAAAGAGCTTTAAAGATCACGTTAAATGATCTAAAAGGGTAAATAGATTATTCAGAGGCTTGTGCTTTTACCCACACTTATACACGAAGCCTCTTATTCAATTTTATTTACAGCCACTATTGTGAAGCAATTCACCTCAACGGCTTATAGAGGCGGGGAAATTCTTGCTAGATAAGGTTAAAAGTAAATCTGATGTCAGTAAAACTGTCATAAATTGACCATCATGTATGAGGTGTTATAATCGGAGTGATAATAATTATTAGCACCATCTTTTTAAGAAAACATACATGAAACAAGAATACGTAATGGGCAACAGTGCTATTGCAATAGGTGCGCTGTGCTCCGGAGTCAGACTGGTATCAGGATATCCTGGTACTCCTTCTACAGAAATCATAGAGACCATATATCATTTTCCTCATGAGGGAGTTCATCTTGAATGGTCTGTCAATGAAAAGGCTGCTCTTGAGGTTGCAGCTGCCGCATCCTATACAGGAGCTCGAACATTAGTCACAATGAAGCAGGTTGGACTTAATGTTGCCTCTGATCCTCTAATGAGTCTTGCATATGTAGGCGTTAAAGGGGGAATGGTAATTGTAGTTGCAGACGATCCTGGTCCTATATCCTCTCAGACAGAGCAGGATACCAGACGCTTTGCCGAGTTCTGCCGAATTCCAGTCCTGGATCCTGTATCTCCAGAGCAGGCCTTTGACATGGTTCAGGATGCATTTTTGATATCTGAAAGATATGGTACTCCTGTAATTTTAAGACCTACCACTCGAGTCTGTCATGGTTATGCTTCGATAACCTTTGATGAGAACTATGCAGTAAAGGCCTATGACGGATTTGACAGAGATCCGTCCCGCTTTGTAATTTTTCCAAAACTCTCTTATCGAAATCATGCGCTTATAGAAGAGCGAAATCGCGAGTATTCAAAGGACATATCATCATATGTGTTCAACAATGTGACTGGCGATAAAAAGCTAAGAAAAGGCGTAGTTGCGACGGGCATCAGCTATGCATATGCTAGAGAGTATTCTGAAGAGCATAAGGACGTGTTTTTAATCGGTGTGGGAGCACCATATCCGAATCCATCTGAATTTCTGTTAAGGGCCCTTTCTGATCTTGATGAGGTTATCTGTCTTGAGGAATTAAGTCCCTATATTGAAGAGACTATCCAAAAGGTTGCAGGAGCCAATCAGTTAAAACTTACAGTAAGAGGCAAGCTGACTGGCGAGGTGCCGCAGGCAGGAGAGCTTAGTGCCGGACTTGTAAAAACTGTTCTTGATAAGTTTTATGATAGACAGGAACAGCAGAGCTCAGAGCCTGAGATTGAGCTTCCATCTCTGCCTGTAAGACCGCCGGTGCTGTGCGCAGGCTGTCCTCACAGAGGAGCATTCTATGCTGTAAAGGTAGCTGCAAGGCGTAAAAAGGCAGTATTCTGCGGAGATATAGGCTGTTACACTCTTGGCAATGCAGCTCCTCTTGATATGGTTGACACCTGTCTTTGCATGGGAGCGGGCATTACCATGGCACAGGGCTTTAATTTTACTCAGCCTGATACCACCTGCTTTGCCTTTATCGGAGATTCTACCTTTTTTGCCTCTGGCATTACCGGTGTGATAAATGCCATATACAATCAGGCCAATATCATTATCTGTATTCTGGATAACTCAACCACCGCAATGACAGGTCATCAGGTACATCCTGGAACAGGTATAAATCTTATGAACGGTACAGACTGCAGGGTTGACATCCACAGGGTTCTTGAAGGACTTGGTGTAGCAAAGATAGTCAGTGCCGATCCGCTTGATCTGAAAGGATCAGTTGCAAAAGTCAGAGAGTGCATGGAGATATCCGGAGTAAAGGCAATTATCTTCAAATCGCCATGTATAACACTCCCATCATTTGTCAAAAAAACACAGGTCAGAGTATCTGACAGATGCAACAACTGCAGAGTGTGCATAAAGCAGATAGGCTGTCCTGCAGTCAGTGTGGCAGAGGGCAAGGTACAGATTGACAGCAGTCTGTGCACAGGATGTACCCTGTGCAAACAGGTATGTCCACACAAGGCAATAGAGGCAGAATAATGAACAGAAATATTCTTATCTGCGGAGTAGGCGGGCAGGGAACAGTACTTGCCTCAAAGCTTACAGCATCCGCCGCAATGGAAGAAGGATACACCGTACGCTCTGCCGAGACTATCGGTATGGCACAAAGAGGCGGAAGTGTAACAAGCCATATTAGAATAGGGCAGAATATTTATTCTCCGCTTATTCCTTTGGGACAAGCTGATTTAATACTGGGATTTGAGCCTGCCGAGGCAGTCAGAAATCTGTCGTACCTTAAAAAAGGCGGACTTGTAATAGTAAACAGACGGGCCATCAGACCTGTTACATCCTCTCTTGATGATTCAGGATATGACGGAGAATCTATGATAGCCTTTTTAAAGAAGGCCAGAATCAGATCCTGTGTGGTTGATTCAGATGATATCTGCAGACAGCTAGGATCGGTAAAATCCTTTAATGTGGTGATGCTGGGAGTAGCCTGTGCGCTTGAAGCACTGTGTGTCAGTGATACAACCATGCAGAGTCAGCTTTTGAAAAAAGTTAAAAAGCCACAGTTTATAGAAATGAATAAAAAGGCATTTTCACTTGGAATGAGGATAGGTAAAGAATATGCTGCTAAATGAGAAACAGCTCGAGCTTGTTGACAGACAGATTAAACGTCTTGTAAAGGGAGACAGCTTCTATGGCAGAAAGTATCGAGAGCTTGGGATTACCGGGTGCAGCTGTCAGGAAGATTTTGACAGGATCCCTTTTTCCTCCAAGGACGATTTGAGATATTCCTATCCACTGGGAATTCAGGCTGTAGAAGATAAGGATGTAGTCAGGATCCATTCATCTTCAGGCACAACTGGCAGACCAGTTATCATTCCATACACTAAAAAGGATGTTGATGACTGGGCCACAATGTTTGCCCGCTGCTATCAGACAGCAGGCATTACAAATCTTGACAGAATTCAGATAACTCCAGGATACGGATTGTGGACTGCCGGTATCGGATTTCAGGCAGGCTGCGAGAAGCTTGGTGCAATGGCTGTACCTATGGGACCTGGCAATACTGACAAGCAGCTGCAGATGATGATGGACCTCAAATCAACAGTACTTTGTGCAACCTCCTCATATGCGCTTTTACTCTCTGAGGAAATCTCAAAGAGGGGGCTTCGTGAGCAGATATTCTTAAAAAAAGGCGTGATAGGCTCTGAGCGCTGGAGCGAGAAGATGCGCAGCACCATCAGGCGCAACTTGGGTATTGATCTATATGACATCTACGGACTTACAGAGATCTATGGTCCTGGAATCGGAATCAGCTGTGATGCCAATGAGGGAATGCATTACTGGGATGATTATATCTATATTGAGATTATTGATCCTGTCAGTGGCAAAAGGGTTGAAGATGGAGAGTCTGGTGAGATTGTGATTACAACACTTGTAAAGGAAGGCGCACCACTTTTACGTTTTAGAACACATGATCTCTCAAGAATAATTCCAGGTCAGTGTTCATGCGGCAGTCCATACCCAAGACTTGACGTTATTCAGGGACGCAGTGATGATATGTTCAAGATCCACGGAGTCAATCTCTTCCCAAGTCAGATTGAAGCTCTTCTGGGAATGGTTGATGGTGTCGGCAGTGAATACAGAATCATTCTGGCCCGTGACAGTGACACTCATAAGGATGTTCTGCATATCAGCGTTGAGGCAGAAGGTCGTGTAGACTTTATGGAAACAGCAAAGTCCATCAGCAGAATAGCAAAATCACGTCTTGGAGTTACACCGAAAGTTGCAGTAGTTCCTGTAGGAACACTCTCACGAAGTGAGAAGAAGACCAAGCGAGTTGAAGATCAGCGTGATCTCTAGCATTATACTCAGGTTAGATAGAACTTAAGGAAAACTGCTGCAGAGCAGCAGTTTTGACATTACAGAATCTGAAGACTATAAAGTCCAGCACACTTAATCTAGGCACAGATGGTATTTACAAGGAGCATATACAATGCTGTGCCCAGTCCTATGGATATCATCATGTTTCTAAAAAGAATATGAGCAATTGCTGTAAGTGCAATGCAGATGGCATATGAGGTAGCCTTTGACTCTGTCACATCCTTGCAGCAGTAGACTAGGATCATGCCAAAGACAGCTGCAGGCAGAGCTTTTCCAAGATAGGATATCACCTTTGGCAGTTTTCTCTTTCCTGCAAACAGAGCAAAAGGCAAGAAACGGGATAGCTGAGTTGCGATAATACACAGACCGATGGTCAGACACTGTTCAGTAATATCCTGCATTTAACAGCACTCCTTTTTTCCTAAAGGCTTTTTTATAATCAGAAGAATCATCAGAATACTTCCCATTGATAGCAGCAGAAAATTCTCTTTTCCAAAAAGAATTAAGGACAGAGTGGTACAGATCACACCTATCGAACCTGTAATGTAGCTTTTGTGTGACAGAAGCTGCTCTGTAAAGATAACGGTAAAAAGAGCGGTCATGACAAATTCAAGTCCCTTAATCTCAATACTGATGGAGTTACTTAAAAGCCCTCCAAGAGTTGAGCCTGAAACCCAGAAAAAATGGTTAAGCGCCGTGATCCAGAAATAAAACCAGCCTCTGTCAATATGAGGAGGGATCGTGGCCGTATAGTTAATGGCAAAACTTTCATCGCACATACCAAAAATGATGTAGAACTTCTTAAAGCCTAAGTTTCTGAATCTTTCAAGCATAGAAAGACCATAGAACAGGTGGCGGGCCTGAACGATGAGAGCTGTAACAAGAATACTCACAGGAGCAAAGGAACTTAGCATCATGGTAGCGGCAATAAGCTCCAGTGAGCCTGCAAAAATCAGCAGACTCATAAGCATCGGGTAGACAAAGCCAAACCCAAGTGCGTTCATATAAAAGCCATAGGCAAAGCCTATAAAGTAGAATCCGCCAAGAATAGGCAGAGTATAGGGAAAAGCGTATTTTAAAGCTTGCAATATCATAATAATGAACTTTATAATTAACAGAACATAAAATATATTTAACAGTGTAATGAGTATAATACCGTTAAATATAATAAATCAATCGTTAATTATATTTAATAGTAAAAAATGGACATCAACCAGGTCATTTCAAGAAATCTGCAGCACCTAAGGGAGCAGACAGGTATGAGTCTTGGAAAGCTTTCAGAAAAAACAGGGCTTTCAAAGGCAGTACTCTCTCAGATAGAAAAGGGAAATTCCAATCCAACCATCAATACCATCTGGAAAATAGCAGAAGCCTTTGGTGTAACCTATTCAGCACTGCTCGAGTCAAAGAGGGTGACTGTTGAGAAGGTAGCCTATGAAGATCTTGCGTTTCAGAAAGACGATGATACTCATTACAGGATAGGCTGCTACTTCTCAAGCAATCTTTCTAGAAATTTTGAGCTTTTTCTGCTTGAGCTTGACCCAGGTGTTGAGCACGTTACCGACGGACACAAGAAGATATCTGAAGAATATCTGTTTGTAAAAGAGGGCAGTGTAGAGATAGTTGTGGATAATTCAACCTTTCGCTTAAAAGAGGGAGACAGCATGACCTTTGATGGTCTGGTAAGACACTCCTATAAAAACGTATCTGACAGGATAGCTAAGGTGTACTGTATCAACTACTATCCAAACTAAAAAAGTCTGCCTGCAGATACTCTGCCAAAGAGAGCGGTGCTGTCATACAGATGCATGAGCAGTACATATTTTTTAGTTGAGAAAAGCTCACAAATAGGCGAAAATACACGCAGTTTTTTGTTAAGAATAAAGTAAAAAATGGCTGATAAGAATATCTTGAATGAAATTGGCAAACGCAGAACGTTTGCTATTATTTCCCACCCTGATGCCGGTAAGACCACAATTACAGAAAAGGTTCTCCTTTTCGGTTCTGTCATTCAGAGAGCAGGTGAGGTAAAAGCCCGAGGTTCAACCGGAACCTTTGCCCGTTCTGACTGGATGGACATGGAAAAGGAGCGTGGAATTTCCGTATCCACATCTGTAATGCAGTTTCCATATAACGGCTGTACAGTGAACCTGCTTGATACTCCAGGTCATGAGGATTTCTCTGAGGATACCTACAGAGTGCTCACAGCAGTAGACTCTTGCCTTATGGTAATTGATGCTGCAAAGGGTGTTGAGGAGAGAACCCGCAAGCTCATGGAGGTTACAAGACTCAGAACCACACCTATCATCACCTTCATGAACAAGCTTGACCGAGAGACCCGTGATCCGCTTGATCTTTTAGACGAGGTAGAAAAGGAGCTTGATATTCTGTGCGCTCCTGTGACCTGGCCAATCGGATCTGGAAAATCCTTCAAGGGCGTGTACCACCTGCTTCGTGATGAGGTTTTACTTTATCATTCTGGCGAGGGCTACCACATTCAGAAGGCCCAGACAGTCAAGGGACTGGATAATCCTGAGCTTGACACTGTTTTAGGTGAGGATGTGGCAGCAGAGCTTAGAGAGTCAATTGAGCTTGTCAAGGGAGCCTCAAACGAGTTTGATCTGGAACTTTTCAGTCAGGGTAAGCTTACACCTGTATTCTTTGGTACAGCACTTGGTAATTTTGGTGTTGACTGTATGCTCGATGGTCTGACACAGTGGGCTCCATCTCCGCTTTCAAGAGTAGCCGATGAACGCGAGGTTGTTGCCTCTGAGGACAGGCTTACAGGCTTTATCTTCAAGATCCAGGCAAACATGGATCCAAAGCATCATGACCGAATCGCATTCATGAGAATTGTATCAGGCTCATACCACAAGGGCATGAAGCTGTATAATGTGCGACTTGGTCGAGAGATGATTGTATCTGATGCGGTTACTTTCATGGCCGGAGAGCGAGAGCAGGCACAGCTTGCAGTTGCTGGCGACATTATCGGTCTGCACAATCACGGAACCATGGGTATAGGCGACACCTTTACAGAAGGTGAGAAGCTGCATTTCAACGGAATTCCGAACTTTGCCCCTGAGCTATTCAGACGTATTCACCTAAATGATCCTTTAAAGCAGAAACAGCTGCAGAAAGGTCTGATGCAGTTATCAGAAGAAGGTGCAGTACAGGTATTCAGGCCGGTCATCAACAATGATCTGATTGTAGGTGCAGTTGGTGTACTGCAGTTTGATGTGGTTGTATCAAGACTCAAGCATGAGTATAACGTTGATGCCAAATACGAGAGTGTGGCAGTAACAACCGCAAGATGGTTATCAAGTGATGATCCTAAGGCTCTCAAGGAAATTCAGGATAAGGTTCCACAGTCCATAGCACTTGACGGTGGAGACAACCTGACCTTCCTTGCAACCTCTGGTGTCAACCTGAACCTTAATATGGAGCGTTATCCTAAGGTCAGGTTCATGGCTACAAGAGAACACTGATGCTGTATGATGCGCATATTCATGCTGGGCTTTATCCTGATATAAAAGCCCTGGTAGAATGTGCGCACAGTCATGATATTACTCTTTTGTGCAATTCATGCACCCTTGAGGAGAGCGAAAGAACAGTAAGGGAGCTATCCTCTATATCCTGCAGTTTTCCTGTCTTTGCAGGTATTCATCCTTGGTACGTCAGCGATGAGCATTTTGATGAATCGCGTCTTGCGCATCTGGCAAAGAACTCTCTTATAGCAGGTATCGGGGAGTGCGGACTTGATTTTAAGGCATCCTGTCCTCATGACAGGCAGATAGAGTGTCTTGACAGGCAGATGCATATAGCAAAGTTATACAGTCTGCCTCTGAATCTGCATGTAAGGTCAGCGCATCCTCAGCTTATCTCTCTGCTCAAAAGTTATCAGGGAGGTGTCAGGGGAATTATTCACAATTTCACCTTCTCATATGAGCTGGCAAGAGAATATCTTAATCTTGGGTTTATTCTTAGCGTTGGTCACCATATACTGAATATAAGCCCCAAGCTCAGATCAGTTCTGTTAAAGGCAGGGTTAGACGGGATAGTGCTTGAGACAGATGCGGACTATTATCATTCAGCATCATATGATCCACAACAAATCAAAAATGAGTATGAGTGTCTTGGCAGGCTGTTTAATCTTAAAATGGAAGAGCTTGAGAGTAGAGTTGAGCAGAATATTTTAAAAATATTAGGAAAATAAAATGAGTTTTGTATTTACAGTTAAAAAGGCTGATGATTTTGATGTAACAGTCGCAGCACAGCAGCTGCAGGATAAAACCGGTCTGAAGCTTGAAATGGTAAGACACGGAGAGCTTAACGGTCATACAGGAGCTCTTTTTGTAACTGATGGAGACAAAGCTCATGAGCTTTGCAAAAAGGCTGCATCAGAACTTGATTTTGATGTCTTTGCTTCAGATTCATTCCCAACCCTTAACAGAAAGGGTGAAATCTGTCTTGATATGGATATGACCTCAGTGCAGATTGAGGGGATCGATGAGATTGCAAGACGTCTTGGAGTGTATGACAGGGTGGCAGAGATCACTTCTCAGGCCATGCATGGTGGACTTGATTTTGCGCAGTCTCTTACAAAAAGAGTATCAATGCTAAAAGACGGTGATGCCTCAGTAATTGAAGATGTTAAGAGCATTATGAAAGAGACAGACGGTCTTGATGTGCTGATGAAAACCGTAACTGAGGCAGGCTGGGTCAAGGGTATCTGCTCTGGCGGATTTGAGCAGCTTATCTGCGTACTTGAGGAAAAATACTCACTTGACATGGTCTGTGCAAATTCACTTGAAATTGTCGACGGACGTCTTACTGGCAGAGTAGATAAGAGAATTGTGGATGCTCAGGTAAAAAGAGAGGGCGTACTCAGCCTCAAGAATAAGGCAGGAATTGAGGATTCACAGATCATAGTACTTGGTGATGGTGCAAATGATCTCAAGATGATAGAGGTAGCATCTCTTGGTATTGCCTATCATGCAAAACCTCTTGTAGTGCAAACAGCTCCTTTTGCAGTCAGCCACTCCGATCTAACTGCTGTAGCACTGCTTTTAAAACTGAACTCAAAGTAAAAGATCAGTGTCTTATGGCAAAAAGTAAAAGCATTTATATCTGTTCAGCCTGCGGTGCAAAATACTCACGATGGCAGGGTATCTGCTCACAGTGTAATGAAGCGGGAACAATTAGTGAAACAATAGAGCAGAGTGCACCTAATGCAGGATCTGCCGCAGCTGCCCGTGCCCTGTCAGGTTTTGCAGGTGCAAGCGGTACAGGAGTTCGCTCCCTGTCAGCAGTATCGCTAAAGCCAAGACAGAGACTGTCAACCGGGTATAGCGAGTTTGACCGCGTTTTAGGCGGAGGAATTGTTGCCGGATCAGTCGTTCTTATCGGAGGTAATCCCGGTGCTGGCAAATCAACACTGCTTTTACAGACAATCGGCAGACTCTGCCGTGATCACTCAGTGCTGTATGTCACAGGAGAGGAGTCTCTAGAGCAGGTAGCAATAAGAGCAATGCGCCTGCAGATAGATGCTTCGAATATCAGAATAGCCGCTGAAACCTCAATTGATGCCATCTGTCAGATGGCGGGTGCAGAAAAACCTGAGGTTCTGATTGTAGATTCTATTCAGGTGATGCATGTATCAGGCATAGAGTCTGCTCCAGGATCTGTAAGTCAGGTCCGTGAAGGCGCAGCTGCTCTTACCCAGTTTGCCAAAAAGAGTGGAATAGCTGTCTTTATGGTAGGACATGTGACCAAGGATGGCACTCTTGCAGGACCTAAGATCCTAGAACACTGCGTAGACTGTTCTGTTCTGCTTGAGGCCGGAACTGATATGCGATACAGAACTCTTCGCTGTCAGAAAAACCGTTTTGGCGCAGTCAATGAGATTGGTGTATTTGCCATGACAGATGCCGGATTAAAGGAAGTTAGAAATCCTTCAGCTATCTTTTTAAACCGTCAGCAGACAGTAGCAGCAGGCTCTCTTGCTATGGTTACCTGGGAGGGAACACGACCTCTGCTGGTAGAGCTTCAGGCTCTGGTTGACGAGAGTATGCTGTCTAACCCCCGCCGCCTGTCGCTTGGTACCGATCAGAACAGGCTATCGATGCTTCTGTCTGTTTTGCACCGTCATGCAGAATTCTCTCTTGGAAATCACGATGTCTTTGTGAATGTTGTAGGTGGAGTCAAGGTAGAGGATACATCCTCGGATGTGCCACTGACACTGGCTCTTGTCTCATCCTACAAAAATGCTCCTATAGACAGGGGTACAATAGCCTTTGGAGAGATTGGCCTTACAGGAGAGGTACGACCTGTGCCTTATGGTCAGGAGAGGATCCTAGAAGCTGTAAAGCAGGGCTTTGTAAAAATCATTGTTCCTGCAGACAATGCCCCTCGCAAAAAGATAGAAGGGGCAGAAGTGATACCGGTCACGAGGGTTACCGATCTGATAAGGCTTGTATAGGATCAGCCTTCAGTTACAAGAGAGTGTACAAGTCGCAGGGCAATGATCAGTCTGTCCTCGTTTTTGAATCTTATCTCAAGGCACTTGCCTGCATTGGCAAGATCATCCTGCAGAGTCTTCATCTTTGACTCATCAAGATCTTCGGCATACTTGTCGGTGAATTTCATCAGATACTCGGTTGTCTGTGAAATTTTTGGCATGGTACGGTTTGCAATGGACAATGAACGGCCAGAGGCATTTTCAATCAGTTCAATGATCTTTGGGTAGAGATCAAAATGACCATGAGAGATGTAATCTACAAGGTGGTTGCAAAAAGAAGTAACATCCTCGTATGAAGGATAGCAGACATCATTATGATTAGAACTGCGTGAGAGTGACACATTCAGGATCTTCATGTACATGAGCACAAGTTCCTGACGGGCTTTGATCATGTCGTTGACCCACTTGTATTTTTCATCAACTTTCTGTAACCGGGTGTTGAAGGATTTTCCAAAATCTGTTGCTGCCATAAACGCCCCCTTATGATCTTTTGTATTTATAGGTACAAATTATCATACAAATCAGATAGTAAATGTTACAGATATCAAAATATATGAAGGTTTAGGCAAGTTTTTTTGAAATCTGCCACTGCAGTGCAGTGGCAGAACATGGAAAGATTAGAGTTTTGCCATCAGAGAATTCTGATAAAGCTCTTTTTTGTATTTTTTAACTGAAGCCTGGAATGCCTTTCTCTCTTTATTATTGAGCTCATCTCTGCCGTTGTTGAGTTTTACTCTTAGAGGATTTACAGCACGGCCTCCGATTCTGACCTCATAGTGAAGGTGAGGTCCGGTTGAAATACCGGTGTTGCCAGAACGGGCAATAGGGGTACCCTGCTTGACTCTCTGACCTGGTCGCACTGAAAGCTTTGACAGATGCATATATACTGTAGAAACAGTAGCAGAGTGTCTTACAACAATGTAGTAACCTGCAGAGCGCGAGAAGGTAGCCTTGTCAACCACACCATCGGCAGGAGCTGTGATGATGGTTCCTACAGGCAGACCAAAGTCAACACCGTTATGAGGTCTTACCTTTCCTGTTACAGGATGGCGTCTGCTTGGATTGAACTGTGAGGTTACACGAACTCTTGAATGGAATGGAAATCTTGCAAAAGTGGAGCCTCCACGTGAGCCTCTGATGCCGCTTTCATCATAGTACTTGCCATCAGCGCTGTTAAGATAGCTTGCAATTTTTCCGCCTCTTGAGAGGTTGAACTCAACTGCACAGATCTTTCCCTTTCCATGGGAATCTGAGAACAGAACACGCATGGTGTCGCCTTCACGGATGTTCCTTGAGAACTGGATCTTTCCTTTGAACATCTGCAGAATGCGATTGATTTCAGTATAGGTAATACCGGCTCTGTTGGCAGCCTGTGAGAAGTTCTCTCCCTTGTTGATGGTAACTAAAACCAGACGGCCTCTTGATGCAGCTGAAACCTCTTTAACCTCATCTGCAGGTGCAGCCTGAGTCTTTGCCTCAACCGCATTCTGCTCAGGCTGTTTTGATGCTAGAAGCTTAGCCTCGTTAGTAGCATCATCATCCATGTCATAGGAGCCAAGCTTCTCTTTGACAATGGCATATTTGCCTGTCTTGTCTGCCTTGTAGTAGCGAAGCTGCTCCTTGTCTGATATTGGCTTGATAAATACAAGTAGCTCACCTCTGCCGTCGACAAGGAAAGAGAGGTTTTCACCAATTTTCAGGGCGTTAATTTTTTTGGTAAGCGACTTGTCGGCATTTAAAATTGCCATCAGAGTTGAGGCAGGAATATTCAGATCTTCAAATAGAGAAGAGATGTTGTCTCCCTTCTGAACACTCTCTGTAACCCATTTTGCTTCAAGGGAGTCTGCTGTATTCTTGTCTACACGCTTTGCAAGAGCTGAAACTTCACTGTCAAGCTGTGCATCAGAGTCCACAAGATCAGATTCTGGCAGAGAATCGTCATAGTTCTCAAGCATTCCCTTGTCTTTAGGTGCACTAAAGGCAGAAGCCAGCGGTTCTGACTCATCATATGAGGTGTTTCCTGATGAGGAGTAGGAAAAAATATTTGATTCTGCAGTCTCGGCATCATCTGATGATACGTAGAAACTTTTGTTTGTTGCAAGGGATAGAGTTAGTGCCAGGACAAAAGTTGCCAGGATTGCTTTTGAATGCCTTGAAGAGATTGGACCTTTCCACGATGTTGCGCCAATCGCTTCTTTTGAAATGTAATCTTCGGAAATCATTGTACCAACTTCAGCCAAGTCTTATAACAAATAAAAAAATACCTCACCTACGGTCGCAGCAATTTGCAGCGTAGATAGTGCCTAGCTGTAATGATTTTTTGCGGTAGTTAAGACTTGGGCTTTATTTAATTCTGTTTTTTATTATCTTTTAACTTAGTATACTATATAAAATCCGGTGTAACCGATATTATTAATCATATTTGTGCCGTAAATTTCTCACATTTTGAGGTAAAGCATGATTTTTGGCGAAAAGTTTTACGAATTACTATCAAAAATGTCTCCATGGAGACAGAGTCTGTTCGCTTTGACGCTGGCACAGAGGATGTATCCTAATTATGCCCTGTGGTGTGACGTAAATGAGGTGAATGGTGGAAAAAAAGCCTTCAAATCAATGCTTGATACCATGTGGGAGTTTCACACGGACAAGTTCAACCATATTGATTTAGAGAAGGAAGCTCAAAAGCTTGAGCCTTTTGTGGTCAGTGAGGATAAGTCTGACGATATGCTGTCAATCGGTGACTGGTTTTCATTAGATGCAAGCATTGCACTTTTGGCATCAGCAAATGCCGTGACTGAAAAGACCGGGGAAGAGGCAAAAATGGCTTCTATGACCTCACTTGGCGGTGTGGTCCGCAAGATAGAGCAGGAATCTGATGAGGAATATGACGATGAGACATTAAGGGAGATGCCTCTGGTTGATGGAGAGGTTAATTTCCAAGTTGCAGTCTATGAGCTCATCTCAAAATCATCACGAGGAGAGGATCTTGTCAGAAAACTCTACAGATTAGGTCTTAATGATGGGATCAGCAATATAGGTCTTGCACTTGATAAGTAGCTCTCAAAAGAGCAGTAAGGAAATTATTCTCTGAGGTCTTTGTCTGACAGTTTTATTTGTAGAGACCTTCAACAATTAGTATCACACCGCTTAGTACAGACACCATTGAGAAAATCATCTTGACCTTTGAAACCGGCATTTTCACAAGTAGGGATGTCCCAAGATAGGCTCCTGAAAACGCAGCGATTATCATTACCGGTATCCACTGCCAGTGAATTGAGGTTAGAGCTCCGACGGTAATGGCTCCTACGGCGTTCCAGATGGTTGCAACAAAGATCATGGTATGCATGATGGCCTTTTTCATCTCAAGGCCGAATACACCGACCAGTGTCAGGGTCGCAAAAAGTCCTGCTCCTGATGACAGCGAGCCTGAGAACATTCCAATCAGAATGATACAGAGAGTTCCAAGTACAGTTCTTGATAAAGAGCGATTCTCAATATCTGCACTGCCAAATCCTTTCTTGAAAAAGGTGTAAATACCAGATGAGATGGTGATAAATCCTAGAACAATCTGTGCAATGGCAGATGGAACTGAAATGATGATTATAGAGCCTGCCACTACTGCAGGGCATCCTGCTATCATCATGATAAGGCTTACTGATCTGTCAAAACAAAATGACCTGCTGACGCCTTTTTTTGAGATGGCTCCGATCCCCAGAAATACCACTGCAACCTTGTGGGTACCCAATGCCGTAGCAAAGGGAAGTCCCAGCAGAATCAGCATTGGAAACTGAATAAAACCGGCACCACCTCCTGAAACACTGGCAAAGAGGTTGGCAAGAAAGGTAACACTAAACAGTATGGACTGATTTATTATTTCCTCTATCACCATCCTCTCCTTTGTGCAGCTCTTATTCTCTCTCTAAGGCGCGCCAGGCAATATCATTGCGGTAGAACATACCGTCAAAGTGGATGTTCTTGATGTGCTCATAAGCTTTTTTGCGGGCATCGGCAACAGTTTCACCTAATGCGGTCACGCAAAGAACACGGCCACCTGAGGTAACAACGTCATTGCCAGACATCTTTGTACCTGCCTCAAAGACTTTCAGATCATCACCAGTCTTAATATCAAGACCTGTGATCTTGTCACCCTTGCGAGGAGATGCAGGATAACCCTCTGCAGCAAGCACGATACCGATTGATGGTCTCTTGTCATACTTAATATCAGCATCCTTAAGACCGCCATCCTTGCAGGCCTTAAGACACAGTTCAACAAGATCTGACTGCATTCTCAGCATGATAGGCTGGGTCTCAGGATCACCAAAGCGACAGTTGAACTCAACAACACGAGGAGCCCCCTTGCTGTCAATCATAAGACCAGCATACAGGAAGCCTCTGTATGGAATACCGTCTTCTTTCATGCCTTTTAGAGTAGGATTGATGATTTCATCCATGACTCTTCTGTAAACCTCATCGGTTACAACAGGTGCAGGTGAGTAAGCGCCCATACCGCCTGTATTAGGACCGGTATCACCATCTCCAACTCTCTTGTGATCCTGTGAGGTGGCCATTGGCAGAGCATTGATGGTGTCAGACATGACAATAAATGAAGCTTCTTCACCTTCCATGAACTCTTCAATTACAACAGATGCAGAAGCATCACCAAACTGATGCTCATCAAGCATGCTGTGAACAGCATCTATAGCTTCCTGCTCGGTCATGGCTACAACCACGCCCTTGCCTGCTGCAAGACCATCTGCCTTGATAACAATAGGGGCACCCATCTTTCTGATGTAGGCTACAGCATCATCGGTCTTAGTGAAAACCTCATATGCTGCTGTTGGAATATTATGCTTCTTCAAAAAGTGCTTGGTAAATGACTTTGAGCCTTCAAGCTGAGCACCTGCCATTGATGGTCCGAAGATGGTCAGACCTTCTTTTTCGAAGGC
Source organism: Succinivibrio sp. (assembly GCA_051891035.1). Taxonomy (GTDB): domain Bacteria; phylum Pseudomonadota; class Gammaproteobacteria; order Enterobacterales; family Succinivibrionaceae; genus Succinivibrio. The sequence goes on along the minus strand of JBJFET010000135.1, from coordinate 12,696 downwards.
ATCAACTACACCTGCAACCAGAGGAGCCTCAGGGCCTACAATGGTAAGACCGATGTTCTCTTTTTTTGCAAAATCTACAAGGCCACTGATATCGCTTACGCTTATATCAACATTTACTATTTTCTCTTCGCGTGCAGTTCCAGGATTACCTGGAGCTACATAAACAGTGTCTGCAAGTGGAGATTTGGCTGCTCTCCATGCCAGAGCGTGCTCACGGCCACCGTTACCAATGATTAAAACCTTCATAAAAGAACCTCGATTAGTGGCGGAAATGACGCATTCCGGTAAATACCATAGCAATTCCGTGCTCATCTGCTGCCTGAATTACTTCCTCATCACGGATTGATCCGCCAGGCTGAATGATGCACTTGATGCCAGAAGCTGCAGCTGCATCCACACCGTCACGGAATGGGAAGAAAGCATCAGATGCCAGTGCGGCTCCCTCTAATGAGAGTTTTGCATCCTCTGCTCTCAGGCATGCAATTCTTGCTGAGAATACACGGCTTGTCTGACCGCAGCCGATGCCTAAGGTCTTCTTGTGGTTGGTGTAAACAATTGCATTTGACTTGGTGAACTTGCATACCTTCCAGGCAAACAGAAGCTCATCCATCTCATCAGCACTAGGAGCTCTCTTGGTTACTACCTTGAGATCCTCTTTCTTTACAGTTTCAAGATCAGCTTCCTGAACAAGCAGACCGCCATTGACTCTCTTGAAATCATATCTTGCCTGAGCCTGGCCTAAAGGTCCGGTTTCAAGCAGTCTTACATTCTTCTTTCTTGCAACCTCGGCCTTGGCCTCTTCTGATACTGAAGGAGCTACGATAACCTCGCAGAACTGGCGGTCGATGATAGCCTTTGCAGTTTCACCGTCTAATTCCTTGTTAAATGCAATAATGCCACCAAAGGCAGATTCGCTGTCACAGTTGAATGCATCCTCGTATGCCTGCTTTAGGTTCTCTCCTAAAGCTACACCGCATGGGTTTGCGTGTTTTACGATTACGCAGCAAGGCTCTTCAAACTGGCGGACACACTCAATTGCAGCATCGGTATCTGCAATGTTGTTGTATGACAGTTCCTTGCCCTGAATCTGTTTTGCTGTAGCAATACCGGCATCATGAGCTCCGATATCTGAGTAGAAGGCAGCCTTCTGATGAGGATTCTCTCCATAGCGCATGCTCTGAAGTTTGTTGAAGTTCAGATTGAGTGTGCGTGGCAGAGATGAAGGGGTACCGTCTGAAATACCGTAATCTGGAACCTTGGTGCCAAAGTAGTTTGCAATGGCGCTGTCATAGGCTGCTGTGTGCTCAAAGGCTGCAATAGCCAGATCAAAACGGGTTTCATAGGTAAGAGAACCGTTGTTCTTGTCCATTTCGCTGATTACACGATCATAATCAGAAGCTCTTACAACAATAGCTACATCGCGGTTATTCTTTGCTGCAGCTCTTACCATGGTAGGACCACCAATATCGATGTTCTCAATAGCATTTTCAAGAGTGCAGTCAGGATTTGAAACAGTCTTAACAAATGGGTAGAGATTTACCACCACAAGATCGATAGGCTTGATGTTATGCTCCTGCATAATCTGCTCATCGATACCTCTGCGTCCGAGGATACCGCCGTGGATCATAGGATGAAGTGTCTTGACTCTGCCATCCATCATTTCAGGGAATTTTGTATAGTCAGAAACTTCGATAACTTTGACTCCACTTTCTGCAAGAAGTTTTGCTGTGCCACCTGTAGACAGGATTTCAACACCACGCTTTTCAAGTTCCTTTGAAAACTCTACAACACCTGCTTTATCAGAAACGCTGATTAAGGCGCGCTTGATTGGACGTAAGAGGGATTCCATGTTTAAGACTAAGCTCCTATAAAAATATGCAAGAACAAGAAAGAGTGCTAATACCTGAAAAACATTGAAATCATCTGAAGGGGCAGATGATGACAGCGCATATGTACGTCAGTTTTTTCATGTTGGATTAGCGGGCAATATTGTAACAATTTATGTGATAAAAATCGCTATTTTTTGAGAAAAATGACATTTGAGCGGGGAATGATGCTTTTTAAGCCAAAAGATGAGCTCAGAAGAGATCAATTACAGCAGTTATGACAGAAAAAAAGGGTGCATACATGTCAAAGATAGTGATACATACAGCTCAATTTGTAAATTTTCTAAAAAATCTTTTAAAAGGGGGAATTTTTAAAAATGTTTAAAAATCAATATGTTATATATTTATAAATCTGAAAAGACCTTATAAATGCGCATTTATAGCGTTTTTATAAAAAAAGAATTAGCATTTTTTCGTTTAAAATAGCGTATACTAATCCCGTTTTGGAAAAGGGGTCGCTATTATTAACCCTTCCAATATATGAATTTAGGCTGATGAAAATCAGTCACTAGCACGGTTTATTTTTAAACAGCTCAAACGAGCAATAAACAAGGAAAATAATAAATATGAATAAGTCTGAACTTATTGAGCAGATTGCTAAGCGTTCTGGTTTACCATTAGTTGGTTCACGTAAGGCTTTAGACGCTTTATTAGAGACCGTTAGCGAAGCATTAGCTTCAGGTGACCGCGTTCAGTTAGTTGGTTTTGGTACATTCAAAGTAACTGAGCGTTCAGCACGTGAAGGTCGCAATCCTCAGACTGGTGCAGTAATCAACATTCCTGCAACCAAGACCCCTTCATTCAGCGCTGGTGCTGAATTAAAGAAGAGCGTAAACAAATAATATCGCTCCCTCTGATCTCCATGAGGAGATCAGAGTTTATACATTTCTTTTTTCCTTTCTCATGGCTCTTTCATTCTTTATATTGAGAAGCTGTTTTATCCTCCTGTTATTGCAGAGCTAAAGATCCTTATTGGTCAAACACAAAAGGCAGTCATGCTTTCTTAATGACAATGTCAGATGGCGTAGCAGGTTATGGTCTGCTTACCTTTTTGTACTGACTGTCTGTAAAAGTTTTACTCTTTTGCGCAATTTTGCCATAACAATAGTACAATTATGCTAATTTGAAATCAGATCACACATATAGTCTTCGAGAATAAAAAATGTTAAAAGAGTTGGCTCTAGGAACCGGTTTAGCTTTATCTTTGAGTTGCGCTAACGCTACAAATATTTATCCTCTCAATGGAAACAGAGTTTTAGGAGAGGAGCAGATTTACCAGATTAGTCCTGATGGAACCACAACATTAGAATATGTTGCTGCCCTTTATCATCTGGGATTATCCAACATGATTGAGGCCAATCCCAATGTTGATCCAATCGTTCCACAAAAAGGTGTAAACCTTGTAATACCAACAAAACTCATTCTTCCGGATACTGTTCACAACGGCATCGTGATAAATTCAGCCGAGATGCGTCTTTATTTCTACAAGGGAAATGAAGTTGAAGTGTATCCTATAGGTATCGGTCAGCTTGGCAAGGGAACTCCAATGAGCTGGGTTACCAAGGTGGAGCGCAAAAAGGCAGGTCCTACCTGGACACCAACTGCTCAGATGAGAGCAGAGTATGCTGCTCAGGGGGAGTATCTTCCTGCAGTAGTACCAGCAGGTCCTGATAATCCAATGGGGCTTTATGCCATGTATGTAGGCAGACTTTACGCGATTCACGGTACCAATGCTGATTTTGGCATCGGTCTTAGAGTAAGTCATGGCTGTGTACGTCTACGCAATGAGGATAATGAAAGACTCTTCAGCATGGTACCAGTTGGGACCAGGGTTGAATTTATCAATCAGCCAATCAAGACAAGTGTAGAACCAAATGGTGATCTTTATATTGAGGTTCATCAGCCATTATCAAGAAGTGAGTCAGAATTTGAGAATTTTGATTCAAAAGTTCCATTTTCTTTCACTCAGTCTCAGTTAGAATTCTTTAAAGATCCTAGAATAAATCAGGATATTTTAAATAAGGCTTTAGCAGAGCGTACCGGTCGACCTGTTCTGTTGAATCCTCCTGAGTTTTAATGGCTGCGCATGAAAAAAGCTTTTCTATTTACCTTACTGCTGTTGTCTGAGCTCTCTTTGCATAGTGCAACAGCTGAAATAGAACTGCCAGGATACGTTGATCCCCGTTTTGGCAGACCCCGTTCCACTCTCAATGATCTGGTTTCAGCCACACCTGAGCCTGAAGAGATGTTTTGGCTTAAACAGTCTCTGTTTGTTCCACAACTATGTTCTGACAAAGATGAGATTGCTGCTTTATATAATGAAAACACCAGATCAAAAATAACACCACCTAAAACTTCAACAGATCTGTCAAACACTCTGTCTGACTATGTGGATGCCAACACCACAAGTGTGCTTACCTATCTGTTCAAGAGCTATCTTAAAGATGACAGAAAATATGAGATCCCTCTTGTGGTAAATACTGACATAGGCAGAAAAACAAGAGCATATGATGACTACTACAGTTATGACAGTATCTGCCACGGTATGGGAACTCTTGAGGCAGATTTAAAGTCACAGTGCGTCAACCATAACAAAAAGACTTATGGACTAATCGAGATTAATTACTCAAAAGATCTGGAACTGTACCGTTCACGTATTCAGTTAAGACAGATCCCAGACAACGGTCTGAATGAATCATATTCATTCAAACTGCTAAGTTCATTTCCCGCATTGCTGGGTTTTTGGTCAAATCATGACAGGACAGGATTTAAGGCTCCGCTTTCATCTTTTGACAGACTGACCTACGCCAGATCTCTTAACAGGAATGTTTCTGCAGGAGACAGTTTTTCATCACTTGCAAAGAACTGTACCTACTCATCAGAAGATGGCTGCTCACTTTTCATTTCAGGTCACAACACCAGGCTACTCTTTGCGGACAATCAGGAGAACTCTGTTCTTGGCTTTGATGAAAAACGCAGTCTTAAGCTGCATTATGATGAAAATTACAGACCGTATCTTAATCTTAGAAATACGATCCTCTCAGACTCTACTTTCATAAATTATGGCTTTTATACTCAGGCAGAGCTAGCTCTCCTAAAAGATCTGGGCTATGAAATAAATGACAGAGAGTTTTTTGGAAATTCTGTTTTTTCAAGCGGTACGCCAAAAAAACGCCAGAACTTTGTCTTAAGACAGGGATTTTATGCCTGGTCTGACACTCTGCATGACTACAAGAATGATCAGCCATCAAAGATCCCTCTGTCTGTCGGAACCCATATCTATGGAAGCTACAATGATGTGGTGCAGCAGGGTACCATAGCAAGTCTTGGATATTCATCAATCGGTATCAGAGTGGACGGTTCTTACAACACAGTTACCGTACCAAACAAGACTGCAATTATTCAAAACGGCTTTTCAGCAAGCGGAATAGCTGTAACATACGGTAGAGACAACATCATCAATGTAGATGGTATGGTCGAGGCAAATTCTGAAGATGGAGTGGGCATCAGATGCGATTTTGGCTCTAACGTTCTATCAGACTACAAAGAGTATCAGGGATCATACAGAAGAGTAAGAACTCAGGCAGTTGCAAACGGAGAAATTACAAAGAGACTGGGTCAGGAGGTTGAGGCTCCAAACCAGATCAGAGGTCCGCTTGTTTCCATGATTAACATCTCAGGCTCCGTCTCAGGTTTCAAGAACGCAATTTATATTGATGAATCAGCCTACGTAAAGCAGATTAACCTTTTAAACAGATCAAAGATCAGAGGCAGCATCGTATCAGACTGGGCTCCGTATATTTCTGAGGACGGCAAGAGCCTGTATGCTCCTCATCAGAATATGGCTCTTCTTCCTGGCAAACTCCAGTTTGACGGCAAGCAGATTCTCGAGAACTATTTTGATACCAGGAAGATGTATGACAATCTTCTGACAAGGATAAATCTTGGAGTAAAGCCTGTTGAGGATGTCTTTAAAAACAGACTGCTACGCTATGTGCCTGACAGAAAATCAAGTATTACCATTGATGGTGATATCTCAGGTCTGTCTGTAATAGTTTCATCATTTGGAGGCCATACCAATATCAGGGGTACTATTGATGTCAAAAGACTCTACATAGGCGATTCTGTGGTTAACTTCAAAGGCTCCAACTCACTTATCAAATATGCAGATGAGCTTGTTTTGAGCAGAGGTGCTCAGCTTGATCTGTCAAACGGAACTCCTGAGACCTTTGTCATAAGAAAGAAGGCTAATATTTCATCAAATTCTGTAATCTGTGTGGATACAGACAGAAACGGCAATATCCTCGATGAGCTTGTAATAGAAAAAGAGCTCAAGTCCACTGATTCTGTAATCAATCTTGAGCCTGGACTTTCATACAACGAAATCAAGAGCTATCAGTCTGATCCTAAAGCTCTGCTAAAGCTTATGGACAACTTCAGCAAGAATGCAAACAGGATGCTGAGCAAATATGGTGTTTCTTCCAAATATCCAAAGCATATCTGGTATATACAGGGTGAAATGGGTAGACAGGTAAAATGCTCATCAAGAGGTTGCCATCTTGCTGATTTTGTAAATAGCTATTCAAAATCAGCAGAAGAGCTGCCAGCATGGCGTTACATATTGAGCATCATAGGCTGTATTATTATGCTGTTAGTCTGTGTCTTTATCAGCCAGAGAGCGGGCTCCGGCCGATTTGGATAGGATCTCATCCTGATCGTGAGACAATTACAGATCAGGATGTGAATTTACATATTCATTGAATTTTTCGGTTTTAGACCAGTATTCAATTCCCCAGTTTTCAAAGTTCCATTCTTCCATATAGTTGTTGCACTCAAAATCTATGTAGAAGAATTTTCCATCCTGAAGCACGAAATTGGTTGGAAAATAATCAATATTAAGTCCCGCACTGTAAACCTTTGAACTCATCTGCTTTAGCTGATCAATAGCATCTGCTGGCAGTCTGTCCTCCTTTACAAGAGAGTAGGCTGTAGGACCGTCAATATATTCTTTTAAGATGGTTTCATTGTGTTCGTCAATATCAAGCATTTTAGGAATGCTGATACCTGTAGCAAGAAGTCTCTGATAGTCATTCTTCTCTGATTCAATCTTATTGCCAAAGTTATAGTAGTCGCATGGCTCATGATGGATCTTTTTGACTACATACTCATGGCTTCCATCTGTTACAAGATAAGAGTAGCCCCCCTTACCTTTGCCTAACAGCTTAATTATCTGAAAACTTTTCAGATTGACACTGATTCTGTCCATAAAACCCTCCATATATGAGTTTTATCAGATGATAGTGCTTTAAAAAGAGGATTTCTTGTACAGAATATTGTTCAATATGAAACAGGATCAGTTATGAAAGCTCTTAGAACAGAGTTCTGTTTTTTCAGGTAAGAAGAGAAGCTGTTTTGCGAAAAAGGAAAATCATGTGAATATCTGACCTGGCTTTCAGGTCAGATAAAAGAAAAACTAGAAATCTGTACCCATGATTTTTTCATCATAGATTTTTTCTAATACATATTTCTCATATTTCAGATGAGGAGAGGCGATCTTGTGGTACTTAACCAGATCACGGGTTCTCTGATCAAATGAGATTGAGTTTGTATAGAACACAAAAGGAACTCTCCTGCCACTTTTGGTATGCATAAAACCCATCAGATTTGATACGTTCTGCAGTGTTCCTGTCTTTGCAGTCACATTCTTGCCAAGAGGAGGATTACGTGTAGATGCTCTCCAGTGAAGTGTACCTGACTTGTCTGCTACTGGCAGAAGATCAATAAATCTGATTTTATCGTCGTTCAGATTGATAAATTCAAGGATCTCGAGCATCTTGTGGGGAGTTACTAGATTGTGAGGTGACAGTCCGTTGCCGTCTACAATATAGGTGTTTCCAAGATCAATATTCGCATACTGTTTTAATACCGATCTTAAAGCTCTGGTGGTTCTTGCATAGGTTGCAGGCAGTCTGTAGTACTCTGCTGCTACAGTTTTGGCAATGGCATCAGCATACAGATTGTTTGAGCGATGAAGCATGTACTTTGCAATCTCTGACAGGCTCTTTGATTCAATTACACCGATTGCAGAATAACCCTGCTGAGCATTGCGCGCAAGTTTGATTGATTTGAATGAAATCTTTTTCTCGTGAAAGATGATGTTTGTCCAGTCAACCGCCCACTGATCAGGATCTGATACAGACAGGGAGAGTGGCCATGGTCTGTTTTTCTCAATCACGGGAACACATCCTGTGATGTGGTACTGATTCTTCATGTAAAGCTTTGCTTCAAGTTCGCAGTTGCCACCATAGTTTGACTGAGAGACACCTACAGCATCTGTTGAAATGGTTATTGGAGTATTTGAGGAAATGACAGGTGTTACCTCCTGTCCGATACCATGAGGCTGTAGCTGAGCGAACACGCAGTTTCTGTTGATAATTGCAGAAGCTGCAGGGGCTGTAAAGCATACTGGAGTATCATCCCATGACCAGCCGGAGCCCTTTGTCATACCGCCAAATCTGCTTATATCAAGGATTACATCTCCGTCAATAGCCTTAACTCCGGCCAAAGAGAGAGAATTTATCAGAGTTCTGTAGGATTTTGCTGTAAAGCTAGGATCACCTACAAATTTTATCAGCACGTTACCGTGCAGAGTTCCGTTCTTGTCAGTAATAACCTTACCCTGATTTGACACCTTGTCAGCAGACACCTCTATTGTAGTTTTGAAGGTGTAGTCATGACCTAAATACAGAATTGCTGCAAGACCTGTGATAACTTTCAGGGTTGAAGCTGGGTGCATGTAGGTATCGATATTCTGACCGTAAATTTTGTTGTCACCGGGTCTTAGATAGGCCACGCCAATCTGGGTTCCTGGAATCGGTGTTGAGGAGGACTCGATTGACTGCGCACTTGTGCAGAATAGAACAAGAGGTATAGTAATCAGTTTTAACAGTTTGTTCATTTTTACTTGAATATTATTGAAACAATCTTATCTGGCCGTACTCAATACGGTCTGCTTAATTTGCTTTGTTAATAGTTTTGAGCGTCAAGATTATACAACCATGTCAGGAAAATGTCTTAATTCAGACTCTATTCTGACAATAAAAGCTCGCTTCTTCAGATGATTTTTCTGACTCAACATGATGAAGCGGAGTGATATAAACAGCCTAGCCTGCAAAAGCCTGCCGATAAAATTCACCTGCAGATGTAAAATATGATAAAATCAGCGCAAATTTAATGAGTAATGTGGCTCAAAGGAGATATATTCATGATAATCGAACCAAAGGCTCGTGGCTTTATTTGTGTAACAACTCATCCAACAGGATGCGATGCTAATGTTAAAGAGCAGATTGAGCTTGTTAAAAAGAAAGGACAGATTGCTAACGGACCTAAAAAGGTTTTGGTTATTGGCTCATCAACAGGTTATGGTCTTGCATCACGTATCAGTGCCGCATTCGGCTCAGGTGCTGCTACCTTAGGTGTATTTTTTGAAAAGGCGGGTTCCGAGAAGAGACCTGGTACTGCAGGATGGTATAACACTGCTGCCTTTACAAAATATGCACAGCAGGCAGGCCTGTATGCTCACAATGTAAATGCTGATGCTTTCTCAGATGAGTGCCGTCAGAAGGTAATCGAGATCATTAAGCGTGATCTTGGTGAGGTTGATCTTGTGGTTTACTCTCTTGCAGCTCCTGTAAGAAAGATGCCTGATAGCGGCGAGGTTGTAAGATCTTCATTAAAGCCAATCGGTCAGACCTATACCTCAACAGCAATTGATACCAATAAGAATGAGATCATTACCTCATCATTAGACCCTGCTACAGAAGAAGAAATTCAGAACACCGTAAAGGTAATGGGTGGTCAGGATTGGGAACTGTGGATTGAGGCTTTAAAGAACGCAGGTGTATTGTCAGATGGCTGCAAGACAGTTGCCTACAGCTATATCGGTACAGAAATAACCTGGCCTATCTACTGGCACGGTGCTCTTGGCAAGGCAAAAGAGGATTTAGACAGAGCTGCCAAGGCTAATGCAGAAAGACTTGCATCATTACACGGTGATGCTAGAGTTGCAGTTTTAAAGAGTGTTGTTACACAGGCTTCATCTGCAATTCCTGTAATGCCTCTGTACATCTCAATGTGCTTTAAGATTATGAGAGAGCAGGGTATTTACGAGTCTGTAATAGAGCATATCTACAGAATGTTCGCTACCTCATTATATGGCAGCGAAGCTGAGATTGATGAAGAAGGTCGTGTTCGTATGGATACCTGGGAGCTTCGCGGATCAGTTCAGGATAAGTGCAAGGCTTTATGGCCTGAGGTTACAACTGAAAACCTGTTTGAAAAGACTGATTATGCAGACTACAAGAAGCAGTTCCTGCAGCTGTTTGGTTTCGAGGTAGATGGTGTTGATTACAGCAAGGATGTTAATCCAGATGTTGCAATTGACTGCCTTGATAACCTTGTAGGTTAATCTTCACATCAGAAACTAATCCGATCTGATTTTCAGATCGGATTTGTCATAACATATCAGATCATTTCTCCCTTTCAATACAAAGTAAACTTAGGCTACATAACGTCATTTTCTGCTTTAACAGGAAAACCTGTCAAGACAGCTATTTATTGCGGAGTCTGTGATGTTTTGCTATTTCTTAGAAAAGGCGTGCCTGCATGAAGACAGGATAAAAGATGAAATTACATGCAGGCACTATTCTGTATGATGCTTATTTGGCGATATGACTCTGATATGCAGTTACTGTATTCTGCATTAAAGTTGCAATAGTCATAGGGCCTACGCCACCTGGGACGGGAGTGATATGAGCGGCATGTCCCTTGGCCTTCTCAAAATCTACATCTCCACAGAGAGTTCCATCCTCAAGTCGGTTGATACCAACATCAATTACTGTAGCACCGTCCTTAATCAGATCTCCATCGAGGAATTTAGGCTTGCCTACAGCAACAATTACGATGTCAGCATTCTTAATCAGCATCTTCTGATCATCAGGTTTTGAAAAACGGTGTGTTACGGTAGTAGTGCATCCAGCTAACAATAGCTCAAGTGCCATTGGGCGTCCGACAATATTGGAAGCTCCAACCACCACTGCATTAAGACCTTTCAGGTCATCACCTAGGGTCTTTCTAAGCAGAGTCATAACACCATGAGGTGTACAAGCACAGATATATGGAATACGCTGTACCAATCTGCCTACGTTGTATGGGTGAAATCCATCAACATCTTTTGATGCACTGATCTTTTCAACAATTCTTGACTCATCAAGGTGTGAAGGCAGAGGGAACTGTACCAGAATACCGTCTACCTCATCATTATTGTTCAGGGAGTCAATCAGATTATCTAATTCTTCTTGTGTAGTTGTCTCTGGTAAATCATAGGCAAATGATTTAATGCCTACATCTTCACAGGCTTTTCTCTTGTTTCTTACATAAACCTGAGAAGCAGGATCAGAACCAACCAGCACTACAGCAAGTCCTGGCTGCCTGTTACCCTGTGCAACGCTTTTATCTACAACCTCACGAAGTGATGCTCTCAAATCTTTTGCAATATTTTTTCCATCAATAATCTGTGCTGTCATAAATTTTATTTTCTCCGTTGCACTTTTATTTATATGTTTCCTGCAGCTACAAATGAACCTGTGTCTACTAGTTCTGAAGGTAATAGTTTACACCACTATACAGCATTCTGGCACTAATTATAAACAAAGCTACTGCAAATATGCGCTTCAATGTCGCAGGCTTAATGTTTTTTCCGACATTGACCCCAAGTGGTGCACACAGATAGGAAACTGGTACGACGCATACTGCGGTTAGCACGTTTACAAGACCGAATGTGCCTATAGGTGCATGGCTTGGCGTGGTATTTGTCAGCATCATCAGTATTGCTCCTGGTACGCAGACAAACAGCGATACGGCTGAAGAGGTACCTATTGCTTTATGAGGAGGTACAGAGCAGGCATTTAGGATTGGGACAGTTAGTGTGCCACCGCCAATACCCAGCATTGATGAGAAACATGCAATCATATAGGCAATTACTGACTGACCGGCTCTGCCTGGCAGTGATTTAAAAGCAGGTTTGGCCTTGGCTCTGAAAAGAGTGTTGATTGAGTTTAGGATCATTACAGAGCCAAAGAGCAGAGTAAGCCATGCTCCACCGTAAATTTTTGAAACAAGTATTCCTGTAATCACACCTAAGAGCATAAAAAGCGACCAAGCTCTGATTACAGCCATATCTGTATTGCCTTTTTTATTCTGTGAAATTGCTGCAGAAATAGAGGTCGGTATCATGCATAAAAGCGAGGTTCCTGTTGCAACCACAATTGCAACATTCGGATCAATACTAAAAAAGAATGTGAAGATTCCGTAGAAGCAAGGTACAAAAACTATTCCACCACCGATTCCTAAAAGTCCAGCAAGAAATCCTGCGACAATACCGGAACACACTAGGATCCCGATGGTAATAGCCAGTTCATAAAAAGGAATGCCTAAGATCATAAATCACCTGATAAAAAGATTAGGCTCGAATTAAGAGTCATCATATTTCGCTGCATATTTTACTCTAGAGAAATAAAATAATTCACTTTCAATTCAAAATAGTAGAAAAAAAGCTGATTACGCCTGTGGGCAGAAAAAAGTAAAAATATTTGTTGACGTTGATAGTGAGCTCTTGTATCATATCACTCCGTTAAATCACTTCAGCATGCTGAAGTGCACAGGAAAAGGTCGAAAACCTGAGTACGGCATTTGTGCCCTTAGCTCAGTTGGATAGAGCAACAGCCTTCTAAGCTGTGGGTCAGAGGTTCGA
>JBJFET010000134.1:0-1652 GCA_051891035.1 Succinivibrio sp. | reverse complement strand
CCTATTCGATGACGGAATTTATTGTTGTTGAAACCGCCGTGATGCGAGAACCGCACGTCCGGTGGTGTGGAAGGGGCGAGCCGAAACTCCCCCTACCCGATTATTCATGCACCGTATCGAAACAATTGGCATACTGTCTGTTTAACTTGAAAAAGTGAAGTGGTAACATTCATAAAGGACAATTTGGAGGTTCTTTATGTCATTTTCAAAAAAAATAGCACTTGGTGCTGCTTCACTTTTAACAGCTATCTCATTTTGTGCAGAGGCACAGACCATTCATGTAGGAACAGAGCCAACCTTCGCTCCTTTTGGCTTTGTTGACGATTCTACATCACAGATTGTGGGCTTTGACATTGACATCATAAATGCTATCGGTGAGGCTGAGGGCATTGATGTTGTAATTGATTCAATGCAGTTTGATGGTCTGATCCCTGCTGTTCTTGCAAATTCAATAGATGCTGCCATCTCTGGAATGACAAAGAATCCAGAGCGCGAAAAGATGGTTCTGTTCTCAGATCCATATTACGTGGCAGGTCAGGATCTTATGATCCGCAAGGAGGTTGCAGGTACCATTCATTCAATGAATGATCTTGAAGGAAAGGGCGTATGCGTGCAGATTGGATCAGTTGGAGCTGTGGTTGCAGATACAATCAAAGGTGCCAATATAAAGAGTTTCAATAATATTACTGAAGCTTACATGGAGCTTAAGAAAAAAGGCTGTGAGGGTGTAATTACAGGAACTCCTGCAAATCAGTATTATCTTAAGAAGACCAATGATCAGGAGCTTGCTCATGTACCAGAGAGTGTAGTAAGGGCAGCAGATCTTGGCATTATCACCAACAAGAACAATACTGAACTAATGAATAAAATAAACTCAGGACTCAAAAAGATTAAGGAAAACGGAGTTTACGACAAGCTCTACAAGAAGTGGTTTAATTAGTTTTGGTCATAAAATTATGAGGCTCTGTACAGGGCCTCATATCCTTAGAATCTATTGGATTATATCTCTAGTAGAGCTTTCCTTTAGGGGCAATGATTTTTTCTCTTACAGTAGCTTCAGCCTTATCTCCCTGTAGAATACTTACAAGCTTGAGTGCAAAAGGAATTGTATAGTACAGACTTTTTCCGGTAACAATATTTTCCTGCTCGTTGTAGCAGACACCCTCTGAGCTGAAACTCCCTCCACACTCACAGCCAGGGAAACAGGCTGCCTTTGAAGGATCTTTTAGAATACCATTTGCATAGAGGATCACACCAGGTGCTGCACAGATAGCACCAATCAGACCATTTTTCTCACGGTGAGCCTTTAACAGTTCAAAAATCTTTGGGTAATTCTTTAAAGAGGAAGTTCCAGGACCGCCTGGTATCACGATAAGGTCAAAGTCTGAGCTGAACGAGTTTAAGTGTTCATCGCACTTAATCACGTTTCCGTACCCCATTTTGACCAGCAGTTCATCATCTGGTGTTGCAGCAATTCTCAACACCTCAACTCCACCTCTTACTAGAATATCATAGGTGGCAGTTGCCTCAACATCCTCAGTTCCATTTGTATAAATGATAATAGCCTTTGTCATGATTATCTCCTGAAAGTCTTTTACGTGACATCCTCCCCTACCTGTAGAGGTAGGGGCTTCCTGTTCGATAGCTCTAAT
>JBJFET010000133.1:0-6538 GCA_051891035.1 Succinivibrio sp. | reverse complement strand
TTATGGAATCAATAAATGTAAATTTAGGTCAGAATCAAAATATTTCACGAACAAATTTTTCATCAAATAGTATGCAAACTGAAAAACAGGTAGCAAGTAAAAATGAAGATTTCAATTCAGATGATCTTAATTCTCAAATAAAAAAATTTAATTCAAAACAATCTGAATATAAGAACTATTTGAAGAAGCAAAAAATAGTTGAAAATCTCATCAAAGAGAAAACTCAGCATGAGACAAAAATTAAAAAGATAAATGCTCAGCTTTCTAAATTGCTAAGTGAAAAGTAGCAATTATATTATTGGGAGTAGAAAACATAAGCTTGCGAATGTTTTTACTCCCAATCGCACTGACACCCTGTAGGGGTGTTGTAGTGCGCACTACAACACCCTCTATCGCAAGCTCTAGGGATGTTTCCCTGCGTTTTCCGCATATTTCTTTCTAGCGGAAAAGTTGAAATTCTAATTGAATATCAGAAAATAACAGGAGTTCACTATGGCAGAACTGTCTTCTATTAATCTTGAACCATCTAAAGAAAATAATACCGTACACAACACTAGAACAGTTGCTCCCTCTTATCTTTTAAAAGAGAAAAGTCTAGGCGTTGAGTTTGACCATGATCATGAGAAAGCTGAACAATTATATCTTTCTTTGCTGAGGGAAGCTGTAACAAATTACACTGCCAGAACAGGTCAAAAAATTCAAGCAAAGAAACTTAAGTGGTCTGCTGTCGTCAATATAAAAGAAACAACCACAATGGAAGAATTAAAAAATCTTGCGAAAAGGTTGTATCAGGAATACGGATGGCAGTGTTATCAGATAGCCATTCACAGAGACGAAGGTCACAAAGATAAAATGACAGGTGAAATCATTTACAACCTTCATGCCCACCTGGAATTTTTAATGCTGAATAAGGAGGGACTTTATTGCTTCAAAAAAGGTGAGTGGGGCAAACGCAAAATGTCTAAACTGCAAGATCTTGTTGCAGAACAGTTACAAATGAAGCGTGGAGTTTCTGCTCTTGTAAGTGGTAAAAAGAGATTGAATCATTATCAATATAAGCAGCAGATGAAAGCAGTTGAAGAAGCACTAACTCTAAAGAAAAATGAAGACTTACAACAAATAACCTCTCTTAACAATGAAGTCTCCAATCTTAATTCTAAATTATCAACTATCAATAATCGTTTTCTTGCATTAGGAGCAGCTTATAAAGATGCCCCAATAAAAACAAAGAAAGAGCTTGACGAGTTAAAAGGTAAGATTAGACGTGAAATGATTGCAGAAGGCGGTTTCACACAGGAAGATTATAAAACGCTCTCTACTGTAGTCGCTGAAATTAAGAAAAATTTTAAGGCAGACAACTTCACTGTAAAATCTGTGATAACGGCACTAATTGAATTACAGCAGGAAAATATCAGATTAAAAGCGGTTATAGCAGAAAAACCTAAAGAAACTGTAATTTATAAAGAGCATGAGGTAGTAAAACTTCGTGAATATACTTCTGAAGAAATTGAGTCTCTGCCAAGAGTAACAGATTTAAAGTCTATTTCTGCGCAGCAGAATCAAAAAATTGCAGTCTTAAATAATGCTGTTAAAGAGTTAAAGCAGCAGCTAGAAATCAAGCCTAAGGAAGTTATAAAAACTATTGAGAAACCTGTTATTGTTGAGCGTGAACTCACTGATGAAGAAATTGAGTCGCTGCCAAGAGTAACAAATTTAAAGTCTATTACTGCGCAGCAGAATCAAAAAATTGCAGTCTTAAATAATGCTGTTAAAGAGTTAAAGCAGCAGCTAGAAATCAAGCCTAAGGAAGTTATAAAAACTATTGAGAAACCTGTTATTGTTGAGCGTGAACTCACTGATGAAGAAATTGAAAATTTACCTTTGGTTCAGGAGATAGTCTATGAAAATGAGCAACTCCGCCAGATCAATGATGAATTATCTGCGCAAGTTGATGAATATCAAGAAGGCTTAGAACTTGTCGTAAACAGAATCGCAGACGAAGGTTATAAAGAGATTGCAACATCCATTTTAAGAACAGACTCTATACGAGGAATGTATGAAAAAATCGCTGAATTCATCACCTCATCCTTAAAGAACGGAATAAGGAATATCAAAAAATCCATGAACACTTTTAGAAATAAAATATTCTAATTGCATAGGTTTACAGTGTAAACATATGTAAACATATTGAAATACAAAGAAAATTCAATATGTAACGCATATACTATAATGCCAGAGTACAGAAGCATACAATTATGTTCACAATCTTTATGGCTCATTTCAGAATATCCGTGATTTTACGGAGAATACGCTGGGAAACAAGGATGCCTGGAAACAGTGCATTCTCTCATCAAGCTGCAATCCAACAGACTTTTTAAATGATGTGTACAGACGAATAGGTGATTTAGCTGCATCAGGGGCAACGATTGCTTATGAGACAGGAACTTTACTGACAAATGAAACTCAGGACGTGGTCTCAAACATGAAATTACAGCTAGATTCTGCTCAGGGTGCCAATGCCATTGCCGAAACTCAGGCAAAGAATGACATCATTATGTATCAGCGCAATGCGCAGTATCAGGCGGCAGTTACTAATGCTCTTTCTGCAATAACAGCAGATATTGCTCATAATAACAAGTATCACGATGATCAGAAAACCTTACATGATCAGGCGATAGATCAAGCCAAAGAATCTTTTAATGAAACTAAGGTCAATAGAATATATTCAACGGTGCTGAAGTGATGCGAAATAATATTTTTAAATTAAACAGCCGACTCTGGCTGTACCTTGTACTTGCTGTAATTTGTTTTGCTGCAATAAATTTTAACTGTGCGTTTGCAGATTATGAAGCAGGTGATGCTCCTTCCCATGGATTAAGTACATTTACTGAGGCAATGCTTTCAAAACTTGAACAGTTTTCTGAATCCTTTAAGGAGGGTGCTAAAAACCTTTTTTTAGGTCTTGCGGTAATAGCAATTGTCTGGTCATTTGGTCAGCTGGTAATTAAGGGAACGGAGATCAGTACTTTCTTTTTTGAAGTATTGAGAGTTACCTTAACTATTGGCTTTTTCTGGTGGCTGATCTCAGATTTTCCAAATGTGCTTGGAAACCTATTTAAAAAGTTCGGTGACTGGGGTATCAACGTGACACATCTGAGTGCAACAGGACCTGCCGAACTTATCAACTCTGTGACAATGCTTGTAGTTAAACTTTTAAACCCTACAGGAAGTGCTTTTAATCTGACACTTTTCTTTGTTTCATTTGTTGGCTGTCTGTTTGCTATCTACATTATGGTATTTGCCATTTTTATGGCTTTAAATCTCATAATTTACGAAATTGAATTTCTGTTTTTTACATATATTGGTGTGTTTGTACTGGGTACAGCAGGATCATCCTGGACTCGTGATACATCAATTGCCTACATCAAGAAGATCATCGCTTATTCGGTGCAGTATTTTGCCACACTGGTGCTGTTAGGATTGTGCTTAGATATTGTCAATAAGTACACAAATAGCGTTGCAATGTATCAGGAGAACTGGAAGTTCGGTAATATGATCTTGGCTCAGCTTAACATCTTAGGTGTATTCCTTGTAACAGGAAAAGTAGTACAGATCATACCTCAAGCTTTGGCAGGACTTTTCGGCGGTGGCTCTTCGGCTGGTTATGATGCAGGTGGTGTTGCAGGAAGAGTTGCAGGAGGTGCAGCTACTGCGGCAGCAGCTCCTATTTTAGGTGCTACAGGTGTTGGAGCAGCTACATTTGCTCGAAATCTTGGCGGTTTAGGAAAATCATTTGCAGGCTCCTTATTAAATAAAGGAATGAGCAGTAATAACGCAACAGTGGCAAAAGTTGCAGGTGCTATGTCTGCGGCAGGAAAAATGGCTAAAAAGACAGCTGATTTTACAGGCTTTTCTGCTGGTGCCAAGTCAATGGTACAAAGAGCTTTTGGCAAAGATTCGCAAAATTCGCAAAAATAAGATGATCTATTCCTAAAGAGCAATCTTTTAAATTGAGAGTGCCTTTGGCACTCTCATCATTTTAGCTACATTAAAATGTTTTTTATTGCATTAAGCTTTGCTTTTGCAAGCTCTAAAGCCTTTTCTCTGTTCTCACTGTCAAAATACAGTTGTGCATACTGCTGTCTTAATTCTTTGACAAAGAGAGTAGCAAGTCTGCTTCTTTCAGATCCTCCTGCCTTTTTTGCTACATAGTCAAGTTGAGTAAACATTTCAATTAAAGTATGTGCAAGCATTACATCGCTTACCTGAAAATTAAAAATAGCGTTTTCAAAAAACTTAAACGCTTCTCTCATGATCTTCTGATAATTTTTTAAAGAATGTCTGGCTAGTCTGTAGTCTTCAAATGTGAAGATCGGAATAGCATGAGACTGATGTCTCTGCTCTTCACATTCTAAGCTGTTATTTACTGAATACTGTCCTTCTTTTCTGAGTGCTGGTAATACCTCTGACGTTACCCATTTTTTAAATTCTTTTGCAGCTGGCAGTTTTGAACCAAAAATTAGAGCATATACACCTGATTCATTTATATATGTCATTAGCTGATTTCCGCCTTTGGTAAGGGTGCGGTGTTTTACCGCATCCTCTGTAAATACATGCAATGAGATAGCATCTCTTGCTCTAAGATATCCTAATGCACCACATACATCTTTAGCACAAAACCATGGTGTACCATCAATAATAACAGTACGTATTATTTTGTCTTGAAAATTGAAGAATTGATCCTGCCTTGCAGGTAAGTTGGATTTGATCATGATTGATCTCCTGAGTAATAACCACAATTCCTGATCATTTTGAGTGGTCAGGTAGCCAAGAGCTCAAAACTGCTTACTCAGAATGCAGCGGACATATTTCCCTTACAGGTATTGTATTAGTCGCACTCTCGGCATAGAGATCATATCAATGCATGAGAATATACTACTGTCGCAAGTACATCGCTGAGTAATAAGTGTTTTGAGCACTTACGAAGTAATATAGCCCATTCTCGTTAAAAAGCAATAACTATTTGAAATAACAATGCTTTTATATATAAATCATATCACAAAATACACTATATTGTAATAAATAAGAACAAACTACATATTTATATATATAAATGATTATTTAATGATATGTTTAAAAAAAAGATTGATAAAAAATAAAAAAGATAAAAAATATATTGCAATATAATATTTTTATGATATTATTATAATAAAGGAAATGTTACCAAAATATTCAAAGAGGACAATTGTATGAAACTCGCTAAAATCTTCACCGCTGTTGCCTTATCTGCTCTTATGTTTTCATCACATTCTTTTGCTGAAACTACATCAGGATCACTTCATGTTGGTCAGAATCTTCGTACTGGAGACATTATGATAAACAACATCACCACCTGGAAGAGCAACGGAACCCCAGAGGGTGATGCTTTAGCAAAGAAGTGCAATGAACTTGAAAAGAAGAGAGTTGATAAGTACGTTGAAAAGGAAAAGTATTTCTTAGAGCATAAGAATACTTATGAAAAGTCAAAAAAATATGCTCAATTAGTGCAGGAAAAGAAAGATATGACTAAAAACATGGTTAAGGAAGGTTGCTTTAAGGAATAGCAGTAAAAAAGAGGAGGGGTGCTCCTCCTTTTTTGTGGGAAGAATTTAAGGTAATATAGGACTATACTATGAGTGAAAAAGAGTATGTTTCTAAAGTTCTTAATTACATTGAAAACGCTTTTAAATACCTAGTTGGCGTTCTGTCATCTGTTGTTGTTTTTTTGGTTTTCAATTATGACGGAACAATGATACAAAATTTAGCAATTGGTGTAGGAGTCTTCTGTGTTGTCGGATTGGTTTACTGCGCTTATTTGCTTAAAAAGTATCTAAAGAAACTGAGAAAGTTGTAGGAGGATCAAATGCCTATTTATATTTTGATAGCAATTATAGTGATGGTAGCGGCGATCCTAGGCTGTATTATGTACGTGATCACCCCTGAAAAGGATTAAAGCCATTCGGTTTCTGAATAACCACCATTTAATAATTGAGAGTGCCAAAGGCACTCTCATCAAACTGATTGTACGAAATCATCTATCCATGCAATAGAACGGTGTTTTATAAACAACCTTAAACTGACCAAAATTGCGATCTATACCTACTCTAGGAGGTATAAAGGTAATTGACTTAATGTTATCTGTTTTTTTTGAAGAGATAACCTTTAAAAAACTCTTAGAATCAAGTAGTTCTTCTTTTTTGAGCACAGTATCAATATTCATAATTCATACCATATTTCTCTGTTATCTTATTTCCCTAGCTAATCATATCAACTCAAATGTCTTTATTCAATTGCTTATATCAATAGTAAAAATAATTTAATGCAAGAAGTAATAGATAAATACCTTTATACTTATGGGGAGTGTGTTATTTTACTTGTAGAGGAATGGAAAAATCATGGTTAGCGGAACTTTTGGTATTTACCTGGCATTAACAGGCTTTATTTGCTTTTTATTCTATGTGATTTACACTTTGAACAAAATTCTGAAAAACAAATAAAC
>JBJFET010000132.1:0-1671 GCA_051891035.1 Succinivibrio sp. | reverse complement strand
AAAGACGGATCAGAGGTTGTGGTAGGAATACTGCCATCTGAAGCTCAAAAAGTTGTCAAACAGGCAGTACTTATGCACAAAGCATCTTTATATGTTGAGGGAGCTGATTTTTCACTCACCTGTGATCAGGGTGTAAGATACATGGAAAAGTCAGACTCAAATGTGCTCACCTTTGACTATCCTTATCCTAAGATCCCTATCTGTTGCGCTCCTGCAGCCTTAAAAGTTCTTTCTCTTCTGAAAAACAGAGGAATTGACGTCACACAGGATGGAATAACAAAGGCCATGAAGAGAGTGTCTCTTCCTGGACGTATGCAGCTTGTAAGTTATAAGCCGCTGATTTATCTTGATGTGGCACACAATCCTCCTGCTGCAGTCAATCTTGTAAATACACTGAATAACCGAGCAAAGCTGGCAAGACGCTATGCGGTTTTAGGAATGCTCAAGGACAAGGATATTGAGTCTGTAGTAAAGATCATAGCATACAGTTTTGATGGCTTTTATGTTTCATCCCTGCATACTCAGAGGGGCGAGAGCTGCGAACGACTTGTCAGTGCTTTAAAGTCCGCAAATGTTGATGAATCTTTGGTAAAATCATACAGTCATGTAAGCGAAGCATTAAAAGCTGCAATTGAAAAAGCCAATGCAGATGATGAAATAATCGTACTCGGATCATTTGTAACTGTCAGTGAAGCTATGGATGAGCTGAAAATCAAATAGGAAATATTTATGAGCATCTCAACTAATCTTAGAAATAGAATTGTCGGACTTCTGGTAGTACTGTCAGTTATTCTGATCCTCTCACCTATGTTCATGAGCAACGAGAAATCATCTGACAGTAAAAAATCAGAGGACTCAGCTATTGCCATCAATCAGAACGGAGCTGTAACCGATTCATCAGGACAGCTTGTTGCTGCAGCAGAGCATGACTATTCTGAAATGCTTGAGGCCCCAGTTGATGATCTAAAAAATGAGGTATCCGATCCTCTCTCTCTTTCAGAGAATGCTCCTAAAGCATCTTCTCCTTTTGATGCTCTTGGCACACAAAATGGCAACAACACTTTTGTGCAGAACACACTTGAGACTGCAGTTCCTAGCAATGAAAGACTTGTTGAAGAAAATATCTATGTAGCACCTGAGAGCGTCGCATCAGACACTATCGCAGATAACAGTGTGTCAAAGGATAATGGTTCTATCAGAACAGAAACACTTCACTCAAACAGACAATCAAATTCTGAGAATGTAAAAAAGCCTGCAGTTCAGCCTCAGTCACAGGTTTCAAAGACAACTCTTGTATCTGGAACTTTTGCAGCACAGATGGGCGTATTCTCAAAGAAGGCAAATGCTCAGGGATTATTGACCAAGCTTAAAAATGCTGGTTTTAAAGCTGTAACTCAGTCTGTCAATATAAACGGCAAATCTGTTATCAGAGTTATTGCTGGAACTTCAAAGTCAAGAGCAGGAGCAGAGCAGATCTGCAAAAACGCAACTGCACGGACAGGCGAGAAATGCACCATCCTATCTTTATAGGAGAACAATATGCTTTTAGATGAACTGCAATGCTATCTGAATGATTTTCTTGATATAAAATCTTTTTCAGATCCGTCGCTAAACGGACTTCAGGTTGAAGGCTTCAAGGAATGTACAAGCATTGCCACAGCCGCAACAGCA
>JBJFET010000131.1:0-29657 GCA_051891035.1 Succinivibrio sp. | reverse complement strand
ACCGCATGTCCGGTGGTGTGGGAGGGGCGAGCCTAAACTCCCCCTACTCGATTATGGATAAAACGGATTTTTTAAGACGAAAAGTCGAGTTAAAAGAGCAGGTGGATACACTTTATAAAGACAATGAGCTTTTTAAGGTGATAGCTCTTTTAGAGAACAGTGAGCTTGATTTTGAGCTGTGCATGCTGCTTGTAAGAACCTACATAAATGCAGCTAACAGAACCTCTGATCCGTACTCTCTGTATCAGAAGGCTCAGGTTATTCTTGATAACTTTGCAATTGAGGGTAAAACAAGTGCATGCTATCAGTTCTATCAGGGCTATATTCTCTTCAAGCAGGGACTGACATCTGACAGTCTTATACGATTTGAGCAGGCTTTAAAGTTTGCCCATGTTGAGGATGGGGTTCTTTTTGCAAATATCTGTACCATGATTGAAAACGCAAAAAGAGAACTGAGGCTGTCTGAATTTAAACCACTGCCTGCAGAGGACAGAAATGAGCTTCTGGCATTTATAAGGGATAAATTTGGAGAAGCCACTCACCTGTGCTCTCTGAACAGGATTGATCTTTATCATATAGCACCAACAGAAGCTCACGACTACAATATGATAGTATCTGTAGGGCTCAGTGCAAAAGATAATCTGAATCATGAACACAATCAGGGATCAGATCTTGTAGAGGTGTGTCTGACACTACCTTCAGAGTACAGATTTGACAGAGATAACAAGAACTGTTTTGAGATATTTATGCTAATAGAGATCATAAATTTCATGCAGACAGAAACAAATCCTCTGGGTTTTGGTTATTATCTTGAAAAAGAAGGCGGGTTTTCAAAAAGGACAGCTTTTAACGGAGCGATGCTCGTATCATTAGGGGACTTCCCAAAAGAAAGTCAGAATGTGACATTAGCTTCAGGTAGAATAGTAAACTTCTATGAGCTCATTCCATTAAGACCAATGGAACTTGCCTACAGAAAAGAGCATAGCGCGACAGATTTACTCAATCTGTTCAAAGAGAAGCTCGTAAAACTTACACCATTTATTTCAAGCCGTGACGACGTATGTCAGAGGTTTGAGATGTAATTTGACAGATAGCATTAATAATAATTTACACTGGAGGCTGCAGCTATGAGTAAAAAGAATCTGATAACTACAACTGACTACCTGCAGTTGCGAGTGTGTAACTGACTGCAAAATACAAATCAGACAAAATGTTTTCAGTTCAGTTAATTTAAGAGAAAAAGGTATATGGAACAGTTAAATGGTGCACAGCAGGTAGTAAGAGTATTAGAAGATCTTGGGGTAACAAGAATATTCGGTTATCCGGGAGCTGCTGTCACCGATATTTACGATGAGCTTTACGATTCTAAAAAAATAACACACACTCTTGCCAGACATGAACAGGGAGCTGTTCATATGGCAGATGGTTTTTCACGCGCAACAGGAAAAGTTGGCGTTGCCATTGTAACCTCAGGACCTGGTGCTACAAATACAGTAACAGCCCTTGCTACAGCATATGGGGATTCTGTACCACTGGTTCTGATTACAGGACAGGTCAGTACTGATCTTATAGGAACAGACGCCTTTCAGGAAGTTGACACCATGGGTGTCACTCGTCCTGTTGTCAAGTACAGCTTTTTGTGCAAAAAGCCAGAGGACATAGCCAAAAACCTGAGAAAGGCATTCTACATTGCTTCAACAGGACGTAAAGGACCTGTGGTTGTAGATATTCCTAAAAACTGTCAGAGCAGAAATTACTTCTTTGATTATGACACATCATCAGATGTCAAGATCCGCTCTTACAATCCTACTGTCTACGGACATAAAGGGCAGATCAAACGTGCTGTAAATGAGCTTATAAAGGCAAAGCGTCCTGTAATGCTCATTGGCGGTGGTGTGGTACAGGGCAATGCAACCGATGAGGTATACAGAATTGCCGATAAACTCAATCTGCCTGTGGTTAGTACTCTGATGGGAATTTCAGGATACCCGGCATCTGATCGCAGATATCTTGGTATGCTCGGCATGCACGGTCTGTATGAAGCCAACAAAACCATGCAGGGCTCAGATCTTATTTTTGCCGTAGGTACCAGATTTGCCGACAGAGCAACAAACAAGGTCTCCAAATACTGTCCTGATGCCACGATTGTTCATATTGATGTCGATCCGGCTTCAATCTCAAAGACGGTTCAGGCGGATATCCCAATTGTTGGTGATGCAAAGACTGTACTAAATCAGATCATCAATGCTCTTGACGAGGCAGATCTTTTGAGTAGGGGAGATCTGAATGAGTGGTGGTCGCAAATAGAGAGCTACGTGCAGAAAAAATGTCTTGCCTATGAAAGAAAAGAGGGGATCATAAGACCTCAGACGGTGATTGAAACCATCTCAAGACTCTGTCATGAGCTTAAAATTGATCCTTTTGTAACTACTGATGTGGGGCAGCATCAGATGTTTACAGCTCAGTATTTCAAGTTTGAAAAGCCACGCCGTTTTATAACCTCTGGTGGACTTGGTACAATGGGGCTAGGTTTCCCTGCGGCAATTGGAGCTCAGTTTGCACTGCCAGATGAGACTGTAATCTGCATTTCAGGTGATGGTTCATTCCAGATGAATATGCAGGAGCTGGCTGTATGCAGAAAATATAATCTACCGGTAAAGGTTTTTATTCTTGATAACTCGGTCTTAGGAATGGTAAGACAGTTCCAGACCGTATTCTATGACAAACGCTACAGCGCAACCAATCTTGATGGCAATCCTGATTTTGTAAAGCTTGTTGAGGCATATGGCTTTAAGGGAGTAAGGATTACTGATGAAAGCGAACTTGAGCCAAAGATAAGAGAAGTTCTTCAGTCAAAAGATGAGTTTGTGCTCGTGGATGTAATTACCGATACAAATACAAAGGTTATGCCTTGGCTCAGGGCTAACGGTTCAATGATTGACATGATGCTCAATGATGAGGAGAAATAAGATGAGACACGTAATATCAATTCTGATTGAAAATGAGGCTGGAGCACTCTCTCGTGTGGTCGGATTATTCTCTCAAAGAGGCTACAACATTGACAGTCTTACAGTAGCGCCTACTGATGATCCAACCCTGTCTCGCTGTACAATTTTAACTTCGGGAGACAAGAACGAGGCAGAACAGATTACAAAGCAGCTTCACAAGCTTGTCTGCGTCTTTAGAGTATCTGCGCTGCTTGAGGAATCAGAAGGCGGAATCGAGAGAGAAATGGTACTGGTAAAGGTCAATACCCCAAACAGAAATGTTCGAGATGAGGTAAAGAGTCTGGCAGATATCTTCAATGCAAGGATCATTGATGTCAATGCAGAAATCTTTACACTTGAGTATGTAGGAACATCTGATGATACAGACAATTTTATTTCAACCATATGCAAGCTTGCAGAGGTTGTTGAGGTTGTCCGTTCTGGTGTACTTGGCATTGCCAAGGGCTCTCACTACATGAAGCCATAAAGCTGTTATCACAAACAATTATTATCGCCATAAATATGCAAATTGCATATTTATGGCTGTTTGGTCCTTTTTCTGTTCTAATCTAATATAATTACAGAGTAAAGATTTAATCAGAACAGGAAAAAAAATGGCTCAATATACCATCGATACCCTTCCGGTTGTCAAAGATAAGTTCAAGGTTATTGCTCTTGATCTTGATGACACACTTCTACGATCAGATAAAAGCATCAGTGACAATACCATAACTACACTGCAGAAGGCCCAGTCTCAGGGATTTTCCATTGCAATTGCCACAGGGAGACATCCTAAGAGCGCAGTACTCTATATGCAGACTTTAGGTTGCCTTAATGAGAATTCCTATGCTGTATGCTTTAATGGAGCAGGCGTGGTACGTTTATCAGAATACGTAAACTCTGGCAGAGATATCGGTTTTCCTATGGTTTACAAAGAGACAGCTCCATCATCTCTTATAAGACAGGTAGCACTTTTTGCCCATGATAAGGGCTGTGTGGTGCACGGCTATTCTGTAACACGAGGTCTGCTTGTAGAAAACCATAATCCTCATACTCAAAGAGAAATTGATAACGGCAGAGTAGGTTTTACTGATATCGATTTTACAACTCTTGATGATACTGAGGAATTCTTCAAGGTTCTTGTCGTCGGACCTAAGGAGACATTAGATAGGATCAGAGGAGAACTGCCAGAGGAGTTTACCTCGTTTTTTGCAGTTGTGCGTTCCGAGGCAAACTATCTTGAGTTTATTCCTAATCATGCAACAAAGGGGACAGCACTTGCGCACCTTTGTGAAAAGTTAGGATACAGAACAGAAAATGCCATGGCCTTTGGAGATGCAGAGAATGACCTTGCGATGATAAGAACCGCAGGTCTTGGAGTGGCCATGAAGAACGGATTTGATATTGTAAAAAGAGAGGCTGACGTGATCACCCTTACAAATGATGAGGATGGAGTAGCCGAACTTGTTAAGAAGTATTTGGACTAGACATGTTTAAAATTTCAATTTTCAAGCACGAGCAGAATGCGCAGAAGCTCAGAGATCGTTACCATGGTTCAGACTGTCTGCCACTTAAGATCACTGTAAAGACTGCAGTTCGCATAATCTCTCTGTACTGGTTTACAAAAGACAGCAGATTCTCATGGTTTCTGCTTGCGCTGATTCTTACACTCACAGGTGGAGCCATATTTCTTGCCAAGGTTCTCAACGCATGGAGCAAGGCTTTCTGGGATACAATTCAGGAATATGATCTTGAAGGGTTCAAGCATCAGCTTATGGTATTTGCCATCATTGCCACAATCCATGTTTTTGTAAGTGTCTATAACGCTTACTTAAGATCACAGCTGAGTATTCAGTGGCGACGCTGGCTTACTGGCAAGGTGATGCATGATTACCTTGAGGAGAGTGTCTTCTACAAGATGCAGCTGTCTGACAGCAAGACAGAAAACCCTGATCAGCGTATCTCAGAAGATCTTTCAAGCTTTGTAAGTCTGACCATCAGCCTTATTCTTGGAACACTTACTGATCTTGCCCTCCTTATCACATTCTCCCTTGTTTTATGGGATTTGTCTCAGTCTGTTACCATGACCTTGTGGAATGGCTATGAACTGACACTGCCAGATGGCTATATGCTGTATCTTGCGCTAATCTATGCTGCAGTTGGTACATTCTTTACCTTTGTAATAGGAAAACCTCTGGTTAAGCTTAACTTTAGACAGCAGCGCTATGAGGCGGATTTCCGTTTCTCTTTAATCAGAGTAAGAGAGAACTCAGAATCAATCTCTCTGTATGACGGCCATAAATCCGAGGAAAAGGTTTTAAGAAATCGCTTTTCTGAGGTGGTAAAAAACTATGTCAATCTGATTAAAAGGGAAAAGATACTGGGTTTCTTTACTCTAAGCTATTTCCAGCTTGCTGTAATTTTTCCGATCCTGATAGCCGCACCTATGTACTTTGCAAAGGTTATTACAATCGGAAGTATCATGCAGATAAACTCTGCTTTCAGCAGAGTTCAGGACGCTCTGTCAACTCTGATTAACAGCTTCTCGTCATGGGCTAGCTACAAGGCTGTGATAGACCGTCTTGCTCTATTCTTTGACAGTATGGATTCATGCGCTCAGATTGAATGCATAAAAGCCAAGAAGCAAGGAAAGGTTCTTTGGGTAAAGGATCTTTGTGTAAAAACTCCTGTAAATGATGTGCTGTGTTCAGAACTTAATCTTGAGCTTGCTTACGGTCAGTCTCTTTTAATACGCGGTCCTTCAGGATGCGGAAAGTCAACTCTGATCAAGACTCTTGCAGGGTTATGGCCATATGCACAGGGGCAGATTTTTGAGCCAGATGAGAGCAGATCTCTCTTCCTCTCTCAAAGGCCATATCTTCCTGAGGGTACACTAAGAGAGGCGGTATGCTATCCAGGAGCTGTAGTTACAGACGGATCAGTTGAAAAGTATATGAAGATGCTCTCACTTGATCATCTTGTAGGCAGGCTTGATGAAACTGACCTTTGGACACACAGGCTCTCACTAGGTGAGCAGCAGAGAATTGCCCTTATTAGAGCACTGCTGATAAGACCGGAAATCCTGTTTTTAGATGAGGCAAGTTCAGCTTTGGATGAGAGAAATGAGTCTTTATCTTATGATCTGATTAAGCGAGAACTTAAAAATTCGATTATTGTCAGTGTCGGTCATCGCTCAACTTTAATCTCCAAGCATGATCTTCTGCTTCTGCCAGAACAGAACTGGAAACTGATTAAATCATCTGAAATCTAGAGATAAAAAATTGGAAGATCCCTGTGTGCGCTGAAAAGGTATGTGGAACAAACCTTCATGGGAAGCAACAGAGGGATCTCCATTTTACTAATCATTAAGAGTCGGAGTCTTCTGATTCTTTTTTCTTCTGTGCCTTGTATTGATATTTGCCATCTTGCCTGTAAGCTGCTCTGATGGTCCAAACAGAGGCTTTTCTCCTGTAATAAATTTCTCCTCAAAATCACTTAATGCTCTGGTTACCAGTTTGTAAAGACCGATCACTGCAATGATATTTGGAATAACCATAAGTCCGTTGAACATATCAGCAAGTTCCCACACAAGATTTACCTTGAGGTATGAACCTGCCATCAGGAAGAACAGAACAACAACCGAGAAGATATTGATAACCTTGTAGCCAAAAAGGTACTTTACGTTCTGTACGGCAAAGAAATACCATCCGATGATAGTGGTAAATGCGGCAAAGAAAAGACACATGGCCACAAAACCGGCTCCGGCCTGCCCCATGCCTTTGACGAATGCGCTCTGAGTAAGCTCGATACCAGTCTTGCTGCCATCAAGTGAGCCTGTAACCATAATTACAAGTGCAGTTGCTGTGAGTACGACAAAGGTATCAATAAACAGACCTACAATTGCTGCCAACCCCTGTTCAACCGGGTGTTTTACGCGTGCAATTGCGTGGGCGTGAGGGGTGGAACCCATACCTGCCTCATTTGAGAAAAGACCTCTTGCCACACCGTAGCGGATAGCTTCTTTAACAGATGCGCCGATAACACCGCCTGTTGCTGCCTCAGGATTAAAGGCTCCTACAAAGATGTTCTTGATAGTTGGCAGAATATTTGGTGCAAAGCAGATCATGATGTAGATTGCTCCAAGAACATATACAGCTGCCATAAGAGGAACCATCTTCTCTGCAAATCCTGCAATTCTCTTGATACCGCCGATAAAGATAAATCCTGCAATGAGTATCAGGAACATTCCAGTAATATGGGTCGGAATGCTAAAAGCTGAATTGAATGCTGTTGATATAGAGTTTGCCTGTACCATGTTTCCAATAAAGCCAAGAGCAATAATGATTAGTACAGAGAAGATTGTGGCAAGAGGCTTGCTGCCAAGACCGTAGGTGATATAGTAGGCAGGACCGCCTGTAATGTGTCCCTGAGAGTCTTTAGAACGGTATAGCTGAGCTAGGATGGCTTCTGCAAAGATTGTTGCCATTCCAAAGAATGCTGCAATCCACATCCAGAAGATAGCACCAGGACCTCCCATGGCAAGAGCTGTTGCAACACCAGCAAGATTTCCTGTTCCAACCTGAGCTGCAATTGCTGTGGCCAATGACTGAAATGAGGTCATTCCATGATTGCCAGCCTTCTCTCCGTTAAAAGACAGTCCTCCAAACACGTGTTTTAGAGCACGTCCAAACTGTCTTATCTGAATAAAGCGGAGTTTTAATGTAAAGAATATGCCTGCGCCAACCAGAACAGGGATTAAACACCAAGGTCCCCATAAGATTGAGTTGATATCTATAATTATCTGTGTAAAAGCGTCCATTTGACCACCGATTGAAAAAACAAAAAGAGCAGCCACGGCTGCTCAGCGAAGGTAATTCTATACTAAGAAAAGGAAAAGATTAAGCCTGATTAATAAAAATTAGGATACTAAAGCTTGTTGTTCTTAGGCTCGTCCTGAGTAACACCGCTTAATTTTGCGTGAAACTTCTTTTTCAAATAAACAAAGAGAACGACTATTACCAAAAGTCCTAGTGCAAGATAGATAACCTTCTGAACATCATGGACATATGACATAAGAATATCAAGATTATCGGCAAAGAAGTAGCCAAGATAGATCCACACAGGAACAGAGATAAGGGCGGCAAGACCGTCCATAACAATGAATGTGATATAGGAAATTCTGTGTGACATGCCAGCTACAAGGTAGATTGGAGAGCGAAGACCTGGAAGAAATCTGGCAACAAAGAGCAGCCCCAGACCGTACTGTTTGAATTTTCGCTGAATATGGGAGAATCTCTGTGGGGTCACGATTTTTCTGAAAGTCTTGATCCTCTGAATACGATAACCGAAGATCCTTCCTGCTAGGAACATAGTGCTGTCACCAAATAGCACACCTACAAGTCCCACCACAAGCATGATATGAGGATTTGCAAGGTCAAGGCCTGAGATTACTCCTCCTGATACCAGAGTAATATCCTCAGGAACAGGTACACCAAGACCACAAAGTACCAGACAGGCAAATACGGCCAGATAACCGTAGCTTCCAAAAAATTCAACCAAAAAATCTAGCAATGATTTTTCCTCTTTAAATCAGTAAGGTAAATTACAATTTATCTAATCGATTTAATTTACAGCTTATATTTTTTTATTCGATAAATTCAGACAGAGATCATAACAGAAAACGCAGTCTAGTGCCTAATTCTTGCGCATTATTTATCTTATGGCACTGAACCTTCAAAATTGAACTGTCTCCAGGCCTCATATGCGACAATAGCAACCGAGTTAGAAAGGTTCAGGCATCTGCTGTTAGGAGCCATTGGAATTTTAATTCTGTTTTCCTCAGGAATTACATCGTAAACCTCGTCAGACAGACCTTCCTTTTCTCTGCCGAAAATCACGTAGTCACCGTCAGCAAATTTAAATGAGGTGTGTGAATGATGGGCTTTTGATGAAGAAGCTATAAGTCGTTTTGGCTGTTCTTTTTCTAAAAAGCATTTGAAGTTTGTGTGCACAGTGAGATTGCACAGTTCATGATAATCAAGACCGGCTCTCATCAGTCTTTCATTATCAAGATAGAAACCTAGTGGTCCGATAAAGTGAAGTCTGGCTCCACAGTTTACACTTAATCTGATGATGTTGCCTGCGTTTGAAGGCATTTCTGGCTGGTATAAAACGATGTTTATCATGATCTTTTCCATTAAATAAGAAACAGTGTGATTGTACTAGATTTTGTGCTGTGAATTAAGCAAAATCGAATGGCAAAATTGATTGAAAACAATAATGGTGATAACATTTATAACATTTATGATTTTTAGGAAAAAAGAATATATAGACTGAATATCTCTGCTATCAGGAACAGAAAGAATCAGGAAAAAAACAGAGTATTTAAAAAAAACAACAAGTCGCAATGGAGGAATAAATGCTGTTTGGCTCAAATCAGGGGCATACATCTTTTGCAAAAACTGAAATAGGAATGTTCAGAAAGGTGATGTTTGCACTCTCATGCCTTATAAGCCTTATCTGCATTTTTATCCTTGTTTCTCATAAAAACAAGCTTCGCAGAGCTTTAAGCGGAGAACTGCTGTCAACAGGGACAGACGGTGAGTCCATGGTGTCAGCTAACACCTCATTTATCGAAAATGTTTTCAGCTATTTTGGAAATGTTTCATTTCTCTTTCCTCTTGTAATCGCATTTTTAGGCTATAAGCTCTTTATAAAGAGAATTTCTCTAAAGCACCTGGATTTCTTTGTGATTGCACTGGTGCTACTTGGTTTTAATCTGCTGGTAGTCGGACTGTGCTCCATATTCGCAGCAGCAACAATCAATTCAGAGGGCAGTGCGGGCGGTCTTTTAGGTTATTTCTTCTACAATGCATTTTCATCTTTTCCATACGGTCTGTCAAAGCTTCTGCCTCTTGCGATTTCTTTTCTTGGACTTTTTCTGTTCACCTCAAGAGGTCCTGTGTGGTACTGTGATACCATCGGCAATACCATTTTCAAACTGATTGGCAGGAATTCTAGGGAAGCCAAAGAGCCAGAAGAAAATACACAGAGCAATGCAGGCAAGGCAGAAAGACAGGAGGTCTTTGAAAAACCAAAGATCAGAACAGAGCATGCTGATGGCATCAATCTGAAAAAGGATTTGGTAATACCAGGTGCGGGTGATTCATCTGCTGTATCAGGGGAAACACATGTCCAGTCATCAGAGCAGTCTGCCTATACATCCTTTAAGCAGTCAACTTCCACCACATTTGGTCAGGGATCTATTTTCAAGAACGATATCGATGAGCAAAAGACAGAGACAAGAACATCAGTGCTAAAGAGCCGGTCTCATTTCCAGCCTCATTCAAGAGACTCAATCGGTGAACGTATAGAGCCTGATTTTGGTCAGATAGGTGCTATTACACAGGGGGCTGACACTGAAGCTTCAGGTGAGTCATCACAGCCTTCAAGCCCATACATTTCACCAGGTGAGCCTTTGTCAGGCAGAGGTTCTGCTCAGGCTACCTCTCGTAAAAATGCAGTCTTTGGTGACAGAGATCCTGTAACTTATGTCTCAGGTGCCTATGTCAATTCAAAGCAGTTTGACAGCTTAGGCGACAGCGGTGCTGCAGCTACTATCATCACCGGAGCCGGTGTAACAGTCCCTGCTCAGAACAGCACTGAGGTAAACAAGACCATCATAACCAGGGTAGTTTCTCAGACAGGTTCACAGACAAATTATGAGCAGAGCAGTGCATCTGGAAGTTCTGAAAATGAATCTAAAGTGGTCTATAAGGCAGGAGCTGATCATCTGGCTCCAGCAAAGACCATTGGCAGTCCACTTCGTAAATCAGATGTAAGCACTGTTATTACTAGAACCGTAATCGGTGACAGAGTAAATCTGAATGCAGATGTACAGGTTCAGGAAAAAACAGGATCAATAAGCGGAGGCTACTCACAGCAGTCTTCAATTATTACAAGAACAGTACCTTTAGACAGTGCTTATAACAGTACCTCTGCAACAAGTCAGATATATGCCAAAGAAGACAGTACAGACGAGAATGTTATTAACTTTGCAGATTTTTCCAATAACGATGACAGCTCACAGATTAAGGTTGATGCTCTAACATCAGCCTTCATTCCTACAGCTGATGAGGTAAACCGTCTAAAAACTCCTGAGACAGCTCCAATCAAGGAAAGTGATGAGAGTTATTCAAAATATCTCAAGGGCTCACGCGGAGTTTTAGGAAGCGATTCTTCTATGAGCAAAACTCAGGAGGTTTCAGATACTGATAGTCAGGGAGCAAAGAGTTCTTCTGTCAATGAAGAGAGTGCAGACAGGACAGTGTCACAAAACACCTTTGCCTCAAGAATGAATGAAATAGCTTCAAATCTTGTAAGTGAGGATGAGAATTATGAGTCTTTATCAGAAGCAAAAACTTCTGCAGCTCTTTCTCCTGCAGTCAATGTGACACAAAATTCTTCTGATACAAGAGTCTTTCAGAACAGCACTGAGACTATTTCACAGACTTCGCCTACTACTGCAGGTACAGCTTCAAGTGATCCTGATTTAGGTTCTTACCTGACTACACCTCCTTTTGAGTCTATGAGTTCAACAAATGGAGCTGTGCCATATTCAAATGCAAACAACAGGGTAACCATGAACAGACCAAATGGTAAGTCAGGTGCTCATTCATCAAAAGCAACCGTTGTTTATGCAAGGGCGACTGAAACCTCTCCAAAGCATGAATATGACGACTGGCGTCCTCCATACACACTGCTTGAGATAACTGAAAATCAAAAGGACATTTCTGAAGAAGAGATTGTAGAGAAGTGTTCTGCACTTAACCGAATTCTAGGTGAGTTTAACGTCAACGCTCATGTGGCAAACTACATTGTCGGTCCGGTTATTACCAGATTTAATCTGTCACTAGCACCAGGAGTCAAGGCGCAGCAGATCTTAAGACTTGCTCCTGATATTCAGAGAAATCTTGTAAGCCACAATATCAATGTGCTGACAAGCGTTCCTGAAGGCCCTTATGTAGGTATAGAGCTTCCTAATGCCGAGCGTCAGATCATAAGGCTTGGAGATGTTATATCCTCTCCTGAGTTTGCAGAGGCTGAAAAGGAATGCATTCTTCCAATGTGTCTTGGAAAGGACACCAAGGGCGTTCCTGTTGTAGCTGATCTTACAATGGCTCCGCATCTTCTGATTGCAGGTACCACTGGTTCAGGTAAGTCTGCAGGTCTTAATTCAATGCTGCTTACTCTGTTGCTTACAAGGTCACCTGAAGAGCTTCGCATTATCATGGTTGATCCTAAGACAGTAGAATTTACACAGTATCAGGGATTGCCTCATCTGCTGACCCCGATCATAACCGATATTGATGCAACTGTGGCTGCACTGGCTTGGCTTGTAAAAGAGCAGGAGCGCAGATACAAGCTATTGTCTTTACTGCACTTTTCAAAGATTTCTCAGTTAAATAAATTTATAAAAACTGAAAATGCTCAGGGAAGAAAGGTATATGATCCAATGTGGTCTCCTGAAATGGGTGGCTATGCTCCTGAGCTGAAAATTCTTCCATACATCCTGCTTGTTGTTGATGAATTTGCCGATATGATGGCAGTTGCATCGTCACTGAAGAAAGAAAAGAGTCCTGACACCAATATTGGTCGATTAGCAGGTAAAGCTCGAGCCGCTGGTATTCACCTTATCTTTGCAACCCAGACCCCAAGAGCAGAGATTGTCAATGGTACTATTAAGGCAAACATGTCATCTAGAATTTCCTATACAGTTCAGAGTGGCATGGAATCAAGAATTGTTTTGGATGAAACCGGAGCAGAAAACCTGCTAGGACAGGGTGATATGCTTGTAAAGTATCAGCTCCTGAGAAACTCAAGAACATTCAGAGCGCATGGACCGTTCTCTAGCAATGAGGATGTGGCAAATATAGTTCAGTCATGGATAGACTATGCAGGTGATCCAGAATATGTCGATGAAATTACTGAAATCGAAGAGGATGAGGAAGATCTGCAGTCAGGATCTATGGAAACTGATGAGATTGATAAAAGAGATGATCTCTATTACAGTGTAGTGGACTATGCAAGAGGCGAATTTCAGGTAACATCCAACAAAAAGACCTTAAGCATTACTGAAATCCAATCCCAGTTTGGAATTGGTTTCCCTAAGGCAAAAAAGATCCGCAAACTGCTTTTACAGTATCAGGTTATTGATAAAGAGGGACGTGTTCTTTTTGATGATCCAAATCAGTAAAAATGTCAGGATATTTGAAGTAGCATAAAGATCTGATAGAGAAGATCAAAAAAACAGGTGAACTGCAGAGTCTTGAACAGTAAGACAAATAAAATCTGTTGCCTGAGAGATCATCCTCAGTATAAAAGAGGCACATACAGTTGTGTATTGTAAACTAAGGGATTGTAGAGTCAGAATATGTTGAGAAAAGCTCTTAAAGCTGTTCTGTTTTTCAGTGCAGCCTTTTCATTTCAGGTTTTTGCAGATGATGCCTCAAAGCTTAAAGACTGTCTTCAGGTATATAGTGCGCTTAGTGCTGATTTTGAGCAGACAGTGACTAAAAAGGATGGTTCTGTAATTTCTAAGACAAAGGGAAATCTAGCACTAAAAAAGCCTGATAATTTCATTCTTCACACAACAGAGCCTGATGAGCAGGTTTTATTTACCAAAGGTCGTGATGTCTATTTTTATGATCCTTTTGTAAATCAGGTTACTATCTTTGATAAAAGCTCAATATATACCTCTCCTTTTGCACTTCTGACTTCAACAGATGACAGTGTATGGAAAAACTATAAGGTTACAGAGAGTGGCAATGGCTTTGAGCTTATCCCTATGAGCAATGCTCAGCTCACAAAGATCATTCTCATACTTGATAATGGTGCACTTTCTCAGCTGAAGGTAACCTTTAAAGATGGCAATACCAGTCATTACCGCTTTTCTTCAGTATCTCCAAGTGCCAAGGGCAGTGTTTTTGACTATAAACTCCCAGCTGATGTTCAGGTAGACGATGAGCGTAGATCAAGGTGATTTGTTCTCACAGTTCTCCTTAGAACTTGAGGATAAGGAAAAAAGAGAACAGGAAGAGCAGGCATCTTCGGATGAGTTTGCTCCCTTAGCTTCAAGAATGCGCCCAAAGAGCCTTGAGGAGTACATTGGACAGAGTCATCTTTTAGGAGCAGGCAGACCTCTTAGAACACTTCTTGACAGAGGTCAGTGCTATTCAATGATCCTTTGGGGACCTCCTGGAGTTGGAAAAACTACTCTTGCCTTACTGTTTGCCAAAGCCTGCAATGCCTTTTTTGAGCAGATTCCTGCAGTAACTTCCGGTGTAAAGGATATCCGTGAAGCTGTAGATAGAGCAGTGCTTCGAAAAAGAAACGGCAACAGAACTCTATTGTTTGTTGATGAGGTTCACCGCTTCAACAAATCACAGCAGGATGCTTTCCTGCCTCACATAGAAAATGGCACGATAACCTTTATTGGAGCTACCACAGAAAATCCTTCATTTAGTTTAAATTCCGCTCTTTTATCAAGAGCCAGAGTTTATGTGCTGAAAAAACTTACGCCTTCTGAATCAGTGGAGCTGATTCACAATGTCCTAAATTCTCCAAACGGTCTGAAAAAAGAGGATATTCATTTAGCTCAGGGGGTGGAGAATGCTCTTGTTGAGCTTGCAGCAGGAGACGCCAGACACCTTCTGAACATTATAGAGATGGCATCAGATCTTGCAGCTCCTGTCAAATCAGGGGGCAAAGTGATTACACTTGCTATGGTTGGAGCTGTGGCAGGCAGGAAGCTTATGAACTATGACAAGGGGGGAGATGCTTTTTATGAGCTGATTTCCGCTTTTCATAAATCTGTTCGTGGTAGTGCACCAGATGCGGCTTTGTACTGGTACACAAGAATTATAGAGGCAGGAGGTGATCCCCTGTATGTTGCCAGAAGACTTTTGGCTTTGTGTACAGAGGATATTGGTCTTGCTGATCCTAGAGCGATGACAGTGTGTCTGAATGCCTGGGATATTTACACAAGGGTAGGGGCAGCAGAAGGTGAGAGAGCAATAGCAGAGGCTGCTGTCTACTGTGCTTTGGCTCCTAAGAGCAACAGCCTTTATGTGGCATTCAACAACGCCAAGGAAGATGCTTCTAGAAACGGTGATCTTGAGGTGCCGCTGTATCTTAGAAATGCTCCTACCAAGCTCATGGGTGATCTTGGCTATAATTCAGGTTACAGGTATGCCCACGATTATCAGGGAGCATATGCTGCAGCCGAGAGCTTCTTCCCTGAAGAACTTACAGGAACTGTCTACTACCATCCATCAGACAGAGGTCTTGAAATCAACTACGCCAAAAAGATTGAATATCTGAAAAACAGGGATGAACAGGAGCAGAACAAGAGATATCCTCATGGATTTACAGGTAAAAGAGTACGCTATAAGTAGCATTCTCCTACAGCTTGGATAAAATATGCTGATATCTTTCTGCCTAGTATGGTAAAATTACGCCCGTAAAACAAATTGCAAAGAGAGCAATTTTTATAGAATTCACTTTTTAACTATATACGGCAATATTCCATGCTTGATTCAAGATATTTACGCGCAGACATTGAAGAAGCTGCCAAGCGCCTTTCAACAAGAAATTACACCTTAGATGTTCAGAAAATCAATGAATTAGAGTCATTACGCAAAGAGACAATGACTCGCACACAGGAACTGCAGTCACAGCGTAACTCCCTGTCAAAGAGTATTGGACAGGCAATCAAAGCAGGTCAGGATGTATCTGAGATCAAGTCTCAGGTTGCAAAAATCGGAGAAGAGCTTGTATCTGTAAAGCAGAAGCAGGACGAGGTCTTAAAGCAGTTAAATGATCTGGCTATGACTATTCCAAATCTTCCAGATGCCTCATGTCCGCTAGGTGAGGACGAGAGCTTCAATGTTGAGGTCAGAAAGTGGGGTGAACCTCGCAAGTTTGATTTTGAAGTCAAGGATCATGTAGCGATAGGCGAAGGTCTTGGCATGCTGGACTTTGAGACAGCAAGAAAGGTTTCAGGTGCTCGTTTTGCATTTATGAAGGGACCTATCTGCAAGCTTCACCGTGCATTGGTTCAGCTGATGCTTGATCTTCATTATGAGCAGGGCTATACCGAGGTATATACTCCATACCTTGTAAACCTTGATTCACTCTACGGCACAGGTCAGATGCCTAAGTTTGCCGAAGATCTTTTCCACACCAATCTTGATGGTGACTGTGACGGTGATGGAGTCAGCCACCACTTCTGTCTGATCCCTACAGCAGAAGTTCCTCTTACAAACATGGTTCGCGGAGAGATTATTCCAGAGCAGGAGCTCCCTATTAAGGTTACTGCACACACTCCATGCTTCAGATCAGAGGCTGGATCTGCTGGTAGAGATACACGCGGTTTAATCCGTATGCATCAGTTTGACAAGGTTGAAATGGTTCAGATAGTAAAGCCTGAGGATTCATGGGAGGCATTAGAGAGCCTTACTCGTGATGCAGAGGCTGTTCTTCAGGCTTTAGAGCTGCCATATCATGTTGTAGCGTTATCAACAGGTGATATGGGCTTTAGCTCAGCAAAGACCTATGATCTTGAGGTTTGGTTACCTGCACAGAACTGCTATCGTGAGATTTCATCATGCTCAAACTGCGTAGATTTCCAGGCTCGTCGTATGCAGGCTCGTTTACGTCGTAAAGACGGCAAGGTTGAGCTGGTTCATACATTAAACGGTTCAGGTCTTGCTGTTGGCAGAACTCTGGTTGCAGTCCTTGAAAATTACCAGAACGAGGATGGATCTGTAACAGTACCTAAGGTTCTGCGCAAATACCTAGGCGGTCTTGAGACCATTAGCGCAGAGACCAGATAATGCTAACAGCGCTTGATTGGGTAATTCTGGCAGTAGTTGGCTTTTCAGCCCTAACTTCCGTATTCAGAGGCTTTGTAAAAGAAGCCTCTTCGATCATCTCCTGGGTAGCATCATTTATTGTTGCAAGCAGGTTCTACTCGGAAATTGCCCAATACATGACCTTCTCGAATGATGCTTTAACACGCAGTGTTATTTCAAGTATCGTTCTGTTTGTATGTACGCTGCTGATACTGGGGTTTATTTCAAAGATTATCTGTTCACTGGTACAGAAGGTAGGGCTGTCAGGTTTTGACAGACTGCTTGGTATCGCTTTTGGCGTTGCCCGAGGAATTTTAATTGTCTGTGCTGTGCTGGCTCTTGCACAGATGCTGTTTAAACTTCATATTCTGACTTTTGTAAAAGATTATTCGTGGTACGCTCAATCAGCATTTGTACCTGAACTTCAAAGAATTGTTAACTGGTTCTTCATATACATGGGAACCCCTGAAACTGGAGCTTGACTTTATGTGTGGTGTTGTTGGAATTGTAGGTACTTCTCCTGTCAATTTATCACTTTATAATTCATTACAGGTGTTACAGCACCGTGGTCAGGATGCTGCCGGCATCGTGACAGTTGATGAGGATGACAATTTTCATCAGCGTAAGGCAAATGGCATGGTTACTGAGGTTTTTCAGCAGCGCCATATGCTCAGACTAAGAGGTAACATTGGCATTGCCCATAACCGTTATCCAACAGCGGGCTCTTCATCAGCTGCAGAGGCTCAGCCCTTTTATGTAAACTCACCTTATGGCATCGCTTTGGCTCACAATGGCAATCTTATCAATTCCAAAGAGCTCAAAGAGAAGTGCAAGAAGGCTCATCGCCATGTAAACACTCAGTCAGACTCAGAAATCCTTTTAAACATTCTTGCCTGGAAGATCTCAAAGATCGACAGTGATATTCCTAGTGCTGATGATATTTTTGAGGCAGTATCTGGAGTATACGATGAGATTAAGGGCGGTTACGCTGTAGTAAGCTTAGTTCTTGGTGTTGGTCTTATCGCATTTCGTGATCCTTTTGGCATTCGTCCGATGGTTTTAGGCTCAAAGGTGGGTGAGAACGGTAAAACCGAGTACATGGTTGCCTCAGAGAGCGTAGCTCTTGATGTCAGTGGATTCAAGCTTGTTCGTGATGTAAAGCCAGGCGAAGCCCTGCTTATCACCAAAGACGGACAGCTTTACTCAAAGATCTGTGCAAAGAACCCTTCATTGAACTCATGCATTTTTGAGTATGTATACTTTGCCCGTCCAGATTCAATTATTGATGGTGCATCAGTATATGCAACACGTGTACGCATGGGAACCAAACTTGCTCATCAGATCCAGAATGAGCATCAGGATCTTAAGATTGACGTTGTAATTCCAATTCCTGATACATCTGTTGATATTGCTGTTCAGATTGCAAGAACATTAGGCGTTCCATACCGTCAGGGATTTGTAAAGAACAGATATATCGGCAGAACATTTATTATGCCAGGACAGAAACAGCGCAAGAAGTCAGTAAGAAGCAAGTTAAATCCTATTCCAGCAGAATTTGCAGGAAAGAATGTGCTCTTGGTAGATGATTCTATTGTAAGAGGAACTACCTCACTACAGATTGTACAGATGGCAAGAGAGGCAGGAGCAAAGCAGGTGTTCTTTGCATCAGCATCTCCTGAGATCAGATATCCAAATATCTATGGTATTGATATGCCAACTTCTAAAGAGCTTATTGCTTTTGGAAGAAACAATGAAGAAATATGTAAGGAAATCGATGCTGATGCCCTTATCTTCCAGAAGCTTGATGATCTCAAGGCATCAGTAACAGAGGAGAATCCTGATCTGAAGTCATTTGATACTTCAATCTTTACAGGAGAGTATATCGTTCCTCCTGCTGCTGATTATTTTGAGAATATCGAAAAGCAGCGCTCAGATGATGCCAAAGCAGACAAAGCCTGGAAGGATTCATCCGATTCAGAACAGCTGGATATTTTCAATATCTAGTATATGGTAGATAAAGATGGGCCAGCAGGCCCATCTTATTAACTGTAGAACCTGATAAATAATGTGATTTATGTCACGTGTATTATACACTCAGGTTCCAATTCCTGAAAAAACTATCAAATTCCCCATCAAAACAACATAAAAATCAGCAAAATTTCACAATCCGTGTTACAAAATAATTGATTTAAAAATCAATAAGTTAATTATATGATTTTTCTATATAACTGTTTTTAGTGGAATTTATCCGAAACGATACGAAATATTTAGGTCATTTTTATTCAAATGAAAAAATTGACCGCTTCTAATGGTTAATATATTTAATAAAACATTCATAAACAGATAAAAAGTTTGAAGCAGATCAAAAATATTATGTACCTTTTGACAATAAATTTGAAATATTAAAATCGTAACGTTAAGATTTTAGTATACACAAGCACAAACCAGCCGGTTTAAATCTGCGCTGGCAATATTTTGGAGTATTTATGTTTAACATGTCGCTTAAACAGCAGCAGAGGGTGATTATTGTAACCTTCCTTGCAATACCTCTATGTCTGCTTATTACATTCTCATATTTTCCAGCGGTAGAACTTTTCTTCCTGTCAACTGCTGAATGGGAAGGTTTTCTGACTCCGGGTGAATTCCTGGTTGGTCTTCCTGAGCAGGCCTCATTCGTAGGTCTTGATAACTATATACAGCTCGTGCATGAGCCGGAGTCTCTAGAGCCAATTCTAGTTTCTCTGTATTACTTTGTCGGTGCTGTAGTTCAGTTAGCCTTATCGTTATGGTTTGCTGTGCTTGTAAATTCAAAGCTAATCGGCAGAAACCTATTCAAGACTTTCCTCTTTTTGCCATTTGTTTTAAATGCTGTAGCAGCTTCAATGGTATTCCAGATCTTCTATCAGGTAGGTGGTGGTCTTGACAGTTTCCTGTCAATCCTCGGTTTTGATCCACTATTTACAGTAATCAAAGATGGAAAAGAAGTTGTTGAATACCCACAGTGGCTTGC
Organism: Succinivibrio sp.; assembly: GCA_051891035.1. Classification (GTDB taxonomy): domain Bacteria; phylum Pseudomonadota; class Gammaproteobacteria; order Enterobacterales; family Succinivibrionaceae; genus Succinivibrio. Next base: position 9,747 of record JBJFET010000131.1, on the reverse strand, counting down.
AAATCCAAGCATAGTTAACTGGGCGTTGGTTGCAGCTTCAGTATGGAGATATTTAGGTTTTAACCTGATTCTTTTCTATGGTGTACTACAGTCTATTCCACAGGATCAGTATGAGGCAGCACGTATTGAGGGTGCATCTGAGTGGCAGCAGTTTAGATTCATTACTCTCCCATCAATCAAGATGATTATTGGTCTTCAGGCACTTCTTGCATTTGTTGGTTCTTTATCAGTATTCGATATTCCATATATCATCACCAAGGGCGCAAACGGCACCAGAACATTCGTAATGGAAACCATCCGTGTAGCATTCGAGCACAGTGAATACGGTCCTGCTTCTGCTATGGCTGTCTTCCTGCTTGTCCTTGTAGTCTTCTTTATGATCATTCAAAAGATCCTGTTCAAGGAGGAAAAATAATCATGGGTACCAAAAACACAGCGCTTACTCCTGAACAGGTTGCAATGTTGCGTCGTGTAAACAAAGCAGAGCGTCAGATTAAGTTTGAAAAACTCAAGATGAATCTCAGATCACCTCGCTGGCTGTTCTGGATGTTCTTCAAGTACCTGACATTCCTGTTAGCATCAGTTGCAGTACTTGTGCCACCATACTCTGTGTTTATCACTTCTTTTAAAACCATAGAGCAGTATTACGATACAAGTATTACAAAGCTCCACTTTGAGTGGTCATATCTGACAAACTTTGATAATTACTTCAAAGCATTTGAGCTTGGTAATCTTGGAACAGGATTTATAAACACCTCGATTATTCTTGGTGTGTCTCTGATCCTTACCATTATTTTTGGAACACAGGTTTCCTACGTTCTATCCCGCTTTGATTTTAGGGGAAAGAAACTGGTTATCCTTTTATATCTCATGGCAATGCTGATCCCTGCAATCACAACACAGGTTGCAACATTCCAGGTTATCTTTGCTATTGACTACTTCTTCAGAAACTATCTGCCAGATGGCTTTGCAGACAGCATTATCATGTGGAAGGTCATTGTTCTGTATGTAGGCGCAGATGTGGTTATGATCTACGTTTTCTTACAGTTTATGAAGGGAATTCCTGTTGAACTTGACGAGGCAGCAAAGATTGAAGGTGCAAGTTACTGGACAATCTATCTTAAGATTATTCTGCCGCTGTTAAAGCCAGCAATTGCAACCATTATCATCTTAAGAACAATTTATATCTATAACGATTTCTACTTCCCACTGCTGTATCTGCCAGATATGCAGACAGTATCGACAGCTCTGTACCACTTTGTTGATTCACCAACTGGTACCAAGCCAACACTTATGGCAGCTGGTGTGGTAATTGTTCTGATACCATCAATTCTCGGCTTCCTGCTCCTGCAAAAGCAGATTTACGCCGGTGTAACAAATGGTGCTGTTAAAGGTTAACCTGTAGGTAAAGCTTATGTCCACACCAATTGTAATGGCATGCAATACTATCTGCAGATTATGCTGGATACATATTCTTATGGTGATTATGACACTGCTTGGATTTGTAGTATTCGGCATAGCTCCTGCGATAGTTGTTGGAAGTCTCTTACTTAGGAGATATTTAAACGGCACCAGAAGTGTCACTATCTCAATGATGTGGACAGAGTACAAGAATGAGTTTGTAAGAGCTAACAAAGTTGGACTTGTCTTTGAACTGATAACCTTTGTGTTCTTTTTCTACTATGCATATGCATCTGGAACACAGGGCAGTTTTATGGGGGGTATGTCAGTAATCTGCCTGATCCTCATGATATTTACCATGGTTTACGCTTATCTGACATTGGTAATGATGAGTTTTTATGATGCTAAGACAGTAAAGCACAATCTGCAGAATGGAGCAGTGATGTTTCGAAATGTTCAGGTTGTGCTGCTAACAGCTGCTGCATTGGCTGTCTGTCTTGCAGTCTACAGATTCGTTCCTATTATTTCCTGGTTTTACGGCTATGTTCCGGTTCTGTTTACCACAGTATCACTGATGTGGTTAAAGGACGAAAAGCTACGATTAGTTTAATTTGAGGTCAAAATAATGTTCTCAGTTGAGGATTGCAAAAAAGAATTAAAAGACTGTTGTCTTGCTGAGGCAAGAAACATCCTTGATTTTTGGTTGAATTACATTGATAGGGATTTTGGCGGTTTTTACAGTTTCTCTGACTTTACGGGAAATATAGTAAAGGAGCACGGTAAGGGAGTGCTTCTGCATGCCAGAATTCTATGGGCCTATGCATACGGCTACAGGATCTTAAAGAATGATATGTACAGAATGGCAGCAGAGCACTGCTATAAATTCATCCGTGACTGTGCTGTCGACAGACAATCAGGTGGTGTCTACTGGTTTTTAGATTATAAGGGAATGCCAACTGACACTCAGAAGCATGTATACAATCAGAGTTTTGTGATTTACGGTCTGTCCGAATACTACCTTGCAACAGGAGATAAGGAAGCTTTGGATCTGGCTTTAGAACTGTTTTCTTTAATTGAGCAGCATGCCTATGATTCAGTTTACGGCGGTTATCGTGAGGCTTATGACAAGAACTGGAATCCTATTGAGAATAAACTTGTCTGTGATACAGCTGAAGGTGTTTTATCTGAAAAGTCAATGAATACCCATCTGCATATTCTTGAGGCTTTTACAAAACTGTATGAGGCCTCTCATGATGAAACTGTGCAAAAGCAGATGGCAAAACTTGCAAAGCTCATGATTGATAAGGTTGTAAATGAGCAGAATCATTTTGGTCTTTTCTACACAAGAGAGTGGGACTGCTGTTCGCACGATGTCTCATTCGGTCATGACATTGAAGGTTCATGGTTACTCGATGAGGCCGCTGACCAGATCTCAGACAAAGAGCTATCTAATAGAATCCGTGAGGTAACTACAAAGATGGCAGAGATTACTGCCCGTTATGGTTCAGATCGAGACGGTGCTACCTTCAATGAGTTCAGAGACGGTCATCTGCTTGATACTGACAGAATCTGGTGGGTTCAGGCTGAATCCATGATAGGTTACTTCAATGCTTATCAGAAGACTGGCAATAAAGAATTTTTAGAACTGTCACTGTGCTGTTTTGAGATCATCAGATCACAGCTTAAGGATGGCATTAACGGTGAATGGTTCTGGAAGGTTGACCGCTATGGAAATCCATACAAGGATTGTCCTAAGGTTGAACCATGGAAATGTCCTTACCACAATGGTCGCGCTTGCCTGGAAATGTATAAACGCATTGACAGCCTACTAAGTGCTAATTAAGAGTTTAACTTTTTTGGAGATTTATTATGTACGCTGTTAGAGTTGAAAAATTAAATAAGACTTACTATGGCAAGAATGTAATTTTAAATGACATTGATCTTGAGATGGAAGCTGGTGGCTTTACTGTTCTGTTAGGACCATCAGGTTGTGGAAAATCAACCCTTCTACGTATGATTGCCGGTCTTGAGAATGTAACATCAGGTAAAGTGTTCATAGGTGATAAGGATGTAACCTTACTTGATCCTAAAGACAGAGATATTGCAATGGTATTCCAGTCATATGCACTTTTCCCTCATATGACAGTAGCACAGAATATAGGCTTTGGTTTGAAGCTAAGAAAAGTGTCAAAGACAGAGATTGATCTTATGGTAAAGCAGGTTGCAGACATGCTTAAGATTGGTCATCTTTTAGACAGAACTCCAGCTCAGCTTTCAGGTGGTCAGCGTCAGCGTGTTGCTATTGGTCGTGCTCTTGTCAGACAGCCAAAGGTTTTCCTGTTTGATGAGCCTTTATCAAATCTCGATGCAAAGCTCCGCGGTGAGATGCGTCTTGAGCTAAAGAAGCTTCATACAACACTCGATACAACCATTATCTATGTGACCCACGATCAGATTGAAGCTATGACTCTTGCAACTAAGATCGTTGTATTCAACAAGGGTTTTGTACAGCAGGTAGGAACTCCATTTGAGATTTACAACAAACCTGCCAATGTATTCGTGTCTATGTTCGTAGGTTCACCTCAGATCAATCTGATTGAAGCAATACTGTCCAAGCAAAATGACGTTCCTGGTATTTCTCTTCACGGACAGTTTATCGCTCTGCCTCGTTATGAGTTTACAGAGGAATTCAAAGAAGACAGAAAGGTTCTCTTTGGTATCCGTCCAGAGCATGTGTCACAGGTTAAGATGTCTGAGAACTCTGTTTGTGTTAACGCAAGAGTTGTTGCTTTTGAAAAGACCGGTTCTGAAACTTTTGTCGAGTTTGATTATAACGGTTCAGCTCTAAGAGCAAAACTTGATGCAAATGTTGAGATTGAGAACAGTCAGGATTTCTCTTTATACCTGACTCTTGATAATGTTTCTCTGTTTGATGCTCAGAGCGAGATGAGAATTTAGTACTGTAAATTCCATACTTTATTTCTACACACCACAAAAGGGCGTTTTTACGCCCTTTTGTCCTTCATATACTTAGACAATATGAAGAGATCTCCGCGAATGTAAAACCATGGATTTACCGTGTAAAAAGCAGGCCTGTAGGTGTTAATTCAATTAACAGATTATGGTTGTACCACCTACATTAGGAAGGTCTCTTATGAAAGATAAAGCTCCAGTAGGAGCTTTATCTTAATCAGCAATCTGTTTCTATCTTGGGTAGAAGGTTGCTTTCTCGATATACTGAAGCTTTTTAGGATCTTCACCTTCAATAAGCTTAATCAGGTATTTAGTTAAGACTTTACCAATTGAATGGAAATTCTGACGAAGACCAGAAATTGGAGGATAGAAGAAAATAGGGAGTTCTGAAGTCTCAACATTGATGATATACACATCTTTGTTTACCTTCAGACCAGCATCATTTACACCAGCAATACAACCTAAAGCAGAAATTTCAGAGCCACAGAAGACACCATCAGGATGATCTTCTTTTGACATTAAATCAAAGAAAAGCTTTCTGTAGTTTGTTGACAGGGTATAGTCATAAATAATGTCTCTTTCTTTCTGGAAATCTACTCCATATTCCATTGAAGCTCTTTTTACACCATAATACTTGTGACAGGCATAGGTGTATTCAGCTGATGAGGAGAGCATAACAATTCTTTTGCACCCCTTTTCAAAAAGATATGATGCTGCTCTATAACCGATATCATAGTTGTCTATATCAGCAAAAGCATGTTCAAGACTCATCTCAGTCTGACCGAAGGTGACAAAAGGAATATTCTTTTCCTGCAGATAGGTGACTCTTTCATCTCGAGTCTTGGTTACATTGATAATTACTCCACCTGCCAGTCTGCTCTCGACAGCATATCTTACAGGTTCAAGCGGGTCCTGACCTGGTAGCATTGGCACAACAGACAGATTATAAGGTGTTCCCTCAAGACCTGAGGTTAATCCGGAAATCAGGGGTAAAGAACCAACATCACCAATGATATCGCCACTCTTTAACATAGGTAAAACCGCAACTAGGTTATAGTTGATACCCGTTTTAAGACTTAAACCCTGAAGGTTTTGCGCATAACCTAATTTTTTTGCTGCAGCCTTAACCTTGTCAATTGTAGGCTGCTTGACATCATCTCCGTCTTTGAGCGCTCTTGAGACGGTTGTAACAGACAGACCGGTATATTCGGCAATGGTCTTTAATGTAACTGACATAACTAAAAGTTATCCAAAACTGTAACGTTATAAAAAAACCGTAAATATAAAGAAAAATTGTTTATAAATTCACAATTATTGATGTTACCACAGAAGTGATAAGAATTGTATTTGTAAAGTGAACAAAATTTGCTTTTTAGCAAAAAGGTTTGTAATGATACCTTGAGATAACCACTTGAAATAACAAGAAAAAATATATAGAGCATAATAGATTAAACGGACGGTTTTGTGAGTTTTGCCGCACTTTCAAAATATCTAAATAAATAGTGATTTAGCTCACAAAAATAACCTTACGATTTTGAATTTCTGTTTATATTTACCTATTAAAATAATAAAATGGTAACGTTACGATTTTTTACAGGAGTTCGGATTTTATGACCAATGTAAAAGCATTTAAGGCTTACGATGTCAGAGGAAAGGTTCCATCTGAGTTAAACGAGGATATCGCCTATAAGATTGGCAGAGCCTTTTCAGAGTTTTTAAAACCTAAAACAGTTGTTGTAGGTTTTGATGCTCGTCTTTCTAGCCAAAGCCTTGCCAAGAGTATTCGTGAAGGCCTTATAGATGGTGGTTCACAGGTAATTGATATCTCTCTTTGTGGCACAGAGATGGTTTATTTTGCCACCTCATTCTTAAAGGCTGATGGCGGTATCATGATTACTGCAAGCCACAATCCTAAAGAATATAACGGCATGAAGTTTGTTAGAGAGGAGTCCCGTCCTATCAGTGGCGACACCGGACTTAACGACATTCGTGATCTTGTGGCATCTTCTGAGTATTCAAGATCAGGTGATGAGACCTTATATTCTTCAAAGACAAAAGTCGTAGACATTTATCCTGAATATGCAAAACACATTTTAGGTTATGTTGATACCAGTGTTTTAAAGAAGATCAAAGTTGTAGCAAATGCAGGCAACGGAGTTGCAGGCAGAATGATTGAAGCTGTAAAACAGTATCTTCCATTTGAATTTACCGAGGTTCATTTCAATCCTGACGGCACCTTCCCAAATGGTATCCCTAACCCTCTCCTGATTGAAAATCGTGATGAGACAGCAAAGGCCGTTGTAGACAACAAAGCTGATCTTGGTGTTGCATGGGATGGTGATGCAGATCGCTGCTTCCTGTTTGATTCAGAAGGTAACTTCATCGAGGGTTACTACATTGTAGGTCTTCTTGCTCAGGTATTTTTGCAGAAGTATCCAAAAGCCAAGATTATCCATGACCCACGCTTAATCTGGAACACCATTGATATTGTTGAATCAAATGGCGGTACACCTGTAATGTCTAAGACAGGTCATGCCTTCATTAAAGAACGTATGCGCAAAGAGGATGCCATTTATGGCGGAGAGATGTCAGCTCATCACTACTTCAGAGACTTTGCATACTGCGATTCAGGCATGCTTCCATGGTTGCTTGTAGCTGAGCTTTTATGCTCATCAGGCAAATCATTAGCAGAGTTTGTTAAAGATGCAGAGAAACGTTATCCAATCTCAGGTGAAATCAACAGCGAGGTAAAAGATGCAAAGACTGCTGTTGACAACGTATATAACGCATTCAAGTCACAGTCTGTATCAGAGGATAGAACAGATGGTATCAGTCTTGTATTTGAAAACTGGCGTTTCAATCTGCGCTGTTCAAATACAGAGCCTGTAGTAAGACTTAATGTCGAGTCAAAAGGCGATAAGGCTTTAGTAGACGAAAAGACCAAAGAAATCCTTGCGATTTTACGCAAATAAAATCGTTGTTTAAGTTTTATTAACATTTATTGGTGCTAATTATGACAGTTAAAATTATCGGACAGTCAATCCCAAATCTTCCATGGCAGGACAAGCCTGCAACAGAGCAGGGCGTTGTATGGCGCTATACAAACAATCCTGTTATCGATTGGAATCCTTTCAAAGCTGCAGCTCGTGTATACAATTCAGCAGTAGTGCCTTGGAATGGCGAGTTTGTAGGTGTTTTCCGCTGTGATTACAAGAATGGTCGCCCTCACCTTCATGTAGGTCATTCAAAGGATGGTCTTTCATGGACTTTCAATGAAGAACCAATCGACTGGAAGGACAAGAACGGCAATTCATTTATTCCATCATATGCTTACGATCCTCGTGTTGTATGTGTAGAAGGCATTTACTATATCATATGGTGTACCGATGACCACGGTGCAACCTTGGGCGTGGGTATGACCAAGGATTTTGTAAACTTCACCCGTTTAGAGAATGCTTTTGTTCCTTTCAACAGAAACGGTGTACTGTTCCCTCGCAAGATCAATGGTCAGTTTGTAATGTTAAACCGCCCTTCAGATTCAGGCCATACTCCATTTGGTGATATCTTCTTAAGTCACTCAAATGATATGGAATACTGGGGCAAACACCGCCATGTAATGGGTAAAGGTGGTAATGGCTGGTGGCAGGGAACCAAAATTGGAGGCGGTCCAGCTCCAATCGAGACCTCTGAAGGCTGGCTTCTGATTTATCATGGTGTTTCAGGAACCTGCAATGGCTTTGTATACAGCTTAGGTGCTGCCTTACTTGATATTGACGAGCCTTGGAAGGTTAAGTACAGAACACGTGATTATATCCTGACCCCAGAGAAGGATTATGAAACCAGAGGTTTTGTACCAAATGTATGTTTCCCATGCACAGCATTAGCAGATGCTGATACAGGCAGAATTGCAATCTACTACGGTGCTGCTGATACCTATTCAGCATTGGCATTCACAACAGTTGACGATCTTGTAAACGAAATCAAGACCAATTCTGAAGTTTTCTAATAATAGGGGGCAAGGCCCCCTTCCCCCTAAGCAGGATAAAAAAATGTCAGTATTTAATGAAAGATTAGAAGCCTTAAAGGCAGAGTTTAAAAAGAATACCGAATACAAAAACAGTCCGGTTCTTCCTGGCAACGGTATTTTTACCCGTTATGAAAAACCAGTTTTAACCAATCTTTTTGCTCCAATTGAGTGGAGATATGATTTAAACGAAAAGACCAATCCTTTCTTAATGGAGCGTCTTGGTATCAATGCTGTTTTAAATCCAGGTGCAATCTACTTAAACGGCAAGTACTATCTGGTAGCTCGTGTAGAGGGCTATGACCGCAAGTCTTTCTTTGCTGTTGCAGAGTCTGATAATGGTATTGACGGCTTTAAGTTCTGGGATGAGCCTTGTGTAATTCCTCAGACAGACGATCCTGAAACCAACGTATACGATATGCGTCTTACAAAGCATGAGGATGGCTGGATTTATGGTCTGTTCTGTGCAGAGCGTAAAGATCCATCTGCACCTAAGGGAGACGAATCATCTGCAACAGCTCAGTGCGGTATTGTAAGAACCAAGGATTTAAAGACCTGGGAGAGACTCCCTGACTTAAAATCAAAGTCAGCTCAGCAGCGTAATGTAGTGCTTCACCCTGAGTTTATCAACGGTAACTATGCATTCTACACACGTCCTCAGGACAGCTTTATTGAAGCTGGTACCGGTGGCGGTATTGGAATGGGCTTTGCAAAGTCAATGGAAAACCCTGTGATGTTTGATGAGGATCATCTGATCGATCCTAAGAGATATCACACCATTAAAGAGTCAAAGAACGGTATGGGTCCAGCACCTATCAAGACCAAGTTCGGCTGGCTTACCATTGCTCATGGTGTACGTAATACAGCAGCAGGCTTAAGATACGTTCTGTACTGCTTCATGACCTCACTTGAAGATCCAACCAAGGTAATCCACAGACCTAGCGGTTATTTCCTTGCTCCAGAGGGAGACGAGAGAGTTGGTGATGTATCAAACGTTGTATTCTCAAACGGTCTGATTGCAAAAGACAATGGTGACGTATATATCTACTACGCTTCATCAGACACAAGATGCCATGTTCTCACTACAACTGTTGACAGACTTGTTGACTACGTAATGAACACTCCAGAAGATCCATATACCTCTTATGAGTGTGTTCAGCAGCGTATTGCACTAATAAGAGCAAACAAGAAAAACTAGCATATTTTTCCTTATTAACTCAAAAACAGTAATTGGCCTGGAATTCATCCAGGTCTTTTTTTTTATTAAGCAGAAGCTGAAATTTGATCTTTAGCATATGGGGTGATTAGGGAACTTCGGTATGGGGGACTACGGTACTTTGGGGCTCTTG
>JBJFET010000130.1:0-74011 GCA_051891035.1 Succinivibrio sp. | reverse complement strand
TGGTGTTGTAAGTTGATCAGCAGCACCAATACCATCATCTTTTCTGATAATTTCCCTTATATATCAATAACCTTTTTTACAGCTTACTGCAGATTTCTAAATCGTTCCAAATAAAGGCGGCTACAAAAACGATTGAAAAAAGAGAAGTTGGCAAATAAATTGCATAACTTTAGGCATGTAATAAATATAAATTTACATAATTTTGAATAACATTCTGAATTATATAAATATTTTATATGCTATCTAAACAATAGAGGAGATGGAAATGCAGGCAGTTGGCAATACATCTACAAAACAGGAAACAAAACTTGCCACAAATGGCAGGTACTCAGATTATGGAAGCGGTGCAGCAGATTTCTCATCGGTGCTATCCTCTGTAGCATCATCATTCAGTCAGTCTGATGCTCTTCATTCAATCTGTACAAGAATGAGTGAAAGTATGCATACAAAGCTAAACAGCAGGCAATCTGAGTCAAATGCTGTAAAAACAGATTCAACTAACAGCAGGAAAGCTTTTCTTGATTCGAAAAGAAATCTTGATGAGAAGAGTTCCTCGATTGAGCAGGAGTGCGGCAGCAGAGTAACAGAGGATGAACGCAGGGCTCAAGGCAGAAAAAATGAAGAAGATCCTTCAACAGAGCTTGAGCAGGTTGTCTTTGATGAAAATACCTGCACAGATGCTGAGCTTGTGTCTCCATCAACTGATGTCTGCTATGCATGCACAGACAGAACGGTAACAGAAGATTCTTTCAAAAACAGCTCTTCTTTGCAGTTATTATCACAAAAAGATATCAAGACAGAAGAGAACTTCTCTCTAGATGATGAAAATGCAATACAAGCTGATGGTCTGTTATCAGAAGATAATCTTTCTTCTATAAAAACACTTCAATCAGCCCTGACTGACAATGACCTATCCTCAGCTGACAGTAAGATGAGTCCATCAGATCTGGATAAGATCCTCACAGGCAGAGAGTCATTAAAAGATCTAATCAGCTCAGTAAAGACAAATCAGACTGATACAAACAATGCCGGCAGTTCAGTATTAAATCAGACAGCCGTCACAGCAGGCAAAGCTGATACTGACAGTACGGTTGGGGACTGGATGAAATCTTTGCTTGATGAGGCAAATGTCGAGTCTGTTACAATTGAAAAGAGCAGCAGTTCATCTTTTGAGGAGAGCGATTTTGGCGCAGAGGACTTTGAGCTGATTGAACAGAGCCTGAAAGCTTCGACTCTGATGGATGAAAAGCTCAGACAGTCAGATACCAAGGCAAAAATTGACTCCATAATGGATTCAAAGGAAGAGGCTCTTGCATCAAATCTGGAAAAGTCACTTGAACTTCTGCGTTCATTTTCAGTAAGGAACGCTTCTCAAAATGGTGTATCTGAAAATAATCTTCAGGGGGTGCCTTCAGCAAGACAGGTTTTATCTGATGGGGTAAGAGGAATATCATCTTTGCAGGAAGGTTCTCAGTCAATGAGCTCAGAACAGTCTCTTATGAGTATTAAGGCAGGAATAAATTCAGTATCTGCAGCAGGAGAGTCCTCAAACTCTGGAGGTTCTAATGCTCAGACAGGTGAGCACCAGTCTGGCTTTGGTATGCTCATGGGGGCTCAGAACAAACAGGAAGTGGCAGGTTCATATTCAAAAACAGAGCAGCTGATGAATATGTCTGGCAACCTCAAGGCAAATGCACAGGCACTGACTGAAAAGGTAATGCAGATGGCAGCTAAAAACCAGAAAGTCATGCACCTTAACCTGAACCCTGAGGGAATGGGCAAGATGAAGATCAGTATTGACTGTACCGGAGCTGATGAAATAACCAGAATCAGTGTCAGTGTAAGCTCAGCTGCCACAAGAGCAGTGCTTGATCAGGGTATGGATGCCTTAAGACAGTCTCTTAGGGACAATAATATTACAGCCCAGGCAGAAATAACCGAGTATGACGATTTCGCTTCAGGACAGAATGACAGTTCATCTGAGTGGGATCATGGTCAGGGTGATAGTGGCAGAGAGGGCTTTACAGGTCAGAACAGTGAAAACGGCACGCTATTTGCTTCAGATGATAATGAGGCGCTAGTGTCAGAAAATAGTGATGACAACGATGGTGAATATTTAGTTAACTCACAAAATGGCGACACAATAAGCTATTTTGCATAAAAATAAAATGAATATTCTGGTGTCTGTGCCATAATATAAAAAATCAGGAGAGAGTTATGGCTGATAAAGATAAAGATGACAATGAATTAGATCAACCAAAAGGAAAGGGTAAGCTTCTGCTGCTAGTTGCAATTGTGCTGTTGCTGCTACTTGGAACTGGCGGTTATTTTGGTGCTGCCTATTTTATGAATCTTCCACCTTTTGGTCCTGTCGGACCTACTCCGGAGGAGGTCGCATCTCAGAAAGCTGAAGAGGAGAAAGCCGCAAAGCTTCTGCAAAGAGAGATCTATGTTAAATGCTCCCAGACTTTTACCTATACTATAAAGAGTGAGAGACGCATTCATACCGGCCAGATTGATGTGGTTCTGGTAGTTCAGGGAGAGGAGAATGAGGCTCTTGCCAATAAGCACCTTACCTTGATTGAGAGTGTAATCTTTGACAGATTAAGTGCTCAGACCTATGAGGGACTGCTGCTGCCATCTGGAAGACAGATGCTCAAGAGAACACTCCTGGATGCTACAAGAGCAAAGATGACCGAAGTTGCAAAGGCTCCTGTAATTGACAGGATCCTCTTTACAAACTTCGTTCTGCAGTAGGAGAGAAATCTGTGACTGAATTTTTAACTCAGGATGAAATTGATGCGCTGCTGCATGGCGCAGATGATGTAGAACCTGAAGAGCCGCAGGAAGTCTCCGGGGTAAAGAGTTTTGACTTTGGATCACAGGAGCGTATCGTCCGCGGACGTATGCCAACCCTGGAACTTGTGGATGAGCGTTTTGCCCGCCACATGCGTATCAGTCTGTTTAATATGATGCGACACGCAGCTGAGGTTACTTGGACTGGTGTTAACATGATGAAGTTTGCCGAATATCTGCAGACTCTTTATGTTCCAACCTCGCTGAACATGGTCCGCTTCAGACCTTTAAAAGGTACTGCACTGATTACTCTTGAGGCAAAGCTCGTTTTCATTCTGGTGGAAAACTTTTTTGGCGGAGAGGGCAGATTCAGAACCAAAATTGAAGGTCGTGAGTTTACCCCGACTGAAAGACGAATTATTCAGAAACTCCTGAAGATGGTCTTTGCTGACTATAAGGAAGCATGGGCTCCGGTTATGGATGCTGAGTTTGAGTATTTGGACTCAGAGGTTAACCCTTCTATGGCAAACATTGTAAGTCCATCAGAAGTTCTTGTTGTAAATCAGTTCCATATTGATCTGGATGGCGGTGGCGGTGATCTTCATATCTGCTTCCCATATTCAATGATTGAACCTATACGAGAACTGTTAGATGCAGGTGTACAGTCAGATAAGGGCGATACTGATATCCGCTGGAACAAGGCTTTGCGTGAAGAGGTCATGGACGTGAATGTCGACATGAGAGTAAAGCTTCTGGATACACCGGTATCTCTCAGGGATATCATGAATTTCAAGCCTGGTGATGTACTCAACGTTGAAATCCCGGAGAATCTTCTGGTCTATATTGAAGATCTTCCAAGCTATCATGCAAAGTTAGGTCAGTCAAAAGACAAGCTTGCCATCAAGATTTCAGAAGTACTAGAAAGACCTAAGAGCACCAAGCATGATCTCAGCTTCATTAAGGGCAACAACATCAATGTTACCGAAGAAGACGAGATCGAAGAGTTTGATGACGACTAATACTAGTGAGCGAACAGCTCCTGGTATAGTCGGTTATATTTATAATAAAATAATCTGCCTGATTTTATTTCAGGTAAATTTGAGTGACAGGGTGATTTATGTCAGATGATCAGAAATTAGCAGAAGAGTGGGCTGCAGCATTAGGTGCACAGGATGCAGGCTCAGAGGTAGCAGTAGCTCCAATGGAAACCTTTGAGGATGACAGTACTACAGGTAAGGCTCCTCTTTCTGTTGAAGAGCGTAAAAAACTTGATTCCATACTGGATATTCCTGTAACCATCACAATGGAAGTAGGTCACGCAAAGATCTCTATCCGCAATCTCCTGCAGCTTAATCAGGGTTCTGTAATTGAACTTGAGAGACTGGCAGGTGAGCCACTTGATGTGCTGGTAAACGGAACACTGATTGCTCACGGTGAAGTTGTAGTTGTTAATGACAAGTTCGGTATCCGTCTGACAGACGTTATCAGTCAGGTAGAGCGAATCAAAAAGCTGCAGTAGCATGAAAAGACTTTTCTGTTTTTTTGTCCTGGCACTATGTGCACAGCTTTGTTATGCTGATGAATCAGTTGCAGGTCATCAGCTTGGATCATATTCTCAGTTTGTAACCTGGCTGGTATCCACATTTGCGATACTGGCCGTAATTTTTTTATTTGCCTTCCTATTAAAAAAGACCAGGTTTGTAAAAAGCAACACAGGAAAACTGGTCCTGCTCAATCAGCTCTATCTTGGGCAGAAACAGCGTCTGGCCATCATAAAAGCAGAGAACAGGAAGCTTTTGATTGGTATCAGTGCAGGGCAGATAACAACTCTGGCAGAGCTTGATGATGACAAGGAGCAGTTTGATGCTGCTATCAGAGAGCAGCAGGTTTTGCATGAGCATCAAGAGCACAAGACACATGATGAATCAAATCAGAACTGAAAAGACTCAGTATATGCACAATACCAAAGAGCTCCTATCTAAGCTGAAGGGGCTCAAGAAGGTATTCTGTGCAAGTCTGTTTACAACCGTTTTTTTAGGCGTGGCTCTGTACCTTCTGCCAGATGCGCAGGCAGCAAACACCCTTGATATTTCAGCCTTTACCGTCAAGACCAATCCTGATGGAACTGAGGATTATGCTCTGTCATTGCAGGTTGTGATCCTGATGACTCTGCTGTCATTTATCCCGTCAATTCTCGTGATGATGACATCATTTACCAGAATCATTATTGTTATGACCATTCTGCGTCAGGCAATAGGTCTTCAGACATCTCCATCAAATCAGGTTCTCATCGGAATTGCCGTATTCATGACAATTTTCGTGATGACTCCTGTGTTTGATGATATTTATACTCAGGCCATTGAGCCATACATGAATGAGCAGATTCAGGCACGAGATGCCTTTGAAATAGCTCAGAAACCTCTGCACAAGTTCATGATAAACCAGACAAGAATGTCTGATCTGAATTCATTCTCTGAATATGCCAATATCAAGATTGACAGACTTGAGGATGTACCTATGCGCGTACTCATTCCCGCATTTATTGTCAGTGAGCTTAAAACGGCATTCCAGATTGGTTTTATGCTTTTTCTTCCTTTTCTGATTATTGATCTTGTGGTAGCTTCCATTCTGATGGCCATGGGTATGATGATGCTCTCGCCAATGATGGTATCCCTGCCGTTTAAACTGATGCTCTTTGTTCTTGTAGACGGATGGACTCTGATTATGGGAACGCTCATGTCAAGTTTCGGACTTGGTGTGGCAGGAGGATAAGATGGAGCCAGAGGTTTTTGTTGACATTGTGCGAGAAGCGTTAGGTCTTGTAGCACTGCTTGTCAGTGCAAGTATTCTGCCTTCTCTGTGTGTTGGTCTTTGTATTTCTATTTTTCAGGCTGCAACCTCAATTAACGAGCAGACACTGTCTTTTCTGCCAAGACTGCTTGTAACAGTAGGTGCACTAATGTTCGGTTCACATTGGGGCCTTGCCAAGATCATGGCCTTTTTTAGAACCATAGTAGAACTGATCCCTCAGTCTATAAGCTAATGGATGTACTAGAGCCTATAACCCTGACAGCAGTGGCACAGTTTGTCTGGCCGCTGTGTCGAGTCAGTGCATTTTTATCGGTAATGTTTGCCGTCTCAGGAAGCTCTTTTCCAACAATGACAAGAGCTCTGACAGCTCTGGCTATTACTGTCTGCATGCTTCCTTCTATTCCCAATCTTGCACCTAATTCTGATCCTTTTACAACATATGGAATCATGGTGACAATCAAGGAATGTCTGATTGGTCTTGCGCTTGGGATCATGACTCTTTTTATCTCGCAGGCTTTTATTATTGCAGGTCAGGCTATCGCTATGCAGACAGGTCTTGGCTTTGCGTCCATGGTAGATCCTGTATCTGGTACCAATTCTCCTGTGGTAGGCCAGTTTTTTACAGTTTTGTGTACACTGGTTTTTTTCAGTATCAACGGTCACCTGATCTTCTTTAGACTTTTGCTTGAAAGTTTCTCGACACTGCCTATGGGACAGATGCTGCCAACAGCTGGTCTTTCTGAATTTGTCTTTTTCTCAGGCTCAATGTTTAAAGCAGGTCTAGCCATGGCGATGAGCTCAATATGCACCATGCTGGTAGTTAACTTCACACTTGGTGTAATGACAAAGGCTGCTCCTCAGCTTAATATCTTCTCGATTGGATTTGCTGTTACCATGAATGTCGGTCTGATAGTGCTGTTTATGTCTCTCAATGCATTCATGAGTAACTTTACACATAACTTCAATGAGGTGTTTAATGCAGCCTGCTCCCTGATAGGAACAAGCTGCCAGGGGATACTCTAGTCTTTAGCCAAAGTATAGCAAGGAATGTATTCTTTCTGTGACAGGAGAACACGTCCTTGTGTAATGAAGCTCTGAAGAAGAGAATCTAGTGACTTGATAATATCCTTGTCGCCATGAAGCTTGAAAGGTCCTTTTTGAGCCACAAGCTTAATGCCATGCTCCTTCACGTTGCCTGTAACAATACCTGAAAAAGCTGATCTCAGATTGCATGCAAGTTTCCATGGTTCCTGATCTCTGTTGAGGTTGAGGCTTTCCATAAACTCATGAGTTATGGTATTTGCCTTCTGAAGCTCAAAAGGAATATTAAGAGTCCAGTTGAAGCAGTATGAATCATGTGTGATGGTTCGGTGATCAAGAACAGACTCATTATTCTCCTTGACCTTTTTTGCAACTCTGATCGGATCATCGATGATCAGATCATAGTATCTGGTGATATCCTTTCCGAAGCATTCAATCAGGAAATTCTCAAGAGCCTCAAAATAGGCAGCTGATTTTTTGTTTCCTGTCAGGATGAGCGGCAGGAAGTTATGCTTGTTTTCTTTGCACAGCTTGATGGCAAGGATATATAAAAGCTCTTCGGCAGTACCTGGTCCGCCAGGGAAGATAATAAGGTTGTGTCCTAGTCTTACAAAAGCCTCAAGTCTCTTTTCAATGTCAGGCATGATCACAAGATCGGTAACCATCGAGTTTGGTGGTTCTGCTGCAATAATAGAAGGTTCTGTAAGGCCTATCATGCGGCATTTTTCCTGTTCACACTGTTCTGAATATCCATGAAGAGAGCCTTTCATGGGAGCTTCCATAACACCAGGTCCGCATCCTGTGCAGATGTCAATCTTGCGAAGGCCAAGCTCGTGACCTACCTTATAGGCATAGTCATACTCATCATCACTTATGGAATGACCACCCCAGCACACTGCCAGATTAGGCTTTAAACCAGCCTTGAGGATATTGGCATTTCTCAGGATCATAAAGATGAGATTAGTAGTATAGGCACTGTCAGACTCAAATTTGTCTCTGATATTGCCCTTAAAGTCCTCAGAAAACGAGTTTATCTGAACTATATCTCTTAAAACCGCATATAGATGCTTGCGCAGTTTTTTGATCACCTGATCTTCAACCAAAGCACTTTCAGGAGGATTGATAAGTTCAAGTTTCAATCCTCGTTCGTTGCGGATAATATTGATTTCAAAGCTACTGAAATTATCTAAAAGCTCTTTTGAATTGTCAGTGATATTTCCACTGTTCAATACTGCAAGAGAGCAGTTTCTGTACAGATCATACAGATCGCCTTTGCTTGAGAGTGATAAAGAATCAGCCTCAGCCTGAGTTAGCAGAGCCATGGAGCCTACTGGCCATACATCAACAATACTCATAGATGCTCCTTATTTTTATTGTTTACTCTTTGATTATAGGAGTAATTTTTAATCCAAATTTTGAACTGACACTCAAAGTGCAGCCTTTACTGTCTTATTGTTCGCAAAGATGCAGCTGTAAGGATGTTCTGATTAGACCTTACAGGGTTGATATCAATACCTCCTCTCCTTGTAAAGCAGGCTGTAACAGTCAGCTTTTCTGGCTTAAGGTAGTACATAAGATCAGAGAAAATAAGCTCAGCGCACTGTTCATGAAATCCTTGATGCGACCTTAAGGAAACAAGATAGGATAATAGACCATCAGTAGATGGCTTCTTTCCTTCATAATCAATAATTACCGTTGCATGATCAGGCTGTGAGGTAACAGGACACAGTGATCTGAACAGATTTGTGTAATAGGTTTTCTTTACGGTTTTATCGGAGCGGTCATGACACAGGACATCTGGGTTATAGCCATAATCCCTGATAACGATCCCCTTGCTGCTTTCCATCTGCTCAAGGCAGATCCCCTCTGGTGCGGATATGGAAAATTCTCTTGAGTTTAAAGGATAGAAAGAAACGCTAACCTCACATTCAAGAAGTCTGCTAAGGTCGCTTGCAAACAGATCCTGCGCCTCCTGCATATTGATGAATCTTGTCATGGTATATGAGAGAGTGTAGAGCTTTAGAGATTTTGACTCGACAATAAAGGTACTTGATGATGGTACCTTCATAATACCCATGCAGACCTGAGGAATACCAAGAAGGTTCAGATAGGTAATTTCATAAAGTTTCCAGATATCATATCCGTAAAAGGTTGCCAGTCTGTCAATAGATGCTCTGCCAAGTGATCTTTCGATTCTCTGTAAAACAGATGGTGAATATTCGCTGTCATAGGTAGTGCTTTTACCTAGAATTAGATTATCAAGATTCATTAGAGATCTCCGAATGTACAGCCTAGAATGGAGAGAGCTGCGAGCGCGGCAGTTTCTGTTCTGAGTACTCTAGGTCCTAGTGATACGGGTACAAAGTTATGCTCGGATGCTGTTTTCAGTTCCTCACTGTCAAACCCGCCCTCAGGTCCTATAAGAAGTCTCAGCCTGCTTTTAAGACTGATTTGGGTAAGTCTGATGCTTGCGCTAGGATCAAGGGTCAGACTGAGTGTATCCTCATCATGAGCATACCACCTGTCTATATCGGTAATAGGGTTTACTAGAGGGACAACATTGCGTCCGCACTGTTCGCAGGCGGCTATTGCTATCTTCTGCCACTGTTCTGTTTTCTTTTCTTCTCTCTTTACATCAAGTTTGACACCACATCTTTTTGAGTAAAGAGGGGTGATTGAACCTATTCCAAGTTCTACAGCCTTCTGAATTGTAAACTCCATCTTGTCGCCACGGCTTATTACCTGACCTAATTCGATGTTAAGAGGTGATTCCACGTTTCTTTCAAGCTGTTTTGTACATCTGTAGCTTGCGCTTTTGCCATCACTTTCGATGATGGCTTCAAACTCATGTCCAAGCCCGTCAAATACGCAGAAGGAGTCACCTTTCTTCATGCGCAGAACTCTTATAAGGTGACCATAACCATCATCATTTAGGTTGAATACACCATCCAAAATCAAAGGTGTGTTGAGCTGACAAATTCTGACTGTTCTCATGTTTTCCTGTTTGTAATATTTACCTAATCCTATCTGCACTTTTGTGTAACGAATCTGTTATCGTTACCCTGAATCTGTGCAATCAGTCTGTTTCTTCTGCATTCGTTTTTAGAAGGAGGATAAGCCTTGTTCCAGCGGTTAAACAGGTTGATATGCTCCTTATCAAGAGGTATGGAGTATTTTTCTGACATGTAAAGATAAGCTCTTGCCACAATGCCTCTTGCACCTTCTGGCGGAGTGACTCTCTGTCTTGACCTGTCAATAATCATCTGGCATCTGCCGTAAGGTGAGCCCTTTGCAGAATCTGATGAGAACATAAAGTTGCTTCTGTCAGCGTTTACCTCACCTATTGCAGGGTAGAGGTTGTGAAGATCAGCCTCAATCCTGTTGAAAGTCTCATCAGTGCTGTTGCATCCCTTGCGCCTGCCCTGCTTCCAGCACTGTCTGTTATGACCAAACTCCCAGGCGCTCATGATATGCTCGGCCTCTATCCTCTGAGCTCTCTTGGCATTTTTTCTGATTTTATAGCCACAGCTTTCAAGATCTGGTTTGTATCCATTTTTGGTAAAGATGATGTTACATCCGCAATAGAGCGTTGTAACCGGGGCATCTAGCTGTCTGAATATATCAACCATTGCTACTCTGGCCTGACGGTAACTGTTTATTTGAGCTTGAGCACTGTTAAGAAGAAACAGGCATACTGCAATACATATCTTAATGGAAAATCGCATGGCTCCTCCTATAAAACTGGTATTTTACCAAAGGACAGGTAAAAATTTATCATAAGAGTGTTAAGGAATGGTGAAGAGCCGTGTCAGATCAATATAATTTGTGATTAAAAATTGATAGAATAGCCAAAGAAAGGAGTTTTATATGAAGATTGATTTGAGCAATATGGCAACCTTCGGTGTTGCCGGCAATTTTACAGGTCACCTTGAACAGGCTGGAGAATCAGTTGATTTTACAAATGTCAAGACAAAGGAAGCCAAGGCACCTAAAGCTGTATTTCCGACATTTATTCCAGGAAAAGGCGAAGTAACTCCATCATACTTAAGAGTTTTCCCTTTTGACAGTCAGAACATTGATTTCCCTAAGGGAGAGAAAAAGCTTCAGATTGAACCTGAGTGTGCTGTTGTATTTGATGTGACCTGGAAGGACGGTCTTGTAACTGAATTAAAGCCATATGCCTTTGGCGCATCAAATGACTGTTCTATTAGAAAGGAAGGTGCCAAGAAGATCAGTATCAAAAAGAACTGGGGAAAATCATCAAAGGGTTTTTCTGACAATGCGCTTGAGCTTGATCGCTTTGATGAGACCGGTGTTCTTCAGAAATATCGTATTGCCAGTTTTCTAGTTCGTGACGGTGTAGCCCATCCTTATGGAGAGGATAGTGCTGTCAGAGACTACAGCTACATCTATGAAACTCTGATTGAATGGCTGATTGAGAAATTTAACGGTCAGAAGGATGAAGGTCCTGCTGAAAACATCAGTGCCTATCTTAAGGAAGCAGGTTACCCTCAGAAGATTATGGTGTCCATCGGAGCCACAAGATATACTGAGTATGGAGAGACAAACTTCCTGCAGAACGGAGACATTTCTGTAGTTGTCGTATATCCTGAGGACAGATATTCAGTGCAGGATATTGTAAACGGAGTGCAGAACGGTACTCTCAATGATCCTCTCGTAAGCATCCTCTCTCAAAAGGTTACTCTGTAGTCTCAAGATTAACCTGACAATCCTGACTTTGCCTCACCAAAGTCAGGATCATATTTAAAGATGTTCTGTTCTCCTGCCATCCAGAACGAAAAACTGCTGTAGTTCTTAATAGTTTGTAAATCAACGTTTCTCTAATCTTTCATCACAAATCATATCCATAATTCTGTGTAGCGATTTTCCTCTGCTTGACAGGCTAATGAATATTAGCTAATATTAAAGCTAATGATTATTAGCTATAAGTGAGGTGGCATGGCAAAGCAGTCAACTTCAGAGCGGATACTGGATGTGGCATTAGAGCTGTTTTCTGTGTACGGTTTTAAGGCCGTAAGCATGGAAATGATTGCTACAGGGGTTGGGATCAAGGCTCCGTCCCTATACAAGCACTATTCAGGCAAGACCGAGCTTTTCAACAGGATCATAAAACTGATGGAAAGTTCTGATGAATCGTCAGCAGAAAAGCATGATGTGCCAAAAGACAGCATAAAGGTTGATGAAAAGGCATATAAGTCTGTTGATATCGAATCATTGTGCGAATTCTCAAAGGATATGTTTGATTACTGGACTGTCAACACAAGGCAGTCCTGTTTCAGACGGCTTCTTCTGATTGAAAAGAACAAAGATGAAAACATGGCAAAGCTTTTCAATCAGTATTTATGTATGGGACCTTTGGAGTACCTTGAGGATATCTTTAGCAATTATCCTTTTGTCGATGATCCAAAAAAGGCAGCCTTAAATTTCTATTCTCCAATGTTTTTCTGCATTGAGGCTTATGATTCGTACAACGATAAGTCTCTTATCAGAAAAATGGCGGTAGAGCATCTTGATTTACAGTGCACGGAGCTGCTGGCACTAAAAAGAAGGTATGAGCATGAAAATGGAATATGTGAAGAGTAAGAAATATCAGAACGACACCTACATGAAAAGAATAATGGGACCTAATCCCATCAAGCTTACAGAAGAGCTTATGATGAATGAGGATCTTAAAAGAGGAAGCCTGGTCCTTGATCTTGGATGCGGTCAGGGGGCAAGCTCAGTGTTTCTTGCAAAGGAGTATGGCGTTAAGGTTACCGCATGTGATCTGTGGTGTGAGGCAAGTGAGAATCAGAAGTTTTTTGACTCTCTTTGTGTGTCAGATAGAATTACAGCTGTAAACGCAGATGCAATGGCTCTGCCATTTGCAAAGGAGAGCTTTGATGCTGTCGTATGTGTTGATTCATATAATTTCTTTGGACGTGAAGATGGGTACCTTGATGAAAAGCTGCTGCCATTTATAAAGAAAGGTGGCAGTGTGTATATCAGCGTTACAGGATTTAACAAGGATTGCCATCATGATATCCCGGATGTTCTGCTAAAGTCATGGTCGGCAGAGCAGCTTGACTATATTCACGACTGCTGGTACTACCTCAAGCTAATAAGCAGAGCAAAAGGATGCGAGCTTAGAAAGATTGAAATAATGAAATCTAATGAAGAGGTATGGAGAGACTGGCTTGAGACAGACAATCCATATGCACAAAATGACAGACAGAGCATTGAAGCAGGAGCATTGGAATATCTGAACTTTATTAAGATTGTTCTCAAGAAGATATAGATATGAAAAAAGGGGCAAAGCCCCTTTTTCTTATTTGATAGCCTGCTGAAGCTCGTCGACCTTGTTGGTCTGTTCCCAGCTGAAGCTTGGGCGTCCGAAATGACCGTAGGTAGCGGTCTTCAGGTAGATTGGGCGGAGCAGATCAAGCTCCTTGATAAGTCCGTATGGACGCAGATCAAAGATCTCAGGAATGATCTGTGCAATTCTGTTGTCGTCATACTTGCCTGTACCAAAGGTGTTTACAGAAATTGAAACTGGCTTGGCAACACCGATTGCGTATGAAACCTGAACCTCAGCTTTCTTTGCAAGTCCTGCTGCAACAATGTTCTTTGCAACATAACGGGCAGCATAGGCAGCTGATCTGTCAACCTTTGAAGGATCTTTACCGGAGAATGCACCGCCGCCGTGACGGGCTGCACCGCCATAGGTATCAACAATGATCTTTCTGCCGGTCACACCAGCATCACCAACTGGTCCGCCGATAACGAATCTTCCGGTAGGGTTGATAAAGATCTTAGTATTCTTTTTTAGCAGGTCTGCAGGAATAACCTTTTTGATGATCTCCTCGTATACAGCCTCATGAACATGTTCCTGAGTAACTTCAGGATTGTGCTGAGTTGATAATACGATTGTATCAATGTGGCTTACGGAGCCATCATCATTGTAGGCAACTGTAACCTGGCTTTTTGCATCAGGACGGAGCCAGGAGATTGTGCCGTTACGTCTTAATGTAGCCTGTTTCTTTACAAGCTCATGAGCATAGGTGATAGCAGTTGGCATGAAATGTTCAGTCTCATCAGTTGCAAAACCGAACATCAGACCCTGATCGCCTGCGCCCTGATCTTCAGGAAGAGCGCGGGTAACACCCTGATTGATATCAGGTGACTGTTTGCCAAGACCGTTGAGGAATGCACAGTAGTGACCGTCAAAACCAACATCAGAATTATCGTAACCGATATCGCAGACAGTCTTTCTTGCAACCGCCTCAAAATCAACATTGGCAGTGGTGGTAACCTCACCTGCAATCAGAATGAGACCTGTTTTTACTAAAGTTTCGCAGGCAACGTGTGCATCTTTATCCTGTTTTAGAATTGCATCAAGGATAGCATCGGAAACCTGATCACAGATTTTGTCTGGATGTCCTTCTGATACTGACTCAGAGGTAAATAAACGTGACATAAAAATATCCTCAAAAATTAATGATTGATTAAATTATAGTCAATAAATCATATATTTAAAGTGGCTTTATCAAAAAATATGATAACATACTGAAATAAAAGAATAAAAACTTACTTTTTTATGGGATTAATTATTACCGGCAAGGTGGGATTAATTTATAGTTGTCTGATGGAATTAATGTTTGGGGCAGGATCTTTGGAAAAATATATTTTCAGATATTTTTGAAAAAACAATGCAAAATTTTTTAGTAGCTCTGTCACAAAAATTTGTTAAGTAATAAAATTATTTATTGATTACAATAAGTTAAAAACAAAATATAGAAACTTGTCACACATTTAATTTTTTGTAAACGTTTGCGGTTGTATTTTGATCTACAATAAAAACATAAAGATTTTTAATGAATTGTAACAAGGAGTCAACATGCGCTTTTTTATTGATACAGCTAATGTAGAGGATATTCGCAAGGCTAATGATCTTGGAGTAATCTGCGGTGTTACTACAAATCCATCACTTATCGCAAAAGAAGGTCTGGATTTTAAAGAGGTTATTAAGGAGATCACTTCTATTGTTGATGGTCCTATTTCTGGTGAGGTAAAGCCTACAACTCTTGATTTTGAAGGCATGATGAAAGAAGCCCGTGAGATTGCAGCCATTCATCCAAATATGGTTGTTAAGATCCCTATGACAGCTGAAGGTCTTAAAGCATGTCATCAGTGCAAGAAAGAAGGCATCAAGACCAATGTTACACTGATCTTCTCAGCAAACCAGGCTCTGCTTGCTGCAAGAGCAGGTGCAACCTATGTTTCACCATTCATAGGCAGACTTGATGATATTTCTGAAGACGGTCTTGAGTTAATCCGTACAATCTCAGATATGTTCTCAATCAACAACATTGAATCACAGATCATCTGTGCATCAGTAAGAAATCCAATCCATGTAATGCAGTGTGCTCTGGCAGGTGCTGATATTGCAACTGTTCCTTACAAGGTTATTGAGACCATGATCCACCATCCTCTGACTGATCAGGGTATTGAAAAATTCCAGGCTGACTACAAGAAAGTATTTGGCTAACTGATACAATGCCGGCTCAAGCCGGCATTTTTCTTGAGTTAAAAGCGATGGTTAGGTAAAATTGAAATAATTTTATTGGATCTTGGTCTGCTTGATGAAGAGAAAATTTTCCGTATGCGTGCTTGTGCTCATTCTCAGCCTATTTTCTGTAATAGGTGGTGGAATTGCGGTTATCTCTTTGTTTTCAGAAAAAGGTCTTAATATTGCAATAGAACGATGTAACAGAATTCTTGAAGACAAGTACCTGTCTGGAGTTTTTCTCTACAAAACAACTCTCAGCTACAAAAGCCTTGAAAAGAGTTTCTTCTCGGAGAATGGTTTTGTAGAGATCAATTTGGAAGGCTCTCCTAGAACTTACAATATCCCAGTTCATCTTAGTTATGGTTTTTTAACTTTGGATGTGGATTTTGACTTTGCAAGGATAGTAGACAGAATTTTTATTCAGCAGGATATCTTAGGAGAGCAAACAAGGACACGCGGACGTCTGCACGTGAGACTTATTCCATTTGACATGAAGTTTGAGGTGTCGGTAAACGGACCTTATTCAAGCTTTGTAAGAGAGCAGGGGGTTGTCAAGGAGTTTGCAGGCAATTATCTTGAGCTGAGCGTGTATGCGCTTATCTGCAAAAACTCATTTGGCAACACCGTACTTGCTTTTGAGGCAAGCAATGTCTTTTTACCTGGCTTTAGCGCTGACAGAATATATTTTATGGATACCTATACTCAGGGAAAGCGCTTTTTGAAGCCTCAGCGGGCAAGACTGTATGCTGATGGACTTGCAATAGATGACAAGCTTCTGGGGCAGTTAAAGGCAATAGATATAAAACTCAATGTTCCAAGAGTAAGTTCGATCGGTGATTTTGACATTGATGTAAGGTCTGATATCAAAACTCATTCAGGAGATGGTTATCTAGAAGGAAGAATAAGTCGCCTTAATTCCTATTCAATGGGAAGAAAGTCAAAGACCTGGACAGATCTTCTGTTCTATCCTGAAATGATTACAGCTTATACCAATGGTGATTTTGTATCTTTTGCAGTAAAAAATGCCGAATTTAAGGCAGATCTTGCCACGGATGACGGAAAGCTTAAGTATACTGCCCGTACAAGTGGTATGATTACTGCTCCCAAATCAGATAAAGGCATAGCAGACAATTACAAGAATGTTAAAGGCGCATTTGTGGTTAGATTTGATGGAATGAACCGCAAAGGCAGAGATTATATCAAGTCATTAGGCGGTCGTTTTCTTGAGGAGAACAAAAACTCTCTTACGACTGATATGACTATTGATAAGGGTAAACTGGTTTTTAGTGGAAAAGTTTTTTAAATTCTTAAATTCTGAGGAGTTTTTATGTCTAATTACAGAGAGTTAGCTAATGCAGTTCGTGCTCTTAGTATGGATGGTGTTCAGAAGGCCAAGTCTGGTCATCCAGGCGCACCTATGGGCATGGCTGATATGGCTGAAGCATTATGGAGAGGATTTTTAAATCACAATCCAAAAAATCCTAACTGGTCAAACCGTGACAGGTTCATCCTGTCAAACGGTCATGCTTCAATGCTCATTTATTCATTACTGCATTTAACAGGTTACGATCTGTCAATTGATGACTTAAAAAATTTCCGTCAGTTAGGTTCTAAGACTCCAGGTCACCCAGAGCATGGTGATGTTCCAGGTGTTGAGACCACCACAGGTCCTCTTGGCATGGGTATTGGCAATGCAGTTGGTATGGCTATGGCTGAGCGTATGCTTGCCGAAGAGTTCAACCGTGACGGTTTTGACATTGTTGATCACTATACCTATGTATTCATGGGCGATGGCTGTCTGATGGAAGGTATCTCTCATGAGGCTTGTTCACTTGCTGGTACTTTGGGTTTAGGAAAGCTGATTGCTCTTTATGATTCAAACGGCATCTCAATTGACGGTTCTGTAAAGGGCTGGTTTGCAGATGATACCAAGAAGCGTTTTGAGGGCTACGGCTGGCAGGTAATCGAAGTTAAAAACGGTAATGACGGAGCACAGGTAAGAGCCGCTATTGAGCTTGCAAAGGCTGATCTGTCACGTCCATCAATCATTATCTGTCCTACAACCATCGGCTTTGGTTCTCCAAAGAAAGCTGGTACAGCAGCATCTCACGGTGCACCATTAGGCGATGATGAAATTGCTGCAACCAAGGAAGCATTAGGATGGAAATATGGTCCTTTTGAAGTTCCAGCAGAGATTTACAAGCAGTGGGATGCAACCGAGAAGGGAGCAAAGCTTGAGTCAGACTGGAATTCTCTGTTTGCCAAGTACAAGTCACAGTATCCAGAGCTTGCATCTGAGTACGAGCGCCGCATCAGTGGCAAACTTCCTGTTGATTTCTCTGCTAAGGCAAAGGCATGGGTCGCTTCTCTTCAGAATAATCCAGATCCTAAGGTTGCAACACGTAAAGCAGGCCAGATTGCTCTTGATTTCTTCGGTTCAATCATGCCTGAGCTTGTTGGCGGTTCAGCAGATCTTGCTCCTTCAAATCTTACAATGAATAAAGAGTCAAAGGAGATTTTGCCAGGTCAGCTCAATGGTAACTACATCCACTGGGGTGTAAGAGAGTTTGCCATGTGTGCAGCTATGAACGGCATGCAGCTACACGGTGGCTTCCGTCCATATGGCGGTACCTTCCTGATCTTCTCAGACTATGCAAAGAATGCTCTTCGTATGGCAGCCTTAATGAAGGTTCCTTCACTGTTTGTATTCACTCATGACTCAATCGGTGTTGGTGAGGATGGTCCTACCCACGAGCCAATCGAGCAGATCGCATCACTGCGTATTCTTCCAAACTTTGATCAGTGGAGACCATGCGACATGGTTGAGTCAGGTGCTGCATGGGCAAGCATGATTGAGCGTCAGGACGGTCCTAGTGCGATTATCCTTTCTCGTCAGACTCTTGAGCAGATGCCACGTACTGCACAGCAGGTTGAGAACATTTCAAAGGGTGCATATGTACTCAAGGATACAGACGGTACCCCTGATGTGATCTTGATGGCTACTGGCTCAGAAGTTGCACTTGCATTCCATGCAGCTGAAGAGCTTGCAAAGGAAGGCAAGAAGGCACGTGTTGTTTCAATGCCAAGCACTGATGTATTTGATCGTCAGAGCGAGGAATACAAGGAGAGCGTTCTTCCTAAGGCAGTTCGCGCAAGAGTTGCTGTTGAGGCTGCTATGTCTACAACTTGGTACAAGTATGTAGGCTTAGACGGTGCTACAGTATGTCTTGATCATTATGGTGCATCTGCTCCTGCAGATCTCCTGTTCAAGAAATACGGTTTCACTGTAGAGAATGTAGTTGCAGCTGCAAAGAAAGTAATCGGCTAAAGGTTGCCTGTTGATTTTTTTAGCCCGTCCCGCAAGGTTCGGGCTTTTTTGCAGAAAACAATGAAACCTGATTTTATGGCTCTCAGGAGAGAGTGAGAGATATTTTTTCAATATAAGAAAATGAAGGAAAAACTTTACATTCTTATATTGAAAAGCTCTGTTCGTATAATCGGTTGATAAAACATCATTTTTATTCTATAATTTAAGCAGTTAATAGAAATAATTATGGTGATGATATGACAGAGCTTAATACATTATTTCAACTCTTCAATAATCTTTCAGAATCCGAAAAGAAAGCCTTTTTAAGAAAGGTAAAAGGTGAAAATTCTACAACTCAGTCTAAATCCAGAACTACATGCAACTGTGCCTATTGCAAATCTCAGCATATAGTTAAATTTGGAAAATCTGATAAAGGTGACCAAAGATATTTATGTAAAGACTGCAATAAAACCTTCACAGCCAAAACTAATACCATTCTCTATAAATCACCTTATTCAGAGAAAGTATGGAGAAAATACATTAACTGCATGATGCAGGGAATGAGTATCAGAAAGAGTGCTAGGGAATGTGGTATCAATGCTGATACAGCATTTAAATGGAGACATAAGATTTTAGATTCTCTGCAAACAATGCACGATGAAGTAAAACTGGATGGCGTTGTCGAAGCTGATGAAACATTCTTTGCTTTAAGCTTCAAAGGAAATCATAAAAAATCAAATTTTAGTTTACCTAGAGAAAGTCATCATAGAGGAAAGTGTACTCATACTCGTGGTATTTCATCAGAGCAGGTATGTGTACCTTGTGCAATCAATCTTAACGGTCTTTCAAAATCTGTAATTACCAATTTAGGTAAACCTACAGTTAAAGACTTAAGAAAAGTTTTCTCTAGGTCAATAGTTGAGAATTCTGTTCTAGTTACAGACAGAAATTCAGCTTACAATAAGATTGCTAGTGAACATAACTTACAGTTAGTTCAGATTAAGTCAGGTAAAGGCTCTAAAGGAACCTTTAACATTGCTAAAATCAACAGTTACCACTCCATTCTAAAGATGTTTATCATCTATAACTTTAGAGGAGTAGCAACTAAATATCTTAACAATTACCTGATTTGGAATAATATCAAGAATTATTCTTTAGGTTCAGTAGAAGATAAAGAGCAGATCTTTGCAGACTTCGTGTTTACCAACAGATTTTCTGAAAAATCTCACGATGTAAGTAAAAGAGCTGCTGTTCCTGTATAAAAGAGGTTTATATATGAAAATCAATAAGTTAATGTTGGGGGGGGGTAAACGCTTCTCTAAATTAAGTAATGGTAAATACTGCTTCTCTTTTATAATTGAGGTGCAGTAAATGTCTTCAAATATATTATCAGGTCTTTTAAAAGAATCTCCTTACAAATTAACTCAATTTGATGAAAAAACTATTTCTACATTAGAAAGTAATTTAACTAATGATCCTAATAAAAACAAAGTTTATGTAACTTGCTATAAAAGAAAGAAACAAATTGAATTAAAGCCTGAAGAAGTCATTAGACAATTAATGCTAATAAAGCTTGTGCACGATTATGGTTATTCTCTTGATAACATTCAAGTTGAACAAGAAATTACTTTTGGAAGAGAAAAGAAAAGGGCTGATATTGTAATCTTTGATAAAGAACATCCAACGAGTGCTTACATAATAGTTGAAGTAAAAAAGCCAAAGTTAAAGGATGGTAAAGAACAGCTAAAAAGCTACTGTAATGCAACTGGTGCACCAATTGGAGTATGGACAAACGGTGAAAGCATCTCTTACTACCATAGAAAAGATCCTAATTATTTTGAAGATATTAACTCAATACCTAATGCTTCACAAAAACTAACAGATATTCTTACAGAACGATGGACTATAGAAACTCTTGTAAAGAAAGATAAGCTAGTTAATGAACGAAAATCATTAAAAGATCTTATTTTAGAAATGGAGGACGAAGTTCTCGCAAATGCAGGCGTAGACGTATTTGAAGAAGTTTTTAAACTGATATTTACAAAACTTTACGATGAAATGGAAAGTGGTAGGAAGAAAGATCGTAATTTAGAATTTAGAAATTATGGAGAAACTGACGAACAGTTAAAAGATAAAATCCAGTCTTTATTCGGTAAAGCTAAAGATAAATGGGAAGGCGTTTTTGCAAAAGATGACAAAATTCAATTAACTCCATCTCATTTATCAATCTGTATATCATCTTTACAAGATGTAAAGCTATTCAATTCTAACCTAGAAGTTGTTGATGAAGCTTTTGAATATTTGATAGGCAAGGCTTCGAAAGGAGAAAAGGGACAATACTTCACCCCAAGATATGTAATTGAAATGTGTGTGAAGATGTTAAATCCAAATTCTGAAGAGAAGATTATTGATACAGCTGCTGGTTCATGTGGATTCCCTGTACATACAATCTTTTATGTATGGAAAAAAATTCTTAAACAAAAAGGAATGGCACAAAGTCATCTGTTTACAACAGAAGAAAAACCAGCAGAATGCACTGATTATGTAAAAAACAACGTTTTTGCGATTGATTTTGATGAAAAGACTGTAAGAGTTGGTAGAACTTTAAATCTTATTGCTGGTGATGGTCAAACCAATGTGCTTCATCTTAATACTCTTGATTTTTCACGTTGGGATGAAAAAACAAAGGAAGAGGCTTGGAGCGATATTTATTTTGAAGGTTGGAAAAAATTAAAAAAACTTAGAAAGGATCAAAATAGTAATAGAGATTTTAATTTTGATATTGTCATGGCGAATCCTCCATTTGCTGGAGATATAAAAGAAGGAGAGATCCTTTCTAAATATGAATTAGCAAAAAAAGTATCGTTTAAGAAACAGAAAAACGTTGCAAAAAATGTATCTGTTATAGATAGTGATTTGTCATTCCCTGATGCTTTGAATAATCCTGATAGCATGTTTAAACAAGGAAATACATATTACAAAGCTCAAATAAAGCAAGCAACAAATGTAAGCAGAGATGTTCTTTTTATTGAAAGAAATTTAGATTTTCTAAAACCTGGCGGAAGAATGGCAATTGTTTTGCCTCAGGGAAGGTTTAACAATACATCCGATCAATTTATAAGAGAATATATTGCAGATAAATGCCGTATTCTTGCAGTTGTTGGTTTGCATGGTAATGTATTCAAACCTCATACTGGTACTAAAACTAGTGTGCTATTTGTTCAAAAATGGGATGAAGAACTCTGTCCAAAAGTTGATGACTACAATATTTTCTTTGCAACCATGCAAGAGCCTTCTAAAGACAATTCTGGTGACAAAATTTATGTAAAGCAAAGCTTTGTTAGTTTCTTAGGAAAAGAGTTAGATAAAACCGATTTTATTTCAAAATATGGTTCGTTTGAGGAATGTTCTTTCTATATAAAATCATCAGATTATGATTTACACAAAGATTCAATAAATAACAATTCAAAAAATCTAGAGTTTTTGAAATCACTATCTTGCATCATTAACGGATTAAAATTTTCTGAACTAACCGAGTCAGAACAAGCTGAATATATATCTATTACAACACCAAAGGAATATGAAAAACCATTGTTGGATTCTCATGGTCATCTAATAGTAAAGCACGACCTCTTTAATCATGAAGGATTGACTCAAGATGGAATTGTTGAGGCTTTTATTGAATTTGCTAAAAAGGAGAAATTGTCCTTTGTAAATTTTTAGCTTGCCCATTTGACACCGTTAAATATCAGAAACTGTTAGATGGGCTTGAATGTAGTGAAATAAAACTATCAAACATTAATTCTGATTTTAGAATAGATGCTGAGTATTTTTTGAAGCAAAATTTAATTTATGAGACTTGTTTAAATCAGTTACCTTATTATGTGTTAGGCAATATTTCAGATGTTACAGATGGTATTCACGAATCAATTGATTATGATGAAGATAGCAATATCAACTTGATTTCAGCAACAAGTCCTCGAAATAATTATTTTGATCTATCAAGAAATGCTCATATTTCACTTAAACAGCATAAAAATAATCCAAGAACAGCGTTAAAAGAGCATGATATTATTCTTTCAACTGTTGGTACAATTGGTAATTGCGCAATTGTGAATAAAGAAATGCTTCCTGCAAATTCAGATCGTCATGTAGGAATTATTAGACTTAAAGAAAAAGTTCTTCCACCTGTTTTATCGACTTTCTTGTTAACAAAATATGGGCGCAACCAAACTATACGAGAATCAACAGGGAATGTTCAGTTAAATCTCTTTTTGTATAAGATAAAACAAATTAAGATCCCTCATTTTTCAAATGAATTTCAAAAAGAAATTGCTAATTTATTCCAAGAATCAAACAAATTAAGATTACATGCAGAACTACTTTATAATCAAGCAGAAGATATTCTAAATAAAGAACTCAATATAACTAATGTTAAAAACTCCAAAAATTATTCAATAAAAAGCCTTTCAGATTCATTCGTAAAATCTAAAAGACTTGATGCTGAATATTATCAAGATAAATATGATTATTTTTTTAAACAAATTAAATCATATAAAAATGGATATGATTCTGTAGAAACATATTTTGATTATGTAAAAACAAAATGTACACAAAATCATTCGAGTTATTTATATATAGAAATAGGCGATGTTAATATTGGAGATGGTGATGCTTATCCTAATTTAATACAAACAGAAGAATTACCAGATAATGCCAAAATAATGACAAAAAAAGGCGATATATTAGTTTCCACCGTTAGACCAAATAGAGGTGCAATAACCGTTATTGATTCTGAAGGAATATTGGTAAGTGGAGCTTTTACGGTTTTACGTAATAAAAATTGTGGTTATTTATCTGAAACACTGCAAGTTTTATTTAGAACTGAAGTTTATAGAAATTGGCTTCTAAAATTCAATGTAGGTACATCTTATCCAGTTATTAAAGATAAAGATGTGCTAAATATGAAAGTTCCTATAATTTCAAATGATATTCAGAAGATTATTTCAGATAAAGTAAGAAAATCTTGCAAATTAAGGAAACAAGCTAAAGATTTGTTAGATAAGTCTGTCAAAGCCGTAGAAATTGCAATTGAAAAAGGTGAAGAAGTTGCAATGAAATGGATAATTGAAAACACAAATGAGATTTATCTCGAAGATAAATATTAGCTTGTTTTTATAATTATAAAAAGCCAAAAGACTTGTGAATATTGTTATATAGTCTGTTTGGCTTTATTTTATCTCAAAATTTTTTCGCAATTATTAGTATCAACTGATTGTACGAACAGAGCTTATTGAAAATATGTTTCAAATTTTACCAAAATAATGCGGTTAAAATTGAAAAGTTTTAAACATGTGATAAAATTGATAGCTGTTAAAAGCTTAGTTTAAGTCTAACAAAGACAAGTTATATAAGAGGAAAACGAACTATGGCAATTTTAAAGATGGCCGACCTTGATTTAAAGGGCAAGCGTGTACTTATCCGTGCTGATCTTAACGTACCTTTAAAAGATGGCAAGGTTTCATCAGACAAGCGTATTATGGCTACATTACCTACAATCAAATTAGCTCTTGAGAAGGGCGCAAAGGTAATGGTTATTTCTCACTTAGGTCGTCCAGAAGAGGGCGTTTACGCTGAGGAGTTCTCATTAAAGCCTGTTGCTGATTACATTGCAACCAAGCTTCCTGGTGTTTCAGTTCGTTTAGAGCAGAATTACTTAAACGGTGTTGACGTTAAAGAAGGCGAGTTAGTTGTTTTAGAGAACTGCCGCTTCAACGTTGGTGAGAAGAAGAATGCTGAGGATCTTTCAAAGAAATACGCTGCATTATGCGATGTATTTGTAATGGATGCTTTCGGTACTGCTCACCGTGCTCAGGCTACAACCTACGGTGTAGCTCAGTTCGCACCTGTTGCATGTGCAGGCCCACTGTTAGCTGCAGAGCTTGACGCTTTAGGTAAGGCAATGGATAACCCAGCTCGTCCAATGGTTGCTATTGTTGGCGGTTCAAAGGTATCAACCAAGCTACCTGTTTTAAACAGCCTGCTTAAGGTTTGCGACCAGTTAATCGTTGGTGGTGGTATCGCCAATACCTTCATCGCAGCTGCCGGCAACAAGGTTGGCAAGTCACTGTGTGAAGAAGACTTAATCCCAACAGCTAAGGAATTAGCTGCAAAGACTCAGATCCCAGAGTTCGTAGACGTAGTAGTTGGTAAGGAATTCGATGAGAAGACTCCAGCTGTTACCAAGGATCTGAAGGATGTTGCTGAAGACGATATGATCTTTGACTTAGGTCCTAAGTCAATGGCAAACATCAACGAAGTTATCAAGAACGCTAAGACCATCTTATGGAATGGCCCTGTAGGCGTATTTGAGTTTGATCAGTTCGCAGCTGGCACCAAGTCAATGTCAGAGGCTATTGCCAACTCAGACGCTTTCTCAGTTGCAGGTGGTGGTGATACCATCAGCTCAATCCAGAAGTTTGGCGTAACCAGCAAGATCTCTTACATCTCAACTGGTGGTGGTGCTTTCTTAGAGTTCGTAGAAGGCAAGAAATTACCTGCAGTTGAAATTCTCGAGAAGAGAGCTGCTGAATAATTAACCGTTTTGTAAATGCCAGCGTAATGCTGGCATTTGTATTAAGATTTTGTTTTTGATTCAAAGGTAGATAATCTTATGACTAAGATCCTTGATATTGTAAAGCCAGGTGTTGTTGCTGGCGAGAATTTACAGAAGTTATTCGCTTTTGCACGTGAGAACGGCTTTGCATTCCCATCAGTAAACTGTGTTGGTACAGATTCAATCAATGCTGTTATTGAATCTGGTGCTAAGGCTCAGTCACCTGTAATGGTTCAGTTCTCAAACGGTGGTGCTCAGTTCATCGCTGGTAAGGGCATCAAGACTGATGCTCCTCAGGGTGCTGCTATCCTTGGTGCTATTTCTGGTGCTTTACACGCACGTAACGTTGCTGAGTACTACGGTGTACCTGTAGTAGTTCACACTGACCACTGCGCTAAGAAGTTACTTCCATGGATCGACGGTCTGTTAGATGCTGGTGAGAAGTACTATGCAGAGCACGGTGAGCCATTATTCTCATCACACATGATCGACCTTTCAGAAGAGTCATTAAAGGACAATGTTGCATTATGCTGCAAGTACTTAGAGCGTATGTCTAAGATCGGTATGACTCTTGAGTTAGAGTTAGGCTGCACCGGTGGTGAGGAAGACGGTGTTGACAATTCAGATAAGGATGAGTCAGCTTTATACACTCAGCCAGAAGACGTAGCATACGCTTATGAGCAGTTAATGAAGATTTCTCCAAACTTCACTATTGCTGCTTCATTCGGTAATGTTCACGGTGTTTACAAGCCAGGTAATGTTAAGTTAAAGCCAACCATTCTTCGTGATTCACAGAAGTATGTTCACGACAAGTTCGGTACTGCTTCAGAGAAGCCTTTAAATCTTGTATTCCACGGTGGTTCAGGCTCAACAGAGCAGGAAATCCGTGAGTCAGTATCATACGGTGTTATCAAGATGAACATTGATACAGACACCCAGTGGGCAACATGGGATGGTATCTTAGAGTACTACAAGGCTAATGAGAACCGCTTACAGTCTCAGTTAGGTGATGGTACCGATCCTGATGTTCCTAACAAGAAGTTCTATGATCCACGTGTATGGTTACGTAAGGGTCAGGAGTCTATGGTAGTTCGTATGCAGGAAGCATTCGAGCGCTTAGGTTCAAAGGGCTGCTTAGAGAAAGATTTCTAATTTAGAATTCTTTTAAACAAAGATCCCGGAGTAAAATCCGGGATTTTTTTTTGCTCATTCGGAAAACTGTTGCTGCTGCCGTCAGGTGCTTGTCGTAAAAAAGAGGCAAACATATCCATGAGCAGTTTTTTTTTGTCAGAGAGTTGGCTTGTAAAAAGAAGTACTGATGATGAAGAGCAAAAAAAATACCCTCAGTGACGAGGGCATTTTCTGATGGTAGCTTTTTATCCAAGAATTGATGAAATATAGGACAATGATGTATTGTAGCTTGACATCAATGAGTCAAGATTACCATACTTGGTACGTAAATTTGCCTCGTATTTTTCAAGTTTTTCCTCATTGTCCTGTTCTTTCTGAGTCCAGTCATCGATCTCATTCTGAACTGAATCAAGACGCTCTGCAAGAATACCACCTATCTGAGTATATTCTTTTACGTACTCAGACAGCTTGTCAATCAGACCGTCATCTTCGGTAAAGAGAGATACAACAGAGTTGAAGTTCTCATTGAGATTCTTCTTGAAGTCATCACTATCAATTGACAGCGTACCATCCTTTTTATACTCGATACCACAGTCAAAGATGGATTTACCTGTAGATTCTTTTGTGAATCTTACAACCATATTCTGGATTTCATTCTGAAGGGACTTTAACTGTGAATCACCGGACAAATCACCACCGTCATAGTTGTTCTTACCATCTGTATAAGTATTTCTCTTGTATAGAGAGTCCATTGTGCTCATAAGAGAGTTGTAGGCATCAACAAAAGTCTGCATCTTTGCTGTTGCTGCATTAACGTCAGTAGTTACATCTACAGTGTAGGTTTTACGACCGGTTGTACCATCTTCAAGTGTGGTTAACTCAGAGAGCTGATTTACTGTGATGCTAAGACCAGAGATCTGTCCATCATCGAAGTTGTTTGTATGACTGGTAACCTCATGTCCGTCTACCAGAATCTTTGCATCCTTACCTTCAGAGTAATTCCACTTTGAACTGCCGTTTGAAACTTTCGATCCATCAACAGTCTCTGTATCTGTTTCAGGGTTGAAGTTGAAGCAGCTTAATGAATCATGACCTTCAGTATCGTTACTTTCAGCTGTAATTTTCAGGTTGGTTGTACCCTGACCTGTCTGACCTGAGGATATTGAAAAGGAATAACCGTCAGAAGTCTTAACAAGACCGACATTTACGTCGAAGTCGTTCTGATTGATACGTTTTCTGACAAGCTCAATGGTATCACCCTCATAGATATCTACAGTAAAGACACGATCTCGTGTTTGGGTTACACCATTATCGTCCTCATACTCTTCAGGACCAAGATCAATAGTAAGTTTACCTGCTGAGAATGAATTCTGGAAACCGTCAGCTGTATTGAATGACTGAGATACGGACTCTGCTTTTGACAGCTGAGTGACAGCAAGCTCAAAGCTCATGTTTGCACAGTCATCTTCAGTTTTTACGGTAAATGCTGTGTAATCCTTGCTCTGATTTGTATTTACAGCATGGGTATTCAAAGAATTGTCTTTAGTTAGTTCGTCACACTTTTCTTTGAAGGTCTTGAGTGCGCTCTTTAAAGAGTTAAGACCCTGCTGTTCGATCTGAGCTTCTGATTTACGGGTAGTAGTTCTTTTTTCGTACTGCTGTCTTTTTGCAGAAACAGAAGCGGAAATGATACTTTCAAAGTCATTTCCTGATCCAACACCAGAACTAGTAATTGTTGTGCTAGACATATTAAATCCCTCGAATAGTACTATGAATTAAGTATAGACTAAACGCCCACCTCTATAACCTAAATATCGGCATTATATAGAGTAACTTTAAAAAAATTGTAAGGGAAATTTTGAAACAGTTCCCAGTGTAAACCAGGAACTGCAAATGATATGCCAAGTTTAGAACTTAGTCTTCAAGAAGCTGCTTGTGGAGGGCAATTAAAGCCTCTGAGGTATCGCCATCCTTTAAAAGGAAGCACAGATTGTGGCGGGATGCGCCATAGCAGATCATTCTTACAGAGAACTGATTGATAGCATCGAAGGCACGAGTAATAACACCTGTATTCTCTGACATTTTGTTGCCGATAATGGCAATAAGTGGCAGACCTGTTTCAACCTTGACATGGCAGAACTGGCGGAGCTCATTTAACATGTTCTCGCTGATTTCAAGTTTACCTGATGTTGTGGTGCCTGCATCAATAGTAACTGCAATTGAGATTTCTGATGTAGAAACAAGGTCAATTGAGTGATTGTACTTTGCAAATACTGAGAATACATTTGCAAGGAAACCTGTTGCACCAACCATAACTGGAGATGAAAGAACAATCAGAGTCTGGTTCTTGCGTAGTGCAAGAGCTCTGAAGTTTGGCTTTGACTCAGTCTCTGGACGAACCCAGGTACCACCTTTCTCAGGCTCCTTTGATGAGCCAACAAAAATTGGGATTCCCTTGCGGACAGCAGGGATCATGGTTGATGGGTGAAGAACCTTAGCACCGAAATTTGCCATTTCAGCAGCTTCAATATAGGTGAGCTCAGGGATTGGCTTTGCGCTCTTTACAATTCTTGGATCGGTTGTGAACACGCCTGCAACGTCAGTCCAGATAGAAATGGTAGCTGCATCTAAAGCCTCGCCTAAAAGAGCTGCAGTGTAGTCTGAACCGCCACGACCTAATGTTGTGGTTTCACCTAAGGTGTTAGCACCGATAAAGCCCTGAGTAATGATAATGGTCTTATCATTGATAAGAGGTAGGAGATTATCGTGAGCTAATACTCTGATCTCATCACAAACCGGTTTTGCACAGCTGAACTTAGAATCTGTGCGCATTACTTTGCGAACATCAAATAAGGCTGCATCTGTTCCGTAGTGCTTGAACAGCGCAACAAACAGGTATGATGACATGAGCTCACCATGAGACACGATTGCATCAGTCAGCTGGTCGCTTGTACCAAGAGCTGCCTTTTGAGCCTGTTCTCTGATCTCCTTTAAATGACCTTCGATATAGTTACGAAGCTCGTGCTGATTCTCAAGGTGAATGATAATCTGCTCGTGAATATCTCTGAGCTTTTCAATAATTTCGTTAATTTTTGAATCGCTGCATTTTCCAGAAGCCAATTCTACGAGAAGATTTGTAACGCCTGAGCAGGCACTGATAACTACAACACGTGAATTCTTATTGCCGATAACAACCTTATAGCTTGAAGTCATTGCTTCAAAATTACCAACAGAAGTACCGCCGAATTTTGCTATATCTAAATTTTCCATTTTAAAAAAAATAAAATCCAAAAATTAAAAACGAAAGTTATAAAACGCTATCTTATGAAGATAATTTGCATGACGCAATTGTAATATACTTTCTGCCTAATTTGGTGCATAATTATGAGTTTCAAGGACAATGTTATATATTTTTTTGCAAGTCGAAGATATAAAAGTGACACGAAAACAATTATTCCTGCTTGGAGCCCGTCATTCCATCCCTGTGTGTCTTGGGTATATTTCTGTAGGAACTGCCTACGCTGTTATGGCTGCACAGTCAGGATTTAATCATTTTGAGATTATTCTCATGTCTCTTATCTGCTATAGCGGATCAGGTCAGTTTTTTGCTGTAACGCAGGCTGATGCTCATGCCAGTCTGCTTGCTGTCAGTCTGGGGCTCATCATTCTAAACTTCAGATATTTCATTATGAGTACCTGTGTATTTGCAAGATTTGAAAAGCTAAGCAACCTAAGACGCATTATCTTTTCCCATTACATTACAGATGAACCTTTTGCCATATTTACCACTGCTAAAAAAGAGCTGATAAGTTCATCATATTTTGCCGGATTGTTTTTAGTTTCATGGTCAAGCTGGATCTTAGGTGCAGTAATTGGCATTTTCGCATCAGACTATCTTCCAAAGGAGCTGATCCTTGCAATGAATATAGCGCTGTATGCACTGTTTATTGCCATAGTAATACCTGCAGGCAGAGCGAATAAGGTA
Source organism: Succinivibrio sp. (assembly GCA_051891035.1). Classification (GTDB taxonomy): domain Bacteria; phylum Pseudomonadota; class Gammaproteobacteria; order Enterobacterales; family Succinivibrionaceae; genus Succinivibrio. The sequence continues at coordinate 43,755 of JBJFET010000130.1, read as the reverse complement.
TTGATGGTGATTATTATTGCAGCAGCTGTTCTTAATCTGTTTCTATCAAATGTTATGGACAGCTGTTGGGCAATCTGTGCACAATTATCATCTGTTCACTGACAGGAGCATTTTTCACAAAGAATATAAAGAATCAGAAAAGTGACTGTGCCAAAGAAGAGGAAAGTGAAGAGATTAAGAGTACTGATAAACAGGAGACTGAATAATGGATAACAGATACTACATATATATTGTCCTGCTGAGTTTTCTGATGACCTATCCAATCAGAAGTATTCCTGCCTTGTTTATATCAAAACTCAATCTTACCCCATACTGGCAGAGATTTCTGGATCTGGTTCCATACACAGCACTGACTGCTTTAGTGTTTCCTGGTGTTTTCTACTGTATTGAAAACAATCAGTATGCAGCCTATATTGGAACTGCAATAGCAATTGTTGCCGCATCAGCAAGAATGTCTCTGTCTATAGTGGTTCTTGTGGCTGTGGCAGGAGCATACATCACTATTGTGGCATCCTGATATTTTGATTTAGAAACACAAAAGCCAGCGTACGCTGGCTTTTAAATAGAAACTTTTATAAAACTTCACTAATCCAAAGCTGACTCATCAGATGAGGAACCGCCCATAAATCCGTTGCCGTTCATCTCATCCTCATTGCCAACAGAGCACAGACGGTGCAGGTGGCGAGGCTGAATCACCTGAAGGTATTTCTTGAAGATTTTTGCATTGCGGTCAGTAATAACCTCATCAGAGGTAATCTGCTTTACAAACTCTTTCTCTTCAGCAGTTTTTGGCTTTCTTGTGCCCTTGTAAAGTTCCATCATTACAGTTCCGCACTGTTCTAGGATGTTTGACTCATTGATTGTAAAATCACCACTGCGACGAATGCCACGGGCAAAGTGCTGGAAATCGTTAAAAGGCTTTTCTGACTCAAAGCTCATTTGTTTATCCTCAAAAATAGATAATTCTTTTTCAGTTCTGATCATAAGATTATATAGTTTTTTTTGTCTTTTGTGTACTGATATTTTACGTCCTCCGTGTCTGTTATTGGTAAGCAATTCATTAGGGACAGGCTGTTTCTCTTATGATTTATGCACTTGTGACGGTTCAGAGAGTATTAGGACGGAAATCTAAAAGTCTTTATAACTATTTTTTTTAATCTTCATCTCACTTTTAAACATTTTTTGATAAACAGCTGCAGATAACAGTTTGATATATAATACAAAAATATTCTTTAGTGCATTATTATTGCTAATAAAATTGAGAGTTTACTGTCACTTTGATAAAATCAGAATAATTAAATAGTTAATAAGTAGCTAATGTTTAAGATATTACGGAATTTGGAGTTAAAAAATGAGTAATACTGTTGGTGAAGAGGAAAAAATACCTCGCAATTTCATTACCGACATTATTGATGAGGATTTAAAATCAGGTCGAGAAGATCATGTTGCTACCAGATTCCCTCCAGAGCCTAACGGTTATCTTCATATAGGTCATGCAAAGTCCATATGTCTGAATTTCGGACTTGCAAGAGATTACAAAGGAACATGCAACCTAAGATTTGATGATACCAATCCTGAAAAAGAGGATATGGAGTATATCAACTCCATTAAGGCTGATGTTCAGTGGTTAGGTTTCAAATGGACAGAGATCCGTCATTCTTCTGATTATTTTGACAGACTGTATGGCTATGCAATGGAACTTATTGATCAGGGGTTGGCATATGTTGATGAGCTGACACCTGATGAGATCAGAGAGTACAGAGGCACTCTTACAGCTCCGGGAAAGGACAGTCCATACCGCAACAGACCTGTTGAGGAAAACAGAGCTCTGTTTGAAAAGATGAAAAATGGCGAGTTTAAGGAAGGTCAGGTCTGTCTGAGAGCCAAAATAGACATGGCATCCCCATTCATCTGCATGAGAGATCCTGTAATTTACAGAGTAAGATTTGCCGAGCACGCTATTACCGGAAACAAGTGGTGTATCTACCCTATGTATGATTTTACCCACTGTATATCTGATGCGATTGAAGGCATAACTCATTCAATCTGTACCCTGGAGTTTCAGGACAACAGACGCCTGTACGACTGGGTATTAGAGCACATTTCTATCAAGGAGCGCCCTCATCAGTACGAGATGAGCCGTCTGAATCTTGAAGGATCAATAACATCAAAGCGCAAGCTCAATCTTCTGGTAAAAGAAGGTATTGTTGATGGCTGGGATGATCCAAGACTGACAACAATATCCGGTCTTAGAAGAAGAGGCTACACTCCAGCATCAATCAGAGAGTTCTGCCGTCGCATCGGTGTTACAAAGCAGGATAATGTAGTGGAGATGAGCGCACTTGAGTCTTGTGTTCGTGATGATCTTAATGCAAATGCGCCAAGAGCAATGGCAGTTCTACGCCCAATCAAGCTGATTATTGACAACTATGGTCAAGAAGGCGTAACCGATACAGAGTATACAGTTAACAATCATCCTGACAACGAGAGTTTGGGAAAGAGAACCATAACCATCTCAAAAGAGCTCTATATTGATGAGGCTGATTTTAGAGAAGAGGCCAACAAGCAGTACAAGAGATTAAAACTTGGGCATGAGGTTCGCCTCAGAAATTCATATATTGTAGAAGCAGTATCTTGCAGCAAGGATGATACAGGCAGAGTAGTAGAGGTACACTGCAGAGCAGTTCCTAATTCTGTAGGAGAGAATGTTGAAGGTCACAAGCCAAAGGGAGTTATCCACTGGGTTGATGCAAACAACTGCTACAGAGCAGTGGTTAACCTTTATGAAAACCTCTTCAATGTTCCAAATCCAGGTGCCGCAGAGGACTTCCTCTCTACAGTCAACAAGAATTCCAAGACTGTAATTGAAAATGCAGCACTAGAGATGAGTCTTAAGAATGCAACTGTCGGTCAGAGTTTCCAGTTTGAAAGAGAAGGTTACTTCTGTGTAGACAGCAGGAATTCAAAAGAAGGTCAGCCAGAGTTTAATTTAACAGTGGCTTTAAGAGAAAACAAAAAAGCCACAGTATAACGATAAGTGAAAGGAGTATTTAATATGTCTGATTTTGAAAATGATGACGTACAGCAGAAAAGCAACGACAGATTGGCACCTCCACCAGGAAGCGATTACGAGGTAGCTTTCACTTGTCATTCTGACACTCAGTTTGAAAGAGCCTACGATAAGGCTGAGCACTGGGTTAAATTTGGTGTAAGACCAAATCAGATCTTTTTAGATGACAGATCACTTGGTGTAATCAATTTCCGCAAGGAAATGAAAGATCCTCTTCTGATTCAGGCTGGTGTTGAACGTATGATTGATTTCAGATGTTCTCTGACTTTATCTGATACAGATGTAGATGCTGTTTTTTCAAGCGTATGCTACTATGAGCCAGACTCAGAGCCTACCTATATCAATGCTTATGATCCAGAGCTTTCCTCAATCAAGGAAGTTCTCAATATCGTAAGTCAGAATCTTTTTGAGTATCTGAAAAAACCTCTTCTTCAGCAGGGTATTGATTAACCTTCTGGTATCATTAAACTTCCGCATTATGCGGAAGTTTACTAAGAGAGTATCTGAGAAGATGTTTCTCAGATGCTTTTTTAGCAATTAGGCTTACATAAGATAGGAGATAATGGTGTCACGCAATAAGTTAACAAAATTGGCATTGATGATTGCAGTAGGATCAATTCCTGCAATGTCAATGACAGGATGTGTCACATTAAAGAATTACTGGCAGGAGTACTTTGGAATGGATAAAAGTACTCGTGAATCAACTGGTTATTATGAATATACTGAAGAGACTCTTGCTCGAAATACAGTAGTTGTTCCAGATAGCCTCGATAACCCAGGACTGAATTCTGAGCTTAAGATCCCTGAGATTGATCCAAAGACTCTTAACGGACCAGTAGGAATTGAAGTTGATGTTCGAGCCCCAACAGCCCCTTATCGTTCAGATGTTGGCTGTCATACCCAATGGGCTTCAGGAGAGGCTATTGTGTGGTTTGAATCAGATGGTGCGCACGGTATTCATTCTGAAGATGATGCTTGGATGTTAATAGCATCAGTTCTAAAGAGCATGAATGTTGCTGTAGGCAAGATTGCTGATGGCCAGTATGTTTTAACCACCATTGCAAGAGACTTTACTGAATACGGAAAGCCATATTCTGAATCAGATGATGATCTGGGGCTTAAGAGATACAAGCAGATCTATCAGCTGCGTGTAGGTCAGAATTCAGATGGTGAAATCGGTATTGCAGTTAAGCTGATAGGTTCATTGACAACTCTTTCATCTGGAACAAAGATGAAGGATACTCTTGATATGATTGAGCAGGAGCGTTTTGCAATGGGCTTCTCCAATCAGATTATTCATGAAATCGGACTTAAGAATCAGGTTTCAACCTATGATCCTGACAATCTGGTGGTAACCTTAGGCAAAGACAACAACAGACATGAAGCAATTTTAGTTGAAGCTCCATTCCGTACCACTATGGAACTGTTAAATGGCATGCTCCCAAGATGCGGTTGGAAGATCACTGCTCACTCAGTTGCAAAGGCAGAGTATGATGTTGAGGTTCTTGACAGTGCCGATGATCTGGTACAGCTAGGTGCCAAGACAAGACTTAATATCAACAAGGGCAAGTACAAGCTCCGACTTGGTATCCATGGAAACTATACAGCAATTACTCTCTATGACGATAAGGATGCACCTGTATCTGCTTCAGATGTTGCTAAGGTATATCCAGGCTTTGCCGATGCGCTGGTAGATGAGTACCATCAGTATGTAAGTGCTACATCAAATGTAGTATCAGTCAACTAGACTTATCTTTTGAGTCTGATGTGATAGATAGTTTCTGACTGTCTTTTCACAGCATTCAGAATCTAAAAAAATTCCCAGTCTTTCTGCCCCAGTAAGTTAGCAAACCTACTGGGACACCACAAAGCTGGGAATTTTTGTGTCAGTGAACTCTGAGTTTCAAACTAGTTTTTGTTATACTCAGGATCATCTGCAAGTGGCTTTCTGCCAAAAATCAGCATCAGTACAAGGCATACAAGTGCTACTGCAACACCTATGATATTAGATGTGTCCACATTGATTCCAAAACCCATCTTTGGCTCGTAGAGAATGTAGCTTACAGCAACAGCTGTGATGAAGGTTGCAGGAACTGAGCATATCCAGTGGAATTTTCCTTTTTTCAGGAGGTATGCTGTTGCAGCCCAGAGCATAATTGCAGCAAGACTCTGATTTGACCAGCCGAAGTATCTCCAGATAATGTTGAAGTCGACAGCTGACAGGATAATTCCGATTGCAAATAAAGGAATTGCAATCAGAAGTCTTTTGCTTCGCATGATCTGAGGAAGTTTAATTGCTTCTGCAATGGTAAGTCTTGCAGCTCTAAATGCGGTATCACCTGATGTAATAGGAAGAATAACCACGCCAAGAACAGCCAGAATACCACCGAATGTTCCCATAAGGGTAGTGCAGCTTTCATATACTACGTTAGCAGGACCGCCTGCCTCTGTGCTTGCAATTAAAGCCTGGACCTCAGGGTAGAATGTCATACCTACAGTTACCCAAACCAGTCCGATAAAGCCCTCTGCTACCATTGCACCGTAGAATACCATTCTTCCTTCTGATTCATTTTCAATGCAGCGAGCCATCAGAGGAGACTGTGTTGAGTGGAATCCTGAGAGTGCGCCACAGGCAATTGTTATAAATACTAAAGGCCAGATTGGCAGATCATTAGGATGAGGATTACCTGAAAAGTCAGCCCAGATGTAGAACTGATCTGGAATATTTACAAATAAGCCGATGGTTACACCAATTGCCATGAAAAGAAGCAGTGCACCAAAGATTGGATAGATTCTACCTATGATCTTGTCAATTGGAATAATGGTGGCAAGGAAGTAGTAGGCAAAAATGATAATGATCCAGACTGTATAGTTCAGGAATTCAGCAGAAGTGCCTTGACAGAGTTTTGCCAGCAGGTTTGCAGGAGCTGTTGCAAATACCACACCGACAAGAATCAGCAGGATAGTTGCAAAGAACCTCATAAACTGCTTTGCTGGATTGCCAAGTGTGAAGCGTACAACCTCAGGTACGTTTGCTCCTCCGTATCTGACTGACATCATGCCTGAGAAGTAGTCATGCACGGCACCGGCGAAGATGGTTCCAAAAACAACCCACAAAAGAGCAGTTGGACCGTAAACAGCACCAAGGATAGGGCCGAATACAGGGCCTACTCCGGCGATGTTCAGAAGCTGTATCAGCCACAGCTTCCATTTTGGCATGGCAACGTAATCTACACCGTCACTTAATGTTTTTGCAGGTGTTTCCTTCTTTGGATTAGGTCCGAAGATTTTCTCAACAATTCGTCCATAGACACAATATCCAAGTATCAGTGCAATTACAGCAAAGATAAACCACAAATATCTAGGCATATTCACTCCTTAGTTTGAATTTATATGTGGTTATGATAGTAAGACTGCATAAAAAAATAAGCGGGAGTTTGTTAAAACTAATACCAAGACACATAAATAAAAATAATCTTAAGAGATAAGTCACAGAATTTTAACCTTTACTTGGGCATGAATTGTGTTTGGATACTAGTTGGAAGAAATACACAAAGGATCTGAGAGTTTTTCCTTACAAGGATTACACCATACATGATTTATTTAGACAGTGATGGTAATTGATCTTAATATCAGTGCCATTACAGAAAATCAGAAAAAAGTTGATTCCTTCATGCAGTTCTTTAACTTTTCTATTTTTGTTACAAACTATAAAAATGATATAATGTTACATAGTTATAACAATCACATCTTTATGTAATAAATTATGAGTAATTTTCAACGTCTGGCATACATCAGGATGAGTACGGTCGAACAGAGTTTTGATCGACAACTCGATGGAATGTCTTTTGATAAAGTCTTTGAAGAAAAAATCAGTAGCAGAACTAGAGAAAGACCTGCTTTAAAGAATATGCTTTCATACTGTCGTGAAGGTGATCATATATACGTTCACTCGATGGATCGTCTTGCACGAAATTTAAGAGATCTTCTTGATCTGGTAAAAGAAATAACTGATAAAGGCTGTACTATCCACTTTGTTCAGCAGCATCTGGAGTTCTCTAATGATGACAATAATCCAACTGCAAAACTGATGTTACAGGTAATCTGTGGCGTAGCTGAATTTGAAACAGCACTTATTAGAAGTAGAGTTCTAGAAGGTATTGCTGCAGCAAAGGCTAGGGGAACATATAAGTCAGGAAGACCAGTGGTGATGACAGATGAAAAGAAGAAGCTCTGTCATGAGAAATATGAGGCAGGTATTCCAATGACAAGGATTGCTAAAGATCTTGGAGTGTCGAGGATGACTGTATATAGGGAATTAAAAGAAGCACTGAAAACCTAAAATTTACGGCATTCGATTTTATTTTAGAAATTCTCTACAGTGTAGAGAAAATTCATTCCAGATTAACTATCTAAATTTACAGGATAAAATTAGTTAGAGGCATATAAGATAAAAAAAAATGATATGGCCGGGATTATAAAAAAAACTCGTGTATATCATTTCAGTACATCGTAAATATAAACAGTTAGAGATAATCGAATGAATAAGCTCATTCCCTCATTTGAAGGGCTAGTTGAACACCTAGAATATATTCATAAAATAACAAGTACAAACGCCAAAAGTGCTGTAAATCAGCTTTTGACCTTAAGAAATTGGGTTATTGGATATTATATTGTTGAATATGAACAAAACGGCAATGATAAGGCTATATATGGAGATAATTTACTTAAGGAGCTTGGAAAGAAACTTGACCAGTTAAATTTAAGTGAAAAAACATTATATTCTTATCGTAAGTTCTATTTAGTCTATCCTCAGATTTTCTCGACAGTGTCGAGAAAATTAAAATCTCTTGGATTAAAGGAAGAAATAAAGCAATTAACTTTTGACTCCTCTGTTTCGATCCCCTTAAAAACTGACCAACAAAAATTCTCTACAGTGTCGAGAAAATTCAAAGTAGATGGAGATTCTTTAATATCCAAGCTTTCTTATTCTCATATAAAAGAACTATTGGCTATCGATGATGGGTTAGAAAGATATTTCTACGAAGTTGAATGTATAAAATCAAACTGGACGGTTAGAGAACTTAGAAGACAAATCTCAACAAATCTTTATTTTAGGGCAGGTGTAAGCAATAATCCGGAATTGTTATTAGAAAAACTAAGACAGCCTTCTCTAGATATTACTGTAAAAGACCCCTTTGCACTGGAGTTTTTAGGACTTGATACAAGATTAGCCTTAACAGAAGATGAGCTTGAGCAAGCATTAATAGAGCACCTGCAGGAATTCCTTCTTGAATTAGGAAAAGGTTTTTGTTTTGAGGCTAGACAGAAGAGAATTCTCATAGATGATGAATACTACTACCCAGATCTTGTCTTTTATCATCGAATACTCCATTGCCACGTTATCATTGAACTAAAAAACGATGAATTTTCTCACGAGAACATCGGCCAGCTGAATGCTTATGTAGCCTACTTCAAGGAAAATGAGATGAATCCTGGAGATAATCCTCCCATAGGGATTCTTTTGTGTGCAAAGAGGGGAACTAAAAAGAAGATGGTTGAATATGCATTATCGGGACTTGATAACAAATTATTTGTTTCCTCATATATGCTGCATTTGCCAAGTAAAGAAGAACTTGAAGAATTTATTGTTAAAGAACAAAAGGATATGTAAGTAATTTGATTGGATATTAAGATTTGGAACGTTCAAACACAAGAATATATCTATATATAAGGTGAAAAATGGCTAAAGAACAAGAATTATCAGTACAGGTATATGATTTGGTTCAATCAATGAAGAATCATTGGGAACCAATAACTTTTTTTAAGACTCTGCTAAAAATCTACGGCACTGCAGACCGCTCTGTTGAACAAGCGGTATTAAATGACAGAGCGGTAAATGTTGCATCAGAAGCTACTGATGATTCTATGGAAACAGCTGATTTAGCCATAAGACAAAGAGCATACTTCCGTTTTCTAAAAAGAGATGAAGATGTTGTCCCTGCAGTTGATAAAGTAAAGCAATTAAAGGAAGTTCAGAATCAGAAGAATAGAATTCAGTTCATTATCTGCTGCAGTTCTAAAAGCTTGTGTTTATACGATTTGGTTTTAAACGATAGCCTTTCCATTGATTTAGATGATTTACCTGATAATTATTCTTTTCTTTTACCAATAAAAGATGGTCGCAGAGACACAATCGTTTCGATTCAAGAAGCGGATAAGAAAGCTTGTTTAAAGTTAACCAGACTTCTTGATACTCTCGCTAAACATAATTCTATAGAGCCAAATAATATGCAGAAGCTGAATTCTTTTATCAGAAGAATTCTGTTCTGTTTCTTTGCTGAAGATACCGGTATTTTTAATCCAAGTATTGAAAACATGTTTACCAATGCCTTCGATAAGCTTGTTGATAAACACGGAACCAATGCTAAAACTTTTTTTGAAGATCTCTTTGCTGTTCTAAATACAAAGAATGATGATAGAGAAGCTTTCAAGAAAGAACGTGAGAGAAATGGCCATGTTGTAGATGCAACCATAATGGCTTTTCCTTATGTTAACGGAGGTCTTTTTAAAGATCGGGGCTTTATTCCTGAATTTGATATTGCTACCAGGAATCAGCTACTTGATTGTGGTCGATTAGCCTGGCATGAAATATCACCAGCTATCTTTGGCGCTATGTTCCAAGGAGCAATGAAAAAGGATGATAGAAGAACTCTTGGAGCCCACTATACCTCCGAAGAAAATATTCTAAAGATTGTAAAACCTCTGTTCTTGGATAAGCTTTATGAAGAATTTGAGCAACTTAAGAGGAATACAGCTCCTCTTCAAGAGAAAATAAAAGCTCTTCCGGAGATGAAAAGAGTCCGTTCTTCCTATGAAGGAATAACCATATCTGGTGATTTTAGATATTGGAGTAACGAAGCCATTGAACTTGAAACTCAGCGTAGACAAGTTTTTAAAGATTTTCTTGCTCGCATAGGCAAGATGAAGTTTTTAGATCCGGCTTGTGGCTGCGGAAATTTCCTTCTGATTTCGTATAAGGAATTAAGAAAACTAGAAAATGAAGTTTTGAGTTACATAAAAGAAGGTTTATTCACTGATTCTTACATCAGCATCAATCAGTTCTATGGAATAGAAATCGAGGACTGGCCTGCAGAAATTGCCCATGTATCTATGTGGTTGATGCAGCATTTGATGAATAAGGAAGCAAACTCAAGATTCGGCTCAAACATTCAGTCAATTCCATTAAAGACGTCCGCTACTATTGTCACAACAAACGCTTTGACAACGGATTGGAATACAATTCTTCCTGCAGATGAATGTTCCTATGTTCTTGGTAATCCTCCTTTTGGTGGAACAACATTTACTTCAAAAGATCAAAAGCTATGGCTTCAAGACTGTTATCCTTCAAAATATAAGCTTGGACTTGCTGACTTTGTTACAGCATGGTTTGTAAAAGCGTCTAATTACATGGAGCAAAATAAAAAAATAGAGTCAGCTTTTGTTGCCACAAATTCAATCTGTCAGGGAGAACAGGTAAATACGCTCTGGGGCTTGTTATTCGATAAAGGAATTCGTATTAATTTTGCTTATACATCCTTTCCTTGGTCCAATGATGCTGCAGGTAAAGCAGGTGTAACATGTATTATTATTGGTTTCTCATATAACGAAACCAACATCCCTCGCCTTGCTGTCTATAATTCTAAAACTAAATCTACAAGCCTTGTGACTTGCAAACATATTTCTCCGTATCTCTCAAATTGTGATAAACCAGTAATAATAGAGAGACAAAGTAAAGCGTTATCTTCATCCCTAAATTTAGTTTTCGGAAACAAAGCTGCAGATAATGGTTATTTTCTCTTTGAATACGCAGAAGGACAAAAGTTTTTATTAGAATATCCTGAAGCTAAGCCTTTTATAAAAAAATTTATTGGAAGTAGTGAACTCATGAAGAGTGAGTTTAGATACTGTTTATGGCTTACTGAGGAAAAAGAAGATGAATGGTCAAAAATTCCAGGAATTGTTTCTAGAGTAAATAAGTGTAGAGAATGGCGTTCAGCTCAAACAAAAACTGGAGATGCATACAAGCTAAGAGATATACCTTGGTCATTCAGATCTCAGTTTAATCCTGAATCTGCTTTGGTTGTTCCACGTGTAACTTCAGAAAATAGGCCTTATATCCCAATGGATTATATAAAATCAGATTTCATAGTTAATGATCGTGCTTTTATGCTTCCAAATGCGACAAACTATGATTTTGGAATTTTGACCTCAATGATGCACATGGTATGGATGAAACTAACTTCTGGAAGATTGGAGTCACGATACAATTATTCTAGAGACTTAACATTTAACACATTTATTTGGCCTAATTCATCTGAAACCCAAAAAGAAGAAATCACAGAGCTTGCTAAACAAATTCGTAGGATTAGAGCTAGATTACAGGGAGAATCTGTATCATTAGGCGATATGTATACCCCAGATAAGATGCCTGAAGATTTAAAAGTTGCTCATAACAATCTTGATATGGCAGTTGAAAGGGCTTATCGACTAGATCCATTTAGAGATGATGACGAGAGATTATCATTCTTGCTCGATTTATATTCTGATGCTATTGCCAAGAAGGAGTCTAAATAATGACAGATATGAATAATGATGACAATGTTGAAGTCCATAACATTGGCAGATACACCTTTGCTCAGACAGGCAATAGTACCAAAGAAAATGACATGGGTATGCGTGAAATGCAGACTCGTGCCTTTGCAAAACGTCATTCTAAATATCTCTTAATTCAAGCTCCACCTGCCTGTGGCAAATCAAGAGCCTTAATGTTTTTAGCTCTTGATAAGGTTATAAATCAGGGAATAAAAAAGGTTTTTATTGCAGTTCCTCAGATTGCAATTGGCTCTAGTTTTGCTGATACCAAACTATCAGAGAATGGCTTCTTTGCAGACTGGTCTGTTGATCCTAAATATAATCTTTGCAATCCTGGAGGAGAATCTCAGAAAGTCCAGCGTGCAGTTGAGTTTCTTGATGATCCTGATGCTCATTATCTTCTGTGTTCTCACGCAACTCTAACCTTTTTCTTTGACAAGGTAAAAGATATCTCCAAGTTTGATGAAGCTCTCGTTGCAGTTGATGAATTCCATCATGTTTCAGAGGATGCAGAAAACAGACTTGGAAACGTCATTCATTCTCTGATGACAGAATCGTCTTGCCATGTTATTGCCATGACTGGTTCTTATTTTAGAGGTGATAGTGTTCCTGTACTATCTCCTAAAGATGAACGTCAGTTTGATAGAGTGACATATACCTACTATGAGCAGTTAAATGGTTATAAGTACCTTAAGAGCCTTGGGATTGATTACGCTTTTTACAGTGGAAAATGGGTTGATGCTGTTAAAAAACTTATCAAAACAGATAAGAAGATGATTATCCATATTCCAAGTGTAAACTCCAGAGAGTCAACAGGAGACAAACACAACGAAGTTGGTATTTTGTTTGATGCTCTTGGACAAGTAATCTCAAGAGACGGGGATAGTGGCATTTACACCATCAAATGTCATAATGGCAAGTTACTTAAAGTTGCTGATTTAGTAACTGATACCGATAATATGCAGGGAGTCACTCTTGCAGCTTTACGTAACGAAGCAAATCTCAAGGAACTCAATATTATAATTGCGTTGGGTATGGCAAAGGAAGGCTTTGACTGGCCTCAGTGTGAATATGCCTTAACGGTCGGCTACAGAGCATCATTAACCGAGGTTGTTCAGATTATTGGAAGAGCAACCCGTGACTGTCCAGGTAAAACTCATGCTCAGTTTACTAATCTCCTTTCAATGCCAAATGCTTTACTTGATGATGTAACCGATGCAGTAAATACCTTATTAAAGGCAATTACGCTGTCACTTCTGATGGAGCAGGTTCTTGCCCCAAATGTCCACTTTAGAAAACGAGGCGAAGATACAGGAACCTCTCAACCTTCCGGAACTGATGGCATTGACATAAATGCCGGACATGGTGACGGCGATAAATCACCTGTTGATACCAGTAATATCACTATAACCATAGATGATGACAGTATAAGCGATACGGCTGTTGATATCATAAACACAGAGGGTAACGATATTATTAATCGACTTCTGAATGAATCATCAGCTGTAAAAAGCGCCATAGCCAATGGCGGAGAGGGAATTTCTCAAGAATTAGCTGAGGATGCAATTGTTGATGTTATCAAGGAAATGCATCCTGAGTTAACTGATGAAGATATTAGCGCCATGGCCAAAGCAATTGCTACTTCCATAATTCTTAAGGCTACAAGTCATAGATCAACGGATAATTTTGGTGAAGATCAAGGAGAAAATCCTACCGCTAGTGCAGGTCAGACTACAGTCCCATTTGTTGTCGTTGGAGAAGATAATACTCAGTTTGTGAATATCAACGGAAAGTTTATAAATGTTGATGAGCTCGATTTTAGTTTAATCGAATCAATAAATCCTTTTGCTAACGCATATCAGTTCGTATCAAAGGCAATTGAACCAGAGCTTCTAAAACGCATCCAGGAGCAGACCGCACAAATGCGAGAGAAGATGACGTTACAAAAAGCTTTGGAACTTTGGCCTTATATCAATAAATATGTAAAAGAGCACGATCGTGAACCAGAGTTAAACTCTACAAACGACTTTGAAAGACGTTTAGCTATTGCCTTAGCAATGTTGAAAGAAGAAAGGCGTAAACGTAATGCAAAAGAGAAAGCGGAAGGTAATAAATGAGGTTAACTTCAAAGAAAGAATTTAAAAAACCAGAGTCTTTTGAAGCACTTCTTCAGGATGATCCGTTTGGCCTTTTAGCAAACGTTGGTGAAAAGAGACTATCTATGTCAGTCTCTGACAAAATTAAAGCAGCCTTCGAGGAAATTGCTGACTTTGTAAAGGCAAACAATCGACTTCCTTCTGTTGATAGTGATGATTTTGATGAAGAACTTTTGGCTGAAAAATTTAATGCTCTTATCAAAGATGCTCCAGAAGGAAAAACTTACTGTGAGTCATTTTTAGAAGAGAACAAAGATAAAAATCTTTTGGAAGGAATGCATATTTTTTCAAAAGAGAATGCTCTTGATGCTCGTATCGAAAAAATGGTGGTAACAGAATATCACAGTGTTGATGACATCTTTAATGATGATCCATTAGGACTGTTAAGTGATGTAGGAGATAAAGCTGTAGAATCGGAAAGCTGGAATAAAGAAAAACGACAGTCAGGCTCTGCAGATGGAATTGTAACCAGAGCAAGTCAATGTCTCGATTTCTATAAATACCAACGTTACTTCAATGAAATTGAAAGATTACTGTCAGAAGGTCATCTCGAGGGAAAGAGTATTGTTGGTGATTCAGCATCAGTTCTTCTTGGAGATATTTTCGTTATTGACGGAATGATGAGTCTCATTGCAGAGGCAGATGTTGAGTCTGCTCGTTATGACACAGTTAAAAGTAAACTTCGTTACCGTGTAAAACAAATATTTTCAAATGGAACTGAATCCAGACCATTTAGCACCTCAATAAAATCTTCATTTTACAAGAGTGAACCTCCTTGCAAGAGAATTGTTCATACTGATGCACTTGGCTTAAATTTTCTAGAAGAAATGCATAATGAACTTGAAAAAACAGAGAAAGGATCTGTCAACGCAATTATGACAGGTTATATTTATATTCTTTCATCAAAGAGTAAACATCCTGTAATTAAAAAATTTACTGAACAGAGTAGTCTTGTAAAAATTGGCTATTGCACAACGGACGTTGCAACTAGAATTGCAAATGCAGAGAAAGATCCTACATATTTATGCGCACCTGTTAATGTTTTAAAAACCTTTCAGTGTTATAACTTCGATCCAAGAAATCTTGAGGATGTATTACACACTATTCTTGCAAGTCACAAATTGAATATTGAGTTGAAGGATAGTAACGGTAATACTTTTAGACCAAGAGAATGGTTTACTGTCAGTGTAGAAACTGCAAGTGACATAATAGATCATCTCTTTGCTGGCGATATTGCAGATTACTATATAGATAAGATTCAAGGTAAATTGAATAGAAAATAAATTGAACTTTGAAGAAGAAAAAAAAATGCTTCGCATTTTCAGCGAAGCATAACCTAGGAAAAAATCATTAAGAACTAAGCTTTAGCTTGAATTCTGTGTGTATTTTAGATGCCTTCAGACAGCAAAAAAGTGTTTCAGATCAATCTTTCTTGAGAAACTCAGTATACAAACCGCAGGTCTTTGACAGTGATCACAAATATTATGCTTTTATATATGAGCGTATCTTCAACCAGATCACATTTACAAATATAAAAAACTATACGATTCTCTTAAAGAATATGGCGACTGCTCCGATATGTTAATAAAGTAGACAATAAACATAATATAGACAAATAATAAAAAGTTCTGCATTGCACATATTTTGGAGAGAGTATGGCTTTATTTATAACAAATGTAGCTCAGATGCAATGTAACAGGTATCTATCTAATGTCACCAATGAGCTCAACACTGTTTATAAGAGATTAGCATCAGGCAAGAGGATTAATTCTGCAAAGGATGATCCTGCAGGGTTACAGATAGCCAATCGCATGACATCTCAGCTTAATGGTTACAAGCAGGGAAACAGAAACCTCAACAGCGGTATTTCTCTTGTGCAGACCATGGATGGAGCACTTGATGAAACAACACAGATGCTACAGAGGATCAGAACCCTTGCAGTTCAGGCTGCAAACGGTACCAATGACAACAGCTCCCGTGCCGCAATAAATGCTGAAGTTGAACAGTTATGCCAGGAAATTACCAGAATTTCCCAAAAGACAACCTTCGCCGGTACTCCTATTCTCAATGGTGACAAAGGTGGTTTTTTCAGTGATGACGGTACCATAAAAATTCAGGTATCAGGTATGGCCGGCGACACCATATCAATACCTGGCTTTAAAGATGGTTTCTCAATGTCAGGTCTTAGTACATACACCTCGACCAAGACCAGTTCAGCGATTCTTGCCTCAGGGGATACCTTCAGATTCTCTATGTCAACAGCAGAGAATGCTCAGGAAGTATTAGGTTTTATTGACAAGTACATAAGCGCTGTATCGTCCTATCAGGGCACCTTAGGCGGACTCATGAACCGCTTTGATTCAGCAATCAGACTAAATGACAATATGTATGAGAATCTGTCTGATGCCAGGTCAAGAATTATGGATACAGACTATGCTGAAGAGGCTGCAAAACTTGCAGAACTTACCATCAGACAGCAGGCCTGTGTTTCTATGATGAAGCATATCAATTCAAGTAAAAATATCATCCTGAGCCTTCTTGGAAATTAAGCTTTAGCCTCCTGACGTGATAAAATATCCTGCTGTCAGATGACGAGTAGAAGGTAAGTTATGCGTGGATTATTTGTCACAGGCACCGGAACTGATATCGGAAAAACCTACGTCAGTGCTGCCATTGCCAAGGCAATGACAGACAGCAGATTCTCTCTTGCGTATTACAAGGCTGCTGTAAGTGGTGCAGATTCAATTGAACAGTCTGATGCCGGGTATGTAAAAAGGCAGGCATCAATCAGACAGGATACAGAAAGTCTTTTATCCTATCTTTATAAAAAACCTCTCTCACCACACCTTGCGGCAAGAGGAGAGCACAGGTTTGCATCTTTAGATAAAATCAGGTCTGATTTTAAATCACTGGCAGAAAAATATGATTATGTTCTCTCAGAGGGGGCTGGCGGTGTTATCTGTCCTGTAGTCTGGGAAGATGACTGTCATCTGATGTATTCAGATATTATCAAAGCACTAAATCTGCCTTGTGTGGTGGTCGCAGATGCTGGACTTGGCACAATCAATCACACTGTCCTTACAGTCTCTTATCTTAAGGCTCATAACATAAAGGTTTCAGGTGTGATCCTGAACAGATTTGATGAGAATTCTCCTATGCACAAGGATAACCTCTACATGATAGAGCAGTTATCTGAGGTTAGGGTTATAGGATATGTAAAGTCAGATTCACAGGATCTGACTCTTACAGACAGAAGAATAGAAGAGTATTTTGATGAATGCTAAAGAAATGATTGATTTTGATGTCAGACATATCTGGCATCCTGCAGCCCAGATGGCTGATTATGAAGCTTTTCCTCCAATTGCAGTCAACAGAGGAGAAGGAGCCTATCTTTATACGTTAGAAGGGAAAAAGATCCTTGATATTGTCAGCTCCTGGTGGTGTAACCTTCTGGGGCACTGCAATAAGGAGATCTCTGATGCAATTGCACAGCAGGCTCATGAACTTGAGCATGTAATCTTTGCCAACTTCACCCACCCTGCTGCAGTTGAACTTACAAAAGAGCTTCTGACTATAGTTCCAAAGGGATTAACTCATTTCAATTTTGCTGATAACGGATCTTCAGCTGTTGAGATGGCTTTAAAAATAGCCTTTCAGTATCAGGCTCAGACAGGCAACAGTTCACGAACAAAATTTGCGTGTCTGTCAGAGGGTTATCATGGCGAAACCATTGGAGCTCTGTCAGTAGGAAGCATGGATCTGTACAGCCAGATCTACAGACCAATGATGATGAACAATATTCATCTTGAAGCTCCGGATATGTTTTACCACCCTGAGAACTATCCTGAAAAAAATATTGAAGATGCCAGAGAATGTTTCAGAAAACACGGTCATGAACTCTGTGCTCTGATTGTAGAGCCTATTCTTCAGGGAGCGGCAGGCATGAGAATTTATCCTGCCGAGTACCTCAGGGAGCTGCATTCTCTATGCAAGGAATATGGTGTCCTGCTGATTGCCGATGAGATCGCTACTGGCTTTGGACGTACCGGCAGATGGTTTGCATGCAACCATGCTGATATCACACCTGATATCATGTGTCTGTCAAAGGCAATAACAGGCGGTTATATGCCAATGTCAGTTGTATGTGTAACAGATGATGTCTATAAGGCCTTTTTGGGGGATTATTTCAGGAATATAGCTTTTGTTCACTCTCATACCTATGCAGGAAATCCTATGGCATGCGTTGCAGCTTTGGCTGTTATAAAAATTCTAAAGCGCGACAGGATTATAGAAAAAGCTCAGGATATGGCTAAATGGCTTTCAGAGGAATTTGAAAAGAGGTTCATGTCCATACCAAATGTCGGTGGAGTAAGACACATTGGCCTTATCAACGCCTTAGAGCTTGTTGCCTCAAGAAAAACAAAGGAACAGTTCTCTCCAAAGCTCAGACTTGGCTACAGAATATATCAAAGAGCTGTTGCAAAAGGATTGCTACTAAGACCAATTGGCAATGTTCTGTATTTTAATCCTCCTCTGAATATTACCAAAGGCGAGCTCACAGAGGCTATGGATATTGCCTATGAGGCGATTACCGAAGAACTGTCTTTACTCTAGGAGCATGAACAAAAGGCATATATGTGCTATTTGCCGCGAGGGGAAAATTTTATTTAAGTTTTTTCTTGCAATATAAACAATTACCATATATAATGCCTTCACTTTCTGGGGATGCTTAGCTCAGTCTGGTTAGAGCATCTGCCTTACAAGCAGAGGGTCATAGGTTCGAGTCCTATAGCATCCACCATCTTCAGAAAGCCCTTTAAAATTTGGATGCTTAGCTCAGTCTGGTTAGAGCATCTGCCTTACAAGCAGAGGGTCATAGGTTCGAGTCCTATAGCATCCACCATTCAGGCAACCATGGGTTGCTTTTTTTATTCCCCTAATAGAAATATCTGAACACAGCCTTCAATGCTGGTTTGAGTGCTACAGTTTATCTTTGTCAGTAAAGAGCAAAAAAAATCCTGAATACTTTGATATTCAGGATCTTTGGGTATTTTTTCTGACTACTGAAAATTACTTGAGATACTCAGTAACGTTCTTTTCAATTCTTGAAGCAACATCCTGCTCCTCAGCCTTTACGAATTTCTCACCTGTGATATTCTCGTAAAGCTCTAGATAACGCTCGCTGATAGAATTTACGATTTCGTCGGTCATCTCAGGAACCTTCTGGCCTTCTTTGCCCTGGAAACCATTGTCCATCAGCCATTCACGAACAAATTCTTTTGAAAGCTGCTTCTGAGGTTCGCCTTTGTCAAATAATTCCTGATAAGAGTCTTTGTAGAAATAGCGGCTGGAATCTGGGGTATGGATCTCATCCATGAGATAAATCTTACCGTCGTGCTTACCAAATTCGTACTTGGTATCAACCAGAATTAAGCCTCTCTTTTCGGCAATTTCTGTACCGCGCTTGAATAAAGCCAGAGTATATTTCTCTAAAATAGCGTATTCTTCAGCAGTTGCAAGACCTTTGGCAATGATTTCCTCTTTTGAGATATCCTCATCGTGAGTTCCGATTTCACCCTTTGTTGTAGGAGTGATGATTGGCTCATCAAATTTCTGATTCTCTTTCATTCCTTCAGGGAGCTTTACACCACAGATTTCGCGGACACCGCTCTTGTATGCTCTCCATGAGCTGCCGCACAGGTAGCCGCGGACGATCATTTCAACTGGGAAGCCCTGACACATAACACCAACTGTAACCATTGGATCAGGACAAGCCATTTTCCAGTTAGGGCAGATATCAGTAGTTGCATCTAGGAATTTTGCAGCGATCTGATTTAATACCTGTCCTTTGAAAGGAATTCCTCTTGGCAGGATAACATCGAAGGCAGAAATTCTGTCTGTTGCTACCATTACAAGCTTGTCATCATTGATGTTGTAAACGTCACGAACCTTACCGTGATATACATTTTTCTGACCAGGAAAGTTAAATTCTGTATTTGTTAGTGCGTTGCTCATGATCTTTTAAATCCGATATAAACGGGCAGAGGAGTCTGCCTCATCAAAAATAGGTATTTCTACTCATGTCTCCTCATCTGGAGGTCTGATAATTATACACCATTCTAAAGATATATGAATTCTTCAGAAAAAGCTTGAAGAATGCATGAGGATAGTGCATCAGCCAGAATTCTTTTATAACTTAACTGATTAGCTTATGGCTGATAACAAATTTATTGACTATTTTTAATTGTGCGTAATAATTACGCAATAAAAATGAAGGCCAACCAGCCTGACATGGCATCTTTACAGCAAACCATTCAAAAGATGCTTCTTTTTACAGTTACCAGCTGTATTTTTCAGTCTGAAAAGAAAAAAGATATGTTTTCAGGCTTTCAGGAAGATAATTCCATCTATAATCATTTTTTGAGGTTTTGATATGACAGGCAGCTTGCTGTTTTGCATGTGTCTTGCATACTTTGCATTGGCATATTTCATCTATGGCGGTTTTTTAAAGAGATTATTCTCTCTTGATCCTAAAAGACCAACTCCGGCACATACCCAGATAGACGGTATCGATTACGTTCCAACTCCAGCTCCGGTTCTTTTTGGTCATCATTTTGCATCTATTGCAGGTCCAGGCCCTATCGTCGGACCTATTATGGCAGCATACTTCGGATGGCTTCCAGCTCTGATCTGGATCCTTGTCGGATGCGTGTTCATCGGTGCCTTCCATGATTTTGCCGCACTTGTTATTTCAGTAAGAAACAAAGGACGTTCAGTATCATTTGTAATGGAAAAACTGATGGGCTATTCTGGCCGCCAGCTGTTCCTGTCATTCTGTCTTCTGTGTCTGATACTGGTAGTCGCCATTTTCACACTGCTCATAGCAGGTCTGTTTGCCAAATTCCCAGAAGTTGCCTCAGCTTCAATTCTGTTTATTATCATGGCACCTCTGTTTTCTCTTGTGACAAACAAGTTCGGCGTATCATTAAAGAAAGCCTCAATTGTATTTATTCCTCTAGTATTTCTTGCTGTTTATGCCGGTGGTGCCTATCCATTGAATATCGCATCAGTTTTTGGAATTGAGGAGTCTGTTCTGCCAAAAGTATGGATCTGCTTCCTTGCAGTCTACATCTTTGCAGCATCAGTAATGCCAGTACAGTGGCTGCTTCAGCCAAGAGACTACATGAACTCCTGGCTTTTATATGCAATGATCCTTCTTGGCTTCCTTTCAATTCTGTTCTATAACCCAAGCATTGAGATGAAAGCATTTGAGGGGTGGAGTGCTGTAACCGGTGACAAGAAGATGACTGCCATGGTTCCTGCATTATTCATCTTTATTGCATGCGGAGCCTGCTCCGGTTTCCATGCGCTAGTTGCATCCGGTACCACCTCAAAGCAGCTTAACAACGAGAAGAATGCTCTTCCTATCGGATATGGTTCAATGCTTATTGAGGGTGTATTAGGCATCATGGCCTTGGTTGCTGTTATGTCAATGAGTAAAGGTCAGTTCACAGAGCTTGGCCGTAATCCACCTGCAGCATTTGCTACAGGTATATCTCAGTTCAGCAGTGCGTTAGGTCTTGATCCTGCATATTCAAAGACATTCATCTCTCTTGCAATTTCAGCATTCATGATGACTTCTCTTGATACTGCAACAAGATTAGGACGCTTTATCTGTCAAGAGCTGTTTATGGCCCGCTCGGAAAAAGAAGAGAACGGTGCATCAGTAAAGACTGCTGAGGTAGGAATTGTCAGAAAGTGTCTGACAAACAAGTTCTTTACATCCTTACTGATTATTGGTGTATCCATGCTGATGGCATTAAGCGGTGAAGCCTCATCATTATGGCCGATTTTTGGTGCATCAAATCAGCTGATGTCTGCTTTAACCCTGCTTGTAATCACTCTCTGGCTTCTGTCAAAGAATGTAAACTGGGTTGTAGCATTTATTCCTATGGTATTCATGATGGTTATGAGTATCTGGGGCGTAATTCAGGTTGTAGAGCAGCAGTGGAATTCAAATGGAGTGCTGGTATTTATTGGCTGCATTCTGGTTGTAATGGCTTTACTTATGGTAGCCCTGGGATGTGCTATTATTTCTCATCGCTTCAAAGAGGGCTTTAAAAAGCAGGAAGCTTAAAGTTCATCTCTTCCACTAACAGGCAGATATAGATACTATACTGCCTGTTAAAACTTTATAACAGTTAAAACTGAAAATACATTTCAATTTCTCAAATACCTTCCGCTCAATCTCAATCTGACGGCTCACACTCTTTTCTTACTGTTCTATATTTTCACAGGGCAATTTGATAAAATCTGCCAAAGTCTTGAAAGGAACTGACATGGCAAAGAAAAACACAAGTAAGAATATTTTCTCTTCAGTGTCATCAGAGCAGAATCTTGCTGCAAAAGCACAGCAGCTAGAGCAGTCTGTGATGCTGAATCCTCCTGAAGTTAAAGCTCCTGTGAATCTTGATTTCCTAATTGAAAAATATTCAAAACAGGATGATCCTTCAGCTCTTGAGAATTATCTTTACTATCTGACAGTATCCGTAAAGACCAGAAACAGTACAGAGGATCAGGAAAGACTGTACTCATATCTGTACAGGAATATGTATAAGTTTTTGAGCAGTCTTGACGAATCAGGCAAGAAAGAAACGGCAGATTATGAAACGCTGATGCGCCTGCTAAGGGATATCAAGCCGCGCTATAACGGCTGTGAACCACTTTTTATTCCATCTGACCTTGCCGCCTATATCTGTAAGGTAAAACAGAGTTCAGAGCGTTCAAGATCACCGTCAGTAAAGAACAGGTTCAAAAGAAATGATCTGTTGCTCTTCTTTGAATTTTTCCTGCGTCAGCTTGCCTGCGAATGTGTATCAGAAGAGAGTTATCCATATGTAAAAAAGTACCTCTTTGACTGCTTTGAAAAGGTATTCGCCTCAACTCAGGAAGAGCCATCATCAGTACTTCTGGGGGTTCCTGAGAACGTGGCATACAGAATCGGACAGGCGTATCTGAACGGAACCGATCTACCGATGAACAAGCAGTGCGCTAAGGAGTGGTTCTTCTATGGAATGGTGTGCGGCGATCCAAGATGTACTCTTGCCTACATACTCTTCTTTTTGAATGTTTCTGCAGGTGACAGTGTACAGACAGGCAACAATATAGCCCTGATTTATACGCTGCTTGTTAACAGCTTTATGCTCTGCTCTCACACTGAATCGGCCTCTCTTAGAGACTATCTTAAACTTGACAGTTCAGACAGCCTTTATTATCAGGAAATGACATTATGCAATCTGATGTCATTTTTCAGTACAGTATATTTTGATCTGGACCTTGAGGATATGAGCATAACTCCTCTGTTCAAGATGATACCTGATTTCTATGAAGAGATTTGCTCAATGCTAGAGAAATTCCCTTCAAGCAGCAGACTCAGAGCCACCATCATTTCCTGTATACAGAGCTTTTTTGATTTATCAGAAGATGCGGCTAATTATTCTCTCATACTTGAGTTAATGGGGGGCTTTTCAAAAAAAGATACCGCAGCACAGGCCTTCGCTAGAATCCTTGAGGAAGGAATGAGCGCAAACTGTATGCTCTCCTGCAGAGCATATGAAAGACTGCACCTTGAGTATATAGGCCCGTATGAGCATATACAGGAGAAGTATCTGAAGATCATGTCAAAGCTAGGTATTGCCGAGGCAACTTTTTACCTTGGAAACATCAGTCTGCCAAAGAAGGGGGAGGCATATGCCCTG
Organism: Succinivibrio sp.; assembly: GCA_051891035.1. GTDB lineage: Bacteria > Pseudomonadota > Gammaproteobacteria > Enterobacterales > Succinivibrionaceae > Succinivibrio. The sequence continues at coordinate 20,116 of JBJFET010000130.1, read as the reverse complement.
AAACTGTGGGACAAGGCTTCCTCTCAAGGACATGGCTTTGGAGCTTTCAACTGCTCATTAGGAGCGCTGATTAAAGAGAATCATCAAAAGAGCGTTCAGTATGCCCAAACTGCTATCAGCAGAGGAATAGTATTTGGCTATTATATGCTTTATCTGAACAATGTAAAAAGCAACAAGCCACTTGCTCATACCTATCTTAAATTAGCCAGCGAGTATCTCTTTTCAGATGCTGTCGGTGAATACAGGGCAGTAAAGTCAGAAAATCTTTATCAGCCGCTGCCATATATGCAGGCACTTGAAGATCTTGAGAATATGGCCGTAACAAATCCACATGCTGCTCTGATCCTTTCTGAGATTTATGTATCATCAGCAATTCTCCCTTATAATGCAGAGAAGAGTCTGCATTATCAGAAAATGGCGGTTGCTAACGGTCTGTACTCGGTATTTCCTATGTATAAGAGCCTGTATCAGGATGTATATTCTGATTTTGACTCAAAATACAGCTTCCTTGACTCATACATCAGCGGTCTTGACAGAACATCATCATTCTTTAATGGCTATCATGACAGCATGCTGCATCCTGATTTAATCAAGAATGCATCAGAAAAAGCAAGAGAAATCATTCTCTGTCTCAAGGATGGCAAGAGCGAGCTTGAAAAGGCTGTTTTCTATGAGGTAAGGCGATCAAAGATCCTGACTGACATTGTATTTTCAGACAAGGAGCGAGAAGAGTTTTCAAAGTGCCGCTATAAGCCACTGTATGCAAGCGTGTATGATTTCTGTCAGGCTCTGTGCAGAGGAGAGCATAATGTACCTCTTGAAGGTCAGACAGACAAGGATATGATGAATTCTGTGATAGAAAGATGCTCATTTCTTGAAAACGGTGAGATTTCAGATACAGCTGTAGGTGAACTTGCAAAAGCGGTTATTTCGGTAAGAGCTCTTTTTGGCAGAGTTAACTATGCTATGTACAGGCACTATCTTAATCTTGCAGTAAATTCCAAAAACAAGACTGCGATGATTTTAGATTCAATAGATTTTTCATCGGTATGTCCTAATGATGAACCATTTACTGAATCAAAAATAGCAGAGAAAGCTGATCGCGATGTCTTTATTTCAACAGTGGCTCAGTAAAAATGCAGTATCTATTAAAAATTTCCATATCTGGAACGCAGGTCTGGAGACTGATTGCTATTGATGGCAGGGCAGATATAGCCCATGTGGCAAGGCTTATGAGTCTTGCATTTGGTTACGCTCCTTCAGGCTGTTCATTTACAGTGAATCAAAAGACAGTAAGTGCAGGAGATGGAGGTCAGATTACTCACATTGAGCAGTCTGTTGCTTTTGATTCGCTTAATCTGAAAATCGGGGACGATTTTATATTCAAATGTGTGCAAAACAGTTCTCTTGAGCATAAAGTGCATATAATGAAGGCAGAAGAACGTCTGTACTGTCTGATCCCCTCATGCCTTGTAGGTTCCGGGCAGCTGCCTAAAGGGGATAATCTTGATATAAAGAGCATCAATGATTATTCTGATAGCGAGGAAGAAAGAACACTCAATCTTAAGAGTGTTACAAACAGCATGAGAGAGTGCGGCTCATTAAGAGCAGATATGGACAGATCACTTGATGCTTTTGCAAAAAGCCAGCTCAATTATGTGGTAAAGAATTAAACACTAAAGAGCTAAACAGTAAAAAACTCCTGAGCAGGAACTCAGGAAGTAAAACATAACAATTTATTTCGGAATACAGTTATGCCATTACATATGATTGATTCGGTCAAGGTTCCTGAGAACTTTGATCTGCCAGAAAGACCAACAAAAGAGCAGGAGCTTGAAGATCAGAAATACTTTGATGAGGCACTTGATCTTATAAAGCAGAAAAATGCTTTACTGATTGCTCACTATTACACCTCACACACCATGCAGAAATTATGTGAGGCAGCAGGTGGCTTTATTGGTGATTCATTGGAGATGGCAAGAAAGGGCAGAGATTCTGACAAGGATCTTATTGCAGTGGCTGGAGTTAGGTTCATGGGAGAGACAGCAAAGATCCTTTCTCCTGAAAAAACAGTTGTAATGCCTGATTTAAAGGCAGAATGCTCACTTGATCTGTGCTGCAGTGTTGAAGATTTGAAGAGAGTGAAGGCTGAACACCCTGAGGTTACAGTCGTAGCATATGCAAACACCTCTGCAGCTGTAAAAGCTGAGTCAGACTGGATTGTGACCTCATCATTGGCTGTTGAGCTTGGAAAGTACCTCTGCTCAAAGAAAAAGCCAATACTGTGGGTTCCTGACAGACATTTAGGTTCATACATTGCTAATCAGTCTTCCTGTGACGTTTACTGCTGGCCTGGAAGGTGCATTGTTCATGATGCCTTTGAATCAAACGCACTCAAGTATGTTAAGCAGGATTATCCTGAGGCTAAGGTTCTAGTACACCCAGAAGCTCCTGCTGCTGTAGTACAGATGGCTGACTATGTAGGTTCAACCTCTCAGATCCTCGGATATGTTCAGAAGTCACCATTCAAGCAGTTTATTATTGCAACAGAGCGTAATATTTTCTACAAGCTCAGTACCTCATGCCCTGATAAGGAATTTATACAGGCTCCGGTTGCTAGCAACAGAGGTCACTGCATCAGCTGTGCAAACTGCCCATGGATGGAACTGAATTCAATAAAAAGTCTGATTGAATCATTAAAAGATCCTGTATCACACAGTGTACATGTTGATGAACAGATAAGAGTTGGAGCTCTTAAACCTTTAGAGAGAATGCTGTCTTTTTCAGCTGACATCAAATCAGGAAAAATCGTTTTATAAAGATGAAAGGCCGGATTACATATTATTACGCTCACTCTGATGAGGGCAGGATTGTATCTGAGGATGGACAGATCTATTCATTTACTGCAGCAGATACTGAGGGAAATCTGTGCCAAAATGACATTAAAGAAGAGGTAAGCGTAAGCTTTCATGCAGATGATCTGACTCATACTGCATCAGCTGTAGCTGTCGTAGTAGCATCTGACAGGGCTGATGACAGCAAGAAATTTGATGTGCCGTCTGAGTTTTTAACCTTTGACAAAGATGGTCCTGATAATGACTATGAACTGATAGACAGCTCTCCGTATACCTTTAAAAAAGAGTGCAGAAACATTGAACTTGCAAAAGAACAGCTTGAATCTCTGTGTGAGCAGGCTGGTGCAAATGCGCTTATTGATTTTAAGGTGCACAAGATCCTAAAAAACTCCATAGGTTTTTCATATTATCTTTTTCAGGGGCAGGGCAGAGCAGCTGTAATTGCCAGACCTTCCCCAAATGGCGAGTATACAAAAAAAGAGCTCAGAACCAGGATTAGTCATAAATTCATTGCGAAAATTGAACTTGAAGATCGCAAAAGACGCATTATAGGAAAGATTTCAAAGGTTGTCTGCGGAGTATTACTGATAATCTTTATTATAGGTTTTGCTATTTCCTGACTATGTGTTAGGATATGCTAACTATAGTAAGGGGGACAGAATGACCGCAAAAATAATCCTTTTTCTATTTATCTGTTTTTTTATTTATCTTCTGTCACTTGGAATCAGAAAGATTTACTCTACTCTGAAAAAAGGCAGAGGTTGCAACTGTTCATCTGGTGATGGTAAAGACTGCTGCTGTCACAAAGATGAGTAAATTTTACTGAAAAAATTTATCCGTTTTTCATCCATTGTCAGCTGTGTGTGGTATTTTGTTCTAAACAGGCTTGTCTGCAGACAAATATACTGCAGTCGTTATTTTTTTTCACAGATAATAAAAATGGTACGACAATGGAACTTATAGAACATTACAAGGTCGCTCCAGCGACCGAAGAAACGTTCCGCAAACTGGAAAATTACGGATTGAGGATGACGCCGCAACGACGACAGATTGTTCAGATACTCGCCTCCACGTGTTGCATCTCGCCTAAAGAATTATGGTATGAAGCTAGAGAACACATCCCCGATCTCGGAATAGCCACAGTATACAGACTCATCAGACGATTAGAACAAATCGGTATCATCTCCAAAACCAGAACCATCGGATTACAGAAAATCGTGCCAAAGCTTGGCAGAGTAGAGACAGAAACTGGCAGACTCATTGTCAGGGAAGGATCTTGCGACGATTTGAACTCAATAATTAAAACAGGACTTGTGACGCGTGGTACAATCAGTAGATTTAGCGATATTGAGTTATCGCTAGTTGGTGATAAAATTGTCATCACTGTTAAACAAGAGATATAGGTTTTATTGACATGGAAAACATTAAGAGCGCACCTTCAGTGTTAGATGCTGTTCCTGAGGCTGTCCAGAAAAAAGTTGGCGAAATTGCTGAGTCTGGCGAGACATATCTTGAGACGATCCTTGTGATAAAGGAGCGACGTAGCAATGGTCTTGTCAGAGCTGTAGATATTGCAAATGAGCTTAAGTTAAGTAAACCTAGTGTTTCTCGTGGTCTTAGTCTGCTAAAAGAAAAGGATTACATAAAAATCGGACTTGCTGGTGATATTGAATTTACTCCAGAAGGACGAAAAATAGCTGAGGGTGTCTTTAAAAGGCATCAGTATCTAACAGTGTTTTTCAAACATGTCGCAGGTGTGCCTTTAAATGTAGCTGAAACAGATGCCTGCAGAGTAGAGCATGTGATTTCAGATAAAACCATGAAAGGCATAGTCAAGTACTTAAAAGACAACGGTATTATCTAATATTCTTCTCCTGTCATAAGTGCGCAGTCAAGATCGGTTATTGCGGTATCTGACAGGAATTTTATTCTTAATGCTGCGATGCCTGATAGGTCAGTCAGCGTGTTGCAGTATTAGTTCAGAATCCCTCATCTTCATAATCTGCAAATAAGCTCTGTAAAAAGACTTAAGAGGTTTATTTTAGTAAGATTTTTTGGATTTTGAGTTTAATCTCACAAATTTCTAATCCGAATTACTAATGAAACGTTACGAATGTGAGCTGTGTCAAAAATATTTAAATATCTGAGGAATAATAATTTTACAGCTCATTTGTAAATAAAAACTTTAATATCAATAAGATAATCAAGAAATTTTTTATAATCCTAAAAAGGACGGTCAGATTTTCTCCCTCAAATCACAAAAAAAGTGTGAGATAAAAACTGTATTATCTGCATATAAGCCGTTATATTGATAGATGAATTAAACTAAAAAAAAATATAACACGTGTAGTTACTAAACACGGACATAGTTAGCGGGTGTGAAATGAGATTTCTAGACTTATTTTCAATCAAGCAAAAGCTTATATTTACATATGTCATGCTGATATTGGCTTCAATTGGTCTTGGTTACATTTCCCTTTACATTATTATTGTTAATAATGATGTTGCAAAATCTGTTCGCACAGTACTGGACGGCCAGTATATCCGTGTCAAGGATACCAGTGATAATCTGCTTCAGCTTCATTCGCTGATTGAAAAGATGATTAGGGGAAATTCAAACAAGTCTGATGAAAAGGATATCGCTACACTTCAGCAGAATCTCAAATATGCCACCTCAAAGCTTCAGACAGCAAAATACCCTGAAGAAATCGGCAAGGTAAAGGAAGTTTCAGCAAAATATCTCAATGACTCAGAGCTGGTGATTGAGCTTATTCATTCTGGAGACAAGAAAAGAGCAACAGAGATTTTTAATTCAATGCTCGATGCTATCCTGTCTGTACAGATGAATCTTTCAAAAGTTAACACTATGCAGATTAAGGAAACGAGCAATATCGTTCAGAAGATTACCTCAAAGACACCTTTTGTATCTGCAGTTGTGATTATTATTCTTGAAATCATATCAGCTGTGATCATTGTTATTCAGATGCCAAGACTTATTGTAAGTTCAATCAATGCTGCAATCAAGATTGCAACCTCTCTGGCAAAAGGAAATCTTAGAAACGAGATTAAGATCCGTCGTCATGATGAGTTCCTGCCACTGCTGATGGCTATGGAAAAGATGAGAGCAAGCTGGCACAGTAACATTACCCTGATTAAGGACGTAAGTAACAACGTAAGTAAATCAATGAGTACTCTGCAGGATTCATCTGTTCTGATTGAGCAGACCTCGCAGTCAAGTATGGAATACTCGCAGACCGTAGCACTTGCGTCAGACAGAATGGTTGAATCAACCGGTATTATTGCTTCAAACTGCTCTGAGGCTCTTGAGAAGGCTTCAGAAACCACAACTGATACTCAGTCAGCCATTGCAAGAGTTAATGAGTCTATTGCAAAGCTTAACGAGCAGGTTAAAAAATCAAAAGAAGATGCCAAGCTTGTCAATATGCTCTCTGAAAGAGCTTCAAAGATTGGCGTTATTGTAAGTACGATTGATGATATTTCTTGTCAGACAAATCTGCTAGCTCTAAATGCTGCAATTGAAGCTGCAAGGGCAGGATCATACGGTAAGGGCTTTGCTGTTGTAGCAGATGAGGTTCGTGCTTTAGCTTCTAGAACCTCAAAATCTACTCAGGAAATCACAAATATGGTTACTCAGGTTCAGATAGAGGCCAATGAAGCTAATGAAACCATTCAGGATTCAGCCAAGGCTCTAGATGCGATATCTGAAGAAACAGCCAACCTCAACGCCATCCTTGATTCTGTGATTGGCAGAGTTAAAGAGGTTAACGGCCAGATTGACGGTATTTCAGATTCTGCTGACAGACAGATGTCTGCAACCTCTGAAATTTCAAACAATATGAAAGAAATTACACAGGGATCAAAGAATCTGACTCAGGAAATTGATCTTGTGAACGTAAACATCAATAATACCAATGTGGAAATAGGAAAGCTCCTAAGTGTGGTTTCCAGATTCTACCTGTAATAACGTTCGAACAATAAAGCCTCATTATGAGGCTTTATTGCCTTATCTATCCTTGTGATCAAGAAAGTCGCCAACTGTTGCATTTAAAGCTTTGACAAGATCATTTGGATTTACTCCTACAGAAAAACCTCTTCTACCACCTGATACTATAATCTCATCAAACTGCATTGCGCTCTGGCAGAGCAGTGTTACAGTCTTTCTTTTCTGACCAAAAGGGCTCACTCCACCTATTACGTATCCAGTAATTCTTGTGGCATCAGCAGGTGAGGCAACCTCGAGTGATTTGAGTTTTAGAATTCTTGCTGCATTTTTCAGTGAAATCATGCTGTCAACAGGGGTAACAGCCGTTACAAAGGTTTTATCATTCACAAGAAGGATTGTTTTGAAAACTCTCTGTTCTTCAATGTTAAGCTTTGATGCGGCAAATTTTCCAAAGTCGTGATCAACTGTGCACTCATATTCATACTCTTTATAAGATATCTTGTTGTCTTTTAAAAACTTTTGCGCTGGCGTGATCATAATACTGTCCTAAGATAAAAAAATGCCTCTGTGATTTGTAAGTAATCTGTACAAAATGGCACTCATTTCAATTACAATGTGCTTATTCTAAAATAATAACATCAAATATCGTATTCTGAGCCTTTATGAACAATCTAAGAACAATGGCACCTAAAGAGGATGTGCTTCATGGCAAGCAGAGTTTTCCTCTTGAGTGCTACGTGAATGTGAACAATTCATCTTTCCAGAGTGTCTATCCGTCTCACTGGCATGACGAGGCCGAGATTATCTATGTTGAGCGCGGTCCAATAAATATCGTGATACACTCAAAACAGATCCTGCTTGAGTCTGATACGTTTTACCTTGTTCCTGCAAAGCTTGTTCATAGTCTAATATCAGGACCGGATTCACTTCAGAAATATCTGGTGTTTAAGCCTTCCATGGTTACCTTTGCTCTGTATGATAAATACCTGGCAGCAATAATCGATTCACTGCAGGACGTGAATACTGATGTTATCCCTATAACTCCATCCACTTCAGCTGAGTTCCTAGAAACAAAAAAATGCTTTAATTTTATCTTTGATAACATCAAGGATAAGGATGAAGGCATAAAACTGCTTATCAAAGCAAAACTGCTTGAGCTGCTAGCTAGATTGTCAAAACAGGGGATCTTCAGCAGGATTGAACTTGGTACGTCATTTGAAAAGCAGCGTTCCCAGAAATTAAAAGATCTGTTTATCTGGGTGCAGGAGCATCATTCAGGACCTCTGTCCATAGAAGATGCTGCCGCCAAAATGAACTTTTCAGCCTCCTACTTCTGTAGATTCTTTAAAAGAGCAACCGGACTTAGTTTTACCTCCTATGTGAACAACTACCGTCTTGAAATGGCAGTCAATGAAATTGAGAAAGGAGAGAAACCAATTTCTGAGATAGCTGTAAACCACGGATTTGAAAATGAATCATACTTTTTCAGACTGTTCAAGAAAAAGTACGGAACAACCCCTCTGAAGTACCGACTCAAATAAAAAAATATATCTTTAACAGGTACTTTTCTGTCTTAAAAATTTAAATGTGATCAATATCACAATATTTATCGTATTTTGGTAAAAATTTCTGAAATCGTTACGGAAACTTTTATTTATAAATTTCAAAATGATACAGACGTATGAAATTAATATATTGCCTAAAAAATAATGTGATGAGCGTCTAATCCGTTATGTATCAATATTTTTATGCTCTGTATAATTCTTTTGTCATAGAGATCGGTCGTCAGAGCAGCGCAAAAATGATTATTTGCTATTCATCACAAAAAAACATCAAAAAATCAAAATTGTTCAGTATATGGATAAAAAAGTATTGCTGTTTTGCCCCTGATATCTTTACAATCATACTTAGCCTAATTCAAGGGATTGATAGTTAGGTCAATCGTTAAGTCAAAAGATTGTTCTTTTGATCAGACAACATAAGTGAAACTAAAGGAATTTATTAAGATGAAGAAAACAATTTTAGCTACTGTAGTATGTGCTATGACCTTAGGTATGTCAGTATCTGCAAATGCAGCTATTGAGAAAGACCAGTTAACCATTTGGGTAAATGGTGATAAGGGTTATAACGGTATTGCAAAAGTTGGTGAGAAGTTCACTGCAGATACCGGTATCAAGGTAACAGTAGCTCACCCAGATCAGGTAGAAGTAAAGTTCCAGCAGACAGCTGCAACTCAGAACGGTCCTGATATCATGATGTGGGCACACGATCGTTTTGGTGAGTGGGATGCAGCTGGTCTTATCGCTCCTATCACTCCATCTGATGAAGAGAAGGCAAAGTTTGCTAAAGTTGGTTGGGATGCAATGACTGTTAACGGCAAGATCGTTGGTTACCCAGTTGCAATTGAGGCTGTAAGCTTACTATGTAACAACAAGTTTGTTAAAGAAGCTCCAGAGAACTTTGAAGACTTAATGAAGTTAGGCGACCAGTTAAAGAAAGATGGTGTTAAGCCAATTATCTGGGCATACACAACTCCATACTTCAGCTACCCATTAGTAGCTGCTCAGGGCGGTTATGCATTCAAGAAAGTAAACGGTTCTTATGATGTTAAGGATACTGGTGTTAACAACGCTGGTGCAAAGGCTGGTTTACAGTTCATCAAAGACCTGATTGATAAAGGCTACATGGAGAAGGGTGCTGACTACGGTGTTATGGAAGCACAGTTCACCAAGAACAAGGCTGCATGTATCATCAACGGACCATGGGGCTGGCCAAACTACGATCAGGCTAAAGTTGATTTCTCAGTTTACAAGTTACCTAAGTTAGGCGGTCAGCCTTCAAAGGCATTCGTTGGTGTAACTGGTTTAGTAATCAACGCAGCATCTCCAAACAAAGAGTTAGCAGTTGAGTTCTTAGAGAACTACCTCTTAACCGACGAAGGTTTAGAAGCAGTTAACAATGACAAGGCTCTTGGTGTAGCTGCATTAAACAGCTTCCAGTCTAAGTTAGACAAGGATCCACGTATTGCTGTAACCAAGGTTAACGCAGTAAACGGTGATCCAATGCCTTCAGTACCTGAGATGAGCAAGTTCTGGTCTTCATTCGAGACTGCATTAAAGAACGTAACATCAGGTCGTCAGGCAGTTAATGAAGCTGCTGATACCGCTGCAAAGCGTATCCTGAGTGAATAATTTCTCTTAATGATGCTCGGCACGAAAGTGCCGAGTGTTTTTTTTTTAATAATATTTGGCAAATTAGGAATTGGACATGGAACTGTCAGCAATAAATAATTTGAAACTCAGCCCTAAGATTTTAATCAAATGGCTTGTAGTTGCAGTTATTGTGTTAGTCAACCTTTATGCCGATATTCGCATGTATTTAAATGGAGATATTGCATATCCCCTGTTAGATCTTGTGCTTGTCGGAGCTGGTGTTTACGTTTTCGTAAATAAGAAGATGTATGCACAGCGTTATGCTTTCCCTAGCGTAGCAGGTATGACTGCATTCATCATCTTCCCTCTGATCTACACATTATGGATCTCCTTCACCAATTATTCTGGTGCTCACGTAATGACTGTAGAATCAGCAAAGGCATATCACCTGCAGAAGACTTATAAGTCTGAGGGCGGTGATTTTTCATATAAGATTTTCGAACTTGAAGATGGCAAATTTGATCTTGTGCTATCTCAGGGTTCAACTGTTTATAAGTCAGCAACACCTCTTGATCTGACCAGCAAGGCTGTAGAAGAATCTGCAAAGGCTGGCAAGACCTTTGATGTAAATCTGGTTGCATCAAGTGATTCTTCAGGTAAAGCTGTTCCTATGAAGAAATTCATGTCATTCAGAAATGTTCTGAAGTCATATACTCTTCATGTACCAGATTCTTCAGTCAAACTATCAATGAGCGGTCTTCGTACATTCTCTGCACAGAGCGAGAAGTTCAAGGCTCTTAATATTGGTGAGAAGGCTGAAAACGGCTATGTAGTAGAGACAAAGAATGTTCTTTGGGACAATGAGAAGAAGTCTCTGTTCATGCCAAACATGGATACAGGTTTCTACCAGTACGCTGATGAAAAGGGACAGCTGTACGGTGAGGAATTTGCTCCTGGCTTCAAAGTTAGCGTAGGCCTTAAGAACTATATCAAGTTCTTATCAAATGAAAGCATTCGTATGCCATTCCTCGAGATTTTCGTATGGACCGTCTGCTTCTCTGCAATCACTGTTTTGGGTACTCTGGCAATTGGTATGGTTTTAGCATGTCTGGTACAGTGGCAGTTCTTACGCTTTAGAGGTGTATACCGCGTATTCCTGATCCTTCCATACGCAGTACCATCATTTATTTCTATTCTGGTTTTCAAAGGTCTGTTCAACCAGAACTTCGGTGAATTGAATTTATTCCTAGGCCTTGTAATGGAGCCTATCTATGCGGCATTTGGCGCTGAGTGGACATCAATTGAGTGGTTCACTGATCCATGGGCTGCAAGAGCAATGATTCTGATGGTTAACGCATGGCTTGGTTATCCTTACATGATGATTCTGTGTATGGGTCTTCTCAAGTCAATTCCTGATGATCTGTATGAGGCAACAGCTATCGAAGGTGCTTCACCTTGGGTTAACCTCCGTCACATCACATTACCTCTGCTTATCAAGCCATTGGCTCCACTGCTGATTGCTTCATTCGCATTTAACTTCAACAACTTCGTATTGATTCAGTTATTAACTGGTGGTGGTCCTGACATGATCAATGCTACTCAGGCTCCAGCTGGTTATACTGACTTGCTCGTAAGTTTCACCTACCGTATCGCATTTGAAGGCGGTAAGGGTAATGATTACGGTCTGGCTGCTGCAGTTGCTGCTCTGATTTTCGTAATGGTTGGCTTACTCAGCTTGGTACAGTTACGTCTGACCAAGACAAGTCAGGTTCATGGTTAAGAGGAGACTGAATTAAAATGGCAATTGTTCAACCAAAATCATTAGTTTACAGAAAAGCACTGGCACATGTGTTTATTCTGGCATTCCTTTGCCTGATCATGTTCCCTCTGCTGATGATTGTAGCTATTTCATTCCGTCAGGGTAATTTCTCTGTAGGTGACGTGATCCCTAAGGCATCAACATCTACATTAGATCACTGGCGTCTTGCACTGGGCTTCAATGTAAGAAAGTTAAACAAGGTATCTGGTTCTGTTATCAATGTTGTCAACACTGATGACGGCAAGGTAAGAATGTACATTACCTCTGACGAGGATGCATCATTCCGTAACTTTGTAACAGAGCCTTTCTCAATTGGCGATGTAAAGAGCCTTGAAGATGGTTCTGTACTGACTGTTCAGGCATATGCTGATACTGCTGAAGTAGAAGATTCAGTATTTGTTAAGGCAAATGAGTCAAAGGAGTTCTGTGAGCCATTAGTTGACAAACTTGCAATGCAGTTAGGTGATGGTGCCGAGTCTATCAAGTACTTTGTTGACAAGAATGACAATGAGGGTACAAACTTTGGTGTATACAAGGAGAGCATTATTCCTCCTCCATTCCCAGTATTACTGTGGTTATGGAACTCAATCAAGGTTGCATTTATCACTGCATTCTTAATTATCTGCTTATCAACAACTTCAGCTTATGCATTTGCTCGTATGAAGTTCAAGGGTAAGACTGTAATCTTAAACGGCATGCTGATTTTCCAGATGTTCCCTGCAGTTCTTGCTCTGGTTGCTATCTATGCATTGTTCGATAAGATTGGTGATTATATCCCATGGTTAGGCCTGAACACCCACGGTGGTCTGATCCTATCCTACATGGGTGGTATCGCACTTCATATCTGGACAATCAAAGGATACTTCGAAACTATCGATGCATCACTAGAAGAAGCAGCAGCTATTGACGGTGCAACACCATGGCAGGCATTCAGACTGATTCTGTTACCTCTTTCAGTACCTATTCTTGCGGTGGTATTCATTCTGGCATTCATTGGTACTATTACCGAGGTTCCAGTAGCATCAGTTCTTCTTTTAGACATGAACGAGTTAACACTGGCAGTAGGTTCTCAGCAGTATCTGTATCCACAGAATTACCTGTGGGGCGATTTCGCAGCAGCTGCTGTTCTATCAGGTCTTCCAATTACCATCGTGTTCTTATTAGCACAGCGCTGGTTAGTAGGTGGTTTGACCGCTGGTGGTGTAAAGGGTTAATTATTAAGCAACAAAGCTTTTGTAAAGAATTTTAAGAGAGTAAATCATGGCAGACGTATTATTAAGTAAAGTTAGAAAGAACTACAATCCTGCAATTTTAAAGGATACTTTACGTAACATTAACTTAGATATCAAAGACGGTGACTTCATTGTATTCGTTGGTCCTTCAGGCTGCGGTAAGTCAACTCTTTTACGTATGATCGCTGGCTTAGAGGATATTACCGATGGCGATCTGATGATTAACGGTAAGAGAGTTAATGATGTTCCACCTTCAGAGCGTAACATTGGTATGGTGTTCCAGTCATACGCTCTGTACCCACATATGACCGTATTCGATAACATGGCTTTTGGTCTGAAGTTAAAGCACATGGATAAGAAAGAGATTATCCGTCGTGTAGTTCAGGCTGCTGATGTACTTGGTCTTGAGGCTTTCCTTGAGCGTAAGCCAAAGGCTTTATCAGGTGGTCAGCGCCAGCGTGTTGCTATCGGTCGTTGTATCGTTCAGAATCCTTCAGTATTCTTATTCGATGAGCCTTTATCTAACCTTGATGCAGCTCTTCGTGTAAAGATGCGTCTTGAGATTGCCAAGTTACACAAGGAACTGAATGCAACAATCATTTATGTTACCCACGATCAGGTTGAGGCTATGACCTTAGCTGACAAGATTTGCGTATTAAGCCCATTACGTGCTAATGCAGAGTCAAATCTTGAGCAGTTCGGTTCACCTCTTGAGCTTTATAACCACCCTGTAAATATCTTCGTTGCAGGCTTCATTGGATCACCTAAGATGAACTTCTTAAAGGGTGAGATCCAGTCAATTGAGGAAGGCAAGTGTGTTGTTAAGTTAATTACCGGTGAGAGAATTACTGCTGCCGTTGATGCTTCACGTTCTGAAGTTGGTCAGAAGGTAGTTCTTGGTATCCGTCCTGAGCATCTTGTTGCAGCTGACTCAGCTTTGGCTGACGGTGGCAAGATTCTGGGTAAGGTAGTTGTAACTGAAAACCTCGGTGCTGAATTCTTCGTATACATGGATTCAGGTGCATCAGATGTCGGGAGTGACTTCACCGTTAAATCAGAGTCAGAAATTGATGTTACATCAGGTGATGACTTTGTAGTAGGAATTCCATCAACAGCATGTCACTTATTCGATGCTGATGGTATTGCTTTCCCTCGTACAGCAGTGTACAAGAGAAACTGATGACAGCAGTCTAACTGTCTATTTGCCAATTGAGGGAGCCGCTAGGCTCCCTTTGTTATTTGTGCTATTGAAATTATTCGAAGATCTGACAACTGTAAGTGGTACTTAGGTTTATAGAACCTTAACTGATTGAAGGGTATTCAATACATCTCCTAAAAGCTTTGAACTGGATTTTGAACCTGAGGGTAAAAACAGCCTAACAAGACAGCATAGATTGATCATCAAGATCCAATACATATACAGAATGTCTCAGAACAATAGGGATAACAATAAAGCATTTCTTAAATTTTAGGCTCTGTTGTAAAGGTGTATTGATTTACATAATTTTGATCTATACTTAGAATGGAAGAACAGAGAGGGCATGGATATGTCAGATCAGATTTCAATACTAAGACAGATGTTTAAAAGTCTCTCTTCTGATGAACAGAGACAATTTTTAGAATCTTTAAATCATAAAACAGCTGATGTTAATACTTCAGGATACATTAAAGAGTATTATTCTAAAAAATCACCCTAACACAAAAGCTGACAGATGCTGTTGCCCACATTGTCAGAGTAACAATGTTGTTAAAAATGGAAATGTTAGATGTATTCAGCGTTTTATATGCAAGGATTGTAAAAAGACATTTTCATATTCAACAAATACTATTCTTTATAAGAGCAACAAACCAATTGAGACTTGGAAAAAGTTCTGTGAGTGCATGATCAACAAGTTTTCGTTAAGAAAATCAGCTGAAATATGTGAAATTAACCTACATACAGCATTCAATTGGAGACATAAGATTTTAGATGCTCTTCAGAATATGCAAGATGACATTACCTTAAAAGGTGTCGTCGAGACTGATGAAGCATTTATAGATTGAGCTTTAAAGGAACTAAGAAAGAAAATTTTGAGTTACCTCGTGAGAGTAGACATAGAGGGCATTACAACTCTGTACGAGGTATATCTAATGAACAAATTTGTGTGCCATGTATGGTAAACAATGAAGGAATGTCTATAGGTAGAATTTCAAATCTAGGAAAACCAAAAGTTTCTGATCCTGAAAACGTCATTAACAGCAGATTTGAGCAAGGATCAATATTTGTAACTGACTCACTGAAAGGGTATCAGAAAGTTGCAGTTGAAAATGAGTTAACTCATATTAGAATACCAAGTGGTAAACCTGCTTCAGGTGCATTTTATCAACTCTATCAATAGTTATCACTCTGAGTTAAAAAGGATGATCGAGTTCTACTTTAAAGGAGTAGCTACTAAGTACCTGAATAACTATATTGTGTATAATAACTTTGTAAATTTTGCAAAGAACGCATTTAACAATAAGCTAAATAAATTAGTAGATTTTGTGTTTAGTACAAGATGTTTAACCAAAGGTTATTCAATAAAGAATAGACCTGCTATACCTGTTTAATAAAAGGAAAAAATATATGCAAATCAATAAGTTGGCGTGGGGGGGGTAAAACCTCTTTAATTAAGCTTAGGAGGATCTATGGTTAATCCTCTTATTGCTGGTTCTCAAATTAAAATTAACTTTAAAAATAGAGTTGACGGCTTAACTCTCCTTCACTGTATCCTATCAAATTCAATAAAAACATCTTTTTTTGATCCTCAATACCGTGGTGTATTAGATAAACTGAAATATGGAAATGAGGGTGTTCTAAGAGGTAAAGCAAGACATGATTTACCTCAGATGTCAGAAAAGATAATTGTTGAGTTCATCTTGGAACTTAATCGTGTATTACAACCAAGTGGTCATTTATTCTTATGGGTAGATAAATTTCATTTATGCCAAGGTGTCCTTGAATGGTTTGAAAAAACTGATTTTAATCTTGTAGATATGATTGTATGGGACAAAGACAAAATTGGAATGGGCTATAGATCAAGAAGAAAATCTGAGTATTTGGTTATCTTGCAGAAAAAACCTATAAGAGCAAAAGACATATGGAAGGATCACACTATTCCCGATGTTTGGACTGAAAAAACCGTAAAAACGCATCCTCATAGTAAACCTATTAATTTACAAAAAGCTTTGATTGAAGCAACCACAAATGAAAATGATTTTGTTCTAGACCCTGCATCAGGTGGGTATTCAGTTTATGAAGCATGCAAACTAAGCAACAGAAATTTTATCGGTGGAGATCTTCAATATGGCGAAAATTAAAAATGCAAAACCAAAATCATCTAGTGGTGGATATAATCGATTGGTAAATAATGAACAATTAGCATCGATATTTACTAAAGCTCAATCAACTGTAATCACCAATGGAACAGAATTGGAAAGTATTATTTCAGGTCAATCTAAAATTATAGAGAATCTTGATAAATTCATAAACGATGTCAAATCAAATTTAATTCCTAATGGCACTTATTTATGTACAAAAAAGGTGGTTAAGAAAAGTGTCTATAAAATGGAAAAGCATGAACCTGATTTCATCGTTTTTGTTATTGAAAGAGAAAAGATGTGTAATATTGTTGAGTTAAAAGATGGAGATTCTTTTGATACCAAGAAATCATCTTCTGAGTTTGAAAGTTTACAGCAATTTACCAATCATATAGCTCCAAAAATTCCTTTTATGGTTAGATTTTATATTTGTTGTTTTAATCAGAATGATAAGCTAAAAATAGTAGAAGGATTTAAAAAGCGTTTTACTAAAGATCAGGTTATGACGGGAAGAGAATTTTGTGACCTGCTTGGAGTAGATTACGATGCAATAATAGACGCTAGAGAAAAAGATGCAATAGATAATTTTAATTATGTTATTGAAGAACTAAAAAAAATTGATGAGCTTAAGGAATCTGTTCAAGAAGATAAACGTAAACATATTCTTGAAGGAGATTTTTATTAACCATAAAGCAAATCATGTAATAGACAAAAGTCAGGATAATAACGTAAAAAGTCTTGCTCGATGGCAAGACTTTTATTTAACAGCCTTATCACTACATTTCTATAACAGAGCCTAATTTTAATCTGTTTGCCTCGTATCATTGAGAGACATATTTTTATACGGGGAATAGAAGTTTTTTTGTGATTTTAAGACTATAGAAGAAATAATTAGATAAAAAATACCTGCTGTTTTGCCATGACACAGTTAGTTTATCAAAACTGCTGTGGCACGCAGTTAGCAGGTATTTTTAATGCAGTCTAGGCTGTCACATCGATATTAGCGCCTTTGGCACCTTCGGTATGAGCAACCGGCTGAACAGCTGATGCAGGAGCTTGAGCCTGAACCTGCTGCGCGGTCTGTACTGCACCTTCTAAGAGGGCCAGTGAGATCTGTCCCTGGCTGTCATTCTGACGTTTTAGCATAGCAACGTTTAATGACTCCATTCCATAATTGGAACTAATAGAACTCATATTTATGTCCTCCTTGAAGATATTATCGGCAGTTTACTTATGTAAATTAAATTTCAATGCCTAAAATTCTGCTGATTTCCTTGAGATTGTCATCAGTGCCTGTAAATCTTACAGCATTGATGCCACGGCTTTTTGCCACTTCAACATTATCAGGATTATCATCTGTAAAGAATGTCTCTTCAGGCTTTAGGTTATATCTTTCTAGCAGTGTAAGATAAATGCCTTTTTCAGGCTTTATCATTTTTTCTTCGCCGGAAACTACGATTCCTTCAAAACTCTGAAGGAACTTGTATGTGTTGAATGCATAAGGAAAGGTTTCTGCAGACCAGTTTGTAAGACCATATACCTTGAATTTTCCAGATTTCTGAACTGCATTTAGAACCTTGATGCCAGATTCGATTTCTCCTTTTAGCATGGTCTCCCAGCCTTTTCTGTACATCATAATCTGGTCCTTATATTCAGGATGCTCTATAGCAAGTTCATTCATACACTCTTCAAAAGTCCTGCCTCTGTCCATCTGAGAGTTCCACTTTGAAGTAACTATATTCTGAATAAAAAATTCCATTTCCTTATCATCATTGAAAACTGATGAATAGAAATATCTTGGGTTCCAGTCTAGAAGAACACCGCCAAAATCAAAAACCACGTTTTTAATAGTCACTTCAAAACTCCATTATCAAAAAGACTAATGTTTTTATTTTAAGGTAAAAAGCAGAAATTTTTCAAATATAGAAAAGCTAATAGTAAAGACATTACACTTCTCTCACAAATTGAAAGAGAGAGCACTTAAATTGAGCAGTCATTTCATTGTTTGATTAGTTTAAGTGATATGAAAATTATGTCTGATTTTTGATGATACTATATAAAGATACGCATAAGCCTGTTAATGCAGACTGTCTGCTATTCAATTTTGATTATTAGCTTATCATCATGATCTTTGGTAAAATGACGCACAAAGTTTGTGTCAGACATAAACTGATTTTTGGGGGATAAATTATGAAAAAAATGCTACTTGCAGCAACACTGACAGTATGTTCTGCTTTGTCAGTATCAAACGCTCAGACATTAAGATTCGGTACTGAGGCTACTTTTGCACCTTTTGAGTTTACCGATGACAAATCAAATATCATTGGTTATGACGTTGATATTATCAAAGCTATAGGTGAAGCTGAAGGCTTTGAGGTTGAAGTTGTAAATGTGCCTTTTGATGCATTGATTCCAAGCGTATTGACTTCACAGCTGGACGGTGCAATTGCCGGTATTACAATTACAGAGGAAAGAGCAAAGCAGGTTGCATTCTCCGATCCATACTACAAATCAGGTATCAGTGCAGTAATCAGAGCTGAGGATGAAACCAAATACAAGACAATTGATTCTCTAGCTTCTTCTCGTATATGTGCTCAGATTGGTACCACAGGTGCTAACGCTGCAAAAGATCTGACAGGAGGCAATGTAGGTTTCTACAACACTGTTCCTGAGTCCTTTATGGAACTTAAGAACAAGGGCTGTGAGGCAGTATTTAATGACAGACCGGTAAATCTTTACTTTCTGATTACATCAAATGACAGCTCATTTACCGAGGTTAAGGAGCTAATCAATGGTGAGGATTATGGTATTGTAATGAATAAAAAGAATACCGAGCTTTTACAGAAAGTTAACAGCGGTCTTAAAAAGATCCGTGAAAACGGCACTTTCTCAAAGATTCATGAGAAGTGGTTCAAAGTTAAAGAATAACAGGGCATAAGCCTTCTTTATAATAAGAATAATACTAATGAATGCGTTAATAGAATATTTTCAGAGTATCGATTCACAGTTTGTCATAAGTACATTGAAGTTGCTTCTTACAGGTGCTCTTGTAACTCTAGAGATCACTCTTGTGGCAGTTGCCTTTGGTGTGCTTATCGGTCTTTTTGTCGGTATTGCAGAGCTTTCAAGCTACAGGCTCCTCAAATGGCCGGCAAAGGTATATGTGGATATTATTCGCGGCACACCTCTTTTGGTACAGATCTTTATTATTTATTTTGCTCTTCCTGCACTTTTGGGCATCAGAATTGAGCCTTATATAGCAGCCGTTGTAGCCTGTTCAATAAACTCAGGTGCATATGTTGCTGAAATCTTCAGAGCAGGAATACAGTCAATTGATAAAGGTCAGTTTGAGGCTGGCAGATCACTTGGACTTACATGGTCTCAGACAATGTCAAAGATTGTGATCCCTCAGGCTTTCAGAAGAACAATTCCTCAGCTTGGCAATGAATTTATTGCAATGCTCAAGGATTCATCCTTAGTATCTGTAATCGGATTTGAAGAGCTGACCCGTAAAGGACAGCTGATTATTGCAGCAACCTACAGATCATTTGAAATCTGGACTGCAGTAGCTATTATCTACCTGATTATGACACTCACTATCAGCAGACTGGTTGCATATCTTGAGAAAAAATACAATTCTAAGGGACACTGATAGATGATTATTATTAAGGATTTATACAAGTCATACGGTTCTAACAAGATCCTACGGGGAATTGATCTTCACGTGAAGAAAAGTGAGGTGGTAGTAATCATCG